>JAVHOS010000036.1:0-1235 GCA_036170205.1 Ignavibacteriaceae bacterium | reverse complement strand
TCCTAATCCCGGCGCATAAACAGTAGTTAAACCAAGCATAACATTTCCGTTTCTGTGGAGGATACACTATAATCCGGTAGAAAGTTCGCTGTATTTTATAATCCTGCCATTAACATCTTGTTTCCGTAATATTTCCCCGTGTAATAAAACTTTTCTTGAGAAAAGATTGTTATAGAGAATAAGAAGAAAAAAAATATTTTAAGAAATTTCATAACAGAATTTAAACAATTACTGAAATGAACAGAAAAACGTTGAATGAAAAAGAGATAAAAGAATTTCAATCTAAAATATTGAGCTGGTATAAAGTTAACAAACGGGATTTCCCGTGGAGAAAAACCACCGATCCTTACCACATTTTAGTATCTGAAATTATGCTGCAACAAACACAAACCTCCCGTGTTGTAGCATATTTTGAAAAGTTCATAAAACGATTTCCGACGATAAATGATTTAGCTAAAGCTAAAAATTCGGAAGTACTCAAAATCTGGTCCGGGTTAGGCTTTAACACCCGCGTAATCCGTTTGAAGGAAATTGCAAAAACCATTGTGAATGATCTCAACGGGAACTTCCCGCAACATCAAGATGATCTATTCAAATTAAAAGGGATCGGAAGTTATACGGCTGCAGCAATTATGGCGTTTGCTTTCAACAAAAAAGTCGCGGTTATAGATACAAACATCAGACGCGTGTTAATTCATGAACTGCATTTAAATCAGAATATTTCACTAAAACGAATTTCCGAAATTGGCTTCTCTGTCATTCCAAACGGTAAAAGTAGAATTTGGCACAACGCATTAATGGACTACGGAGCTTTGGCAGCTACCGCGAAACAAACGAAGATAACATCGAAATCGAAACAATCGCCATTTAAAGGCTCCGAAAGGGAAGTGAGAGGAAAGATACTTAAACTCCTGTTAGAACAGCAAACAATATCGAAAACAGAAACCGCACAAATTATACCGCATCCAAAACTTGGAGATATAATTCTTAAATTAAAAGTTGATGGATTGATTAGCGAAAGAGGGGGAAATATTTACATAAAAAAATAGTGCGAATTGAGTTAGAAATTCCAAATATTTTTTTATTTTTGAACAAAGTGTTTCAAGATTATATTTGGGAGCTCTTATCATGAAATCGGTGTTAAAAGGAAATTCATTCGTATTGTGTTTATTGCTTTTATTTGTTAGCTGCAAAGAGAAAGACCTTGTTACTTCTATCCTTCCTTCAGAACCGAT
>JAVHOS010000035.1:1376-24040 GCA_036170205.1 Ignavibacteriaceae bacterium | reverse complement strand
AATTTGATGTTGCGATTGATTCGATGGAACTTGCGAAACCGAATCTTACAAAACCGACTCAAAATTATTTTGCCAGTGAAGTGCTCATCAAAATGCCTTCTACCTTAACAGTTGGAGTTGATACAAAATTAGGAATACATAATGTTTCGCTCAACATTATAAAATATTTCGGCGAGATGTCTTATCAATTCGACCGCTATAAAATAGGTAAAGAAATGTCCGTTGGAATAAGAGGCGGAGCCGATTTTGTTTTCCCGGATGAGTTGAAAGGCTGGGCATGGGCATTGCTTCCCATCCGCTTTTTCTATCTTGATCTTGATGGATTCATTATGCAATTGTTTAAAAAATTTACGCAGTATGAAAATCCCCATTATAGATTTTACGGCGGTTTAGGTTTTGGCAATCCGATTGTAGAAGGTTTTGCCGATAAAGACACGAGGAAATCACTTAAGGATATGATGGATTTACCGTTGCCCGCAGAGTTTGGTATGGCAAGACAATATACCCTTATGAAGAACATTAACGTTGGCGTTATGGTTTTTGGTTTCCCGGATATATTCTTTAGATTTTCTTTAGGATATAATATTTAGTAACTCACCTACCGCTTATCACCTGGTCGATCTCGAAAGTTATCGAGCTCGCCAAATGGTTTTTACAATCTTTGCCTAACAGAGTTAGTAACCCTATCTAACACGTGAGTAATTTGTAATTCTTAATATATTCGTCAACCTTCGAGTTCATCTTTTCTTTAATTGGCTCTTCACAAAAACTCGCTTTAAAAGAATTTTTAGCAAGTTGACCAATTTCTTCAATTGATAAATCCAACGCTTCTGCGATTGCAGAATAATTTTCATTGATATAACCACCAAAGTATGCCGGATCATCGGAATTAA
Source organism: Ignavibacteriaceae bacterium (assembly GCA_036170205.1). Classification (GTDB taxonomy): domain Bacteria; phylum Bacteroidota; class Ignavibacteria; order Ignavibacteriales; family Ignavibacteriaceae; genus UBA1563. The sequence continues at coordinate 23,147 of JAVHOS010000035.1, read as the reverse complement.
TTGTTACTAAAAGATTTTTCTCTATCATCTTTCTTAAAGGATGATTTTTCAGCTCGTCAACAACTTTCAATTTCAAATTTGATAACGGACAAACCGTAAGCGGCATTTGTGATTTTGCCAGTTCATCAATTAGCGCTTCGTCATCTAATGAATTGTTCCCGTGATCTATTCTCGATACTTTCAAGTGTTCCAACGCTTCCCATATATAATCTGCGGGTCCTTCTTCACCAGCATGAGCTACAGTTAGAAAGCCTTTTTGATGCGCCATATTAAATACATTCTTAAATTTTGATGGCGGGTTACCAACTTCCGCAGAATCCAAACCGACTGCAATAATTTTATCTTTATGAGGCAGGGCTTGCCGGAGAGTTTTAATTGCGGATTCTTCATCCATGTCCCGCAGAAAACACAAAATTAATTTTGATGAAATGCCAAGTTTGATTTCGGCATCCTTCATCGCTTTGTAAATACCATTAATAACCGTATCAAACTGAACTTTTCTGCTAGTGTGCGTCTGTGGATCGAAGAACATTTCGGTATGAAGAACATTCTGTTCGTGCGCTTTCACCAGATATTCCCATGTCATTTCATAAAAATCAATTTCTTGATGTAGAACTTCGGCGCCTTGATAATAAAGGTTCAGAAAGTCTTGCAGATTTCCAAAATCATAAGCTTTTTTCAACTCATCAACCGAACTGTATTTAATTTTTATGTTATTTCTTTTGGCAATCTTGAACATCAACTCGGGATTGAGCGTCCCTTCGATATGAAGATGAAGTTCTGCTTTGGGTAGTCCGTTTATAAAATTTAGCATTGTATTTTCTTCATGATCAATCAAATGTGGATATTAATTTTCTAACTGACATTATCTATTTACTACTATTTATTTCTTCAAATAAATTATCGCAAAACAAGTAACATAGTGGTTGGAGTGGCTCATAGTAATTTTTAACTCTTTATCTTCACCCAAGTAATCGGCCAATTTGCCGGAAAGCTTTACGCTTGGCGCGCCGGAAAGTTCGTTAAATATCTCAACATTTTTCCAGTTAAAATCATTGTTCCAGCCGGTTGCGAGCGCTTTGGAAACGGCTTCCTTCGCGGAAAAACGTGCTGCGAGATGCTGATACTTGTTAGCTTTACTCAAACTATATTCAAGTTCAGTTGGAGTAAATATTTTGTTTAAAAAATGATCGCCGAATTTATCAACGCTTTCTTTTATCCGGTCAATTTCAATTATGTCGATCCCAATTCCAACAACCATTAATATCCCTCCGCCAAACCGTCACCGCGTTCATCACTAACTCCCACAAACTCCCCCGTTTCAGAATCGAAACTAATAGCTTCAACCAATCCTAATTTTCTTTCTGTACCAAATTTATAATTCTTCTCAAGCAACTTTTGTTTTACATCTTTTGCAATTCCGAACGGTTCGGTATAAATTTCATCCGGCAGCCACTGGTGATGAATTCTTGGCGAATTTACTGCTTGCTCAAGATTCATTTCAAATTCTAATCTGTTCAATATAACTTGCAAAACCACTGTTATAATTGTTGAGCCGCCTGGTGATCCAACAACGAGTACCGGTTTTCCATCTTTAAGTACAATGGTGGGAGTCATGGAACTTAACATTCGTTTCCCGGGTTGAATTTCATTCGCCACACTTCCAATCAGTCCAAATTGATTCGGCACTCCTGGCTTTCCGCTGAAATCATCCATTTCGTTATTAAGAAGAAATCCCGCACCTTCTACAACTAATTTAGACCCATAGGCTGAATTAATCGTGGTGGTAACACTAACTGCGCAGCCACTTTTATCAATTACCGAATAATGCGTTGTCTCTTCACTTTCTTTAAACTGTTTCGAATCACCAGGTTTAATTTCACTTGAAGGAATTGCTGTGCCGGTTATTCTTTCAACTAATTTCTTAGCGTAACTTTTGGATGTTAACCATTTCTCCGGCACATCGTAAAAAGCGGGATCGCCAAGATGCAATGAGCGGTCTGCATAGGCAAATTTCATCGCTGAAACTAAAGTGTGAATATATCTGCTGCTGTTCCATTCATCTTTTTGGAAGGAAAAGTTCTCCAGAATATTTAACATTTGAACTAACGCAATCCCGCCGGAAGATGAGGGAGGCATCGAAATAATTTCATATCCTTTGTACTTCCCTTTTACAACATCGCGCTCAACAGGTATATAATTTTCGAGATCATCCGAAGAAAAATTTCCGCCAAGCGTTTTCATTTGTTGAAGAATTAGACCGGCGACTTTTCCTTTGTAAAAACCGTCTCTTCCAAATTTTTTAATTTCTGATAATGTTGCAGCGAGATCGGGTTGTTTAAATATTTCTCCTTCTTGATAAGCGACTCCATTTTCAGAAAACACTTTAAGTGAAGATTGATATTTTTTAAAATCATTCAGAGTCCATTCAAGAGATTTTGCATTTGCAGTTGATAGTGGAAATCCATCTTCGGCAAGATTAATAGCCGGCTGAATTACTTCTTCCAACTTCATCGTTCCGTATTTTTCCAAAGCATAAAGAAGTCCAGCAACACTTCCCGGAATTCCGGCAGAGGTAATTCCTTTCTGACTTAAATCAGCATTGAACTCACCATTCTTATCCAAATACATATCTCTCGATGCAAGTTTTGCGGCGGTTTCCCTAAAATCAATTGCTGTATTTTTTCCATCGGGAAAATGGATCACCATAAATCCGCCGCCGCCAATATTTCCTGCAACCGGAAAAGTAACGGCAAGCGCAAATCCAGTTGCAACAGCAGCATCAACGGCGTTTCCTCCTTTCTTTAAAATTTGGAGACCGACTTTTGTAGCGATCGGTTCAGCCGAAACGACCATTCCCCTTTTGCCATATGCAGTATTCGCATTTACCCGAAAAGTAAAAGCGATGAGTATAATTAAAAGAAAGATGCGTTTAGAAGAGATCAACATTTACCCCTTCATTCTTTAACTGATCAGTGAGAATCTTAATTAGCTCTTTAACATTTTGCAATGTTTCCTTTAAGTCAGCAACCAATTTATCATCGTAAAGAAGTTTACCGGCTGCATTTTTTTGTTCTTTTGTTTCGACAATAATTTCATTGAGTTTGGTGATAAAAGAATCAGTTTTTTTTACGAGCGCGGAAACATCGACAATAGTTGAGTGCAAAGATTCTTTATTTTTTTCGAAAAAATCTTTTGCTTCTGAGGTGAGCTGTACACTGTTTGAGGTTAGAAGTTTTATCTGATTTCTATTTTCAGCAATTACTTCTTTCAATTGAGTCGAAATTACCACAAGATTAGAAGCGGTAGTTTTTACATCGCTCTGCAAATTTTTATCTGCAAGATATTCATTTAACGAAGTAAGACTTTGATTTACTTGATTAAACATCAGTGGTAACTGATTTTCCAATTTCCCCACCATCACCATTACAGAAGGAACGTCAGCGGAAAATGATCCGGTCTGCACTTGTTTAAGATTTAACTTTTCCGAAGCATTCCCGGGAAGAATTTCAACTTTTTTCCCTCCCATCAAATCAAGCATCATCACAGAAAAAACTGCGTTACTCCGCAAATCTATGTCCGGATCCAACGAAACTTTTACCAATATGAAATCATTTTTCATCATCATATCTTCGACGAAACCTTTTCGCACACCGTTGACGGTAACGTTGTCACCGATTTCAAGTCCCGCAACATTTTGAAACTTTACCTTTACTATTGTTCTATTTGAATTAAGCGAAAAGTTTTTCGCCCAACCGAGTATCCAAATTAAAAGGAGGAGAGAAACAATTACGGTCAGTCCAACTCTTATGTCAGTTTTTCTTTGATCTTTCATTTTTTAACTTCGCTTCGATAATTGCATTAATTTTTTCTAGATCTTTTGTAGTAACAACGCTATCGTCTAGATAAGTATCTAAACTATCAATCACATCCTCCACAGAATTCAAATGAACCGTCTTAAATTTTTTAATATTTTCGGTAAAGTAATTGAGTTGAGAAAAAAGGGAATCTTTTTCCGGCGTTTCTTTAACAAACTCAAATTTATTTTTTAAGTCCTTGGTGACATACTTTACGGAGAAATTTTTAATGGGATTTACGATGTAGTCGTCAAGTTTATTTGTTGCAATATAAAAAATTACGGCAAAAACTATCGTTGAACCAATTAGCGCTTTGACTAAGCAGCCGGTTTTCATAATTCAGCCTCAAAGCCGGGTGAGACATTTGAAATAAAAAAACAAAGCAGTAGTAATACTGCTTTGTTTGAAAATAAAAGTTCCAATTGCTGAACACCTATCTTTAGTTAATATTAGAATGGAAGGTCTTCTGCCTCTGCATCAGGAATGACGCTCTCTCCTTCCGAACTATTTGAAGAAGAAGCTGATGCAGTATCATTTCCACGTCTATCCAACGGAATAATTCTATCTGAAATAATTTTGGTAGAATATTTTTTATTCCCTTCTTTGTCAGTGTAATTATCCGTTTGAATTCTCCCTTCGACATAAACTTTAGCTCCCTTTTTCAGAACTTCTTTAAAGTAGTCTGAAAGATTAAAGGAAACAATGTTATGCCAGGTTGTTTCGTTCACCCAATTTCCATCTTTTCCTTTATAACTGTTTTCGGTTGCGATAGAAAAGTTGGTGACAGAAACATTTGAAGGAGAAACTCTTGTTTCAGAATCTCTGCCGAGTTGTCCAATTAACATTACTTTATTTAAAGAGAAAGCCATAAAACCTCCGAATTATTATTAATGAATTTAAAGTACTTGATGAACACAAATTACGGATTCACTACAACGAATGCATCCTTAAAATCTTTTGAGTTCCAAAGCTCATTTCTTGCTGACTCAGCTTCCACCCTGGTTGCAAACGGTTTTAACTGTACAAGATAAAGCTTAAACTCATCTGAAAAGGCAACGTTTATTTCTCTTGCTAATTTCTTTTTGGCAAAAACTGCACGTTCATCAGCGCGGGCTTTAGTTGTAAAAGCGCCGATCTGAACAACGAACTTTTTCTCCGGTTCAGCCGCCGGTATTGGAATTTTATCAACCTTGGACTGATGTATAGTAGAATCAATTGCCGGAGCGTCAAAAACATATTCTTCTTTTTGAATTTCAGATTTATTTTCTTTTTTAATCTGTTCCTCAGAAGATGAACAGCCGATTATAAAAATGAATGCAATCGAAATCAACAAAAAAAACAATTTACGCATTAACAATCCTTTAAAAAGAAGGATGGCGTTACACCATCCTTCTTATCAATCAATTAAAACAGTAAGTTATCAAACGCACCAGCTTCAAATTTTGGAATACCAAAACGATCAAAACTGATTTTCTTACCAAGTATAATACTTGGCTTAATTGCGGCAACATCAACTAATGGAATAGTGCCACCCCACTTTGCGTTGATTACTTTAATAAACTCATTAGCAATAATTGCATGAGCATGGTTTGTAGGATGAACACCGTCTAGTGAGAAAAGTCCGCCCGAAATGTATCCGGTTGTAAATTTAATTCCACCGTAATAAGTGCCGCCGGAATTATCTTTAGCACGAATTTGGTTGAAGAAAAAATTAATATCCACAAAGCCGAAATCACGGTTTCTTGCAATGCTATCAATCGAAGCGTTAAAGTTAGCCGTAGCAGTTTTTGCAATCGCAATTTCTGCTGAATCCAACGCTAAAACATCAGGAAGAGGATTCATAGGATGAAATCCAAATGGATATGCGTTTACAACAAATGCAGGTTTTACATATGCTTCTGGTATTTTGAGATACGCCGCAATCGCTGTCCACGCAGCACCGGTAGTATCGCCTAAAAAAGCAGCGAAACTTCCGGCTGGTAACGTTAAATCAACTTTTCCTGTTAACAATCCGAGTGAATCCACTTTTGCAGTCGGATCCATGGCGGTTGCGCCGTGTCTTTGAAAATATAACGCTGCTATTCCTTTGGCTTTCCATGGAGTGCCAATGGCTAATTTAGGACCGATTGTATTGAAAAATGGTATAGCAGTTACATCGGGAAGATTCGCAACAACTACTTTTGTTTTGAGTGACTTTAAACTGTCTGCTAAAGCTCGATAAAATGCAGTAAACTGCGCAGAACTTGTAGGAGCTGCCGGCGAAAATCCACCGCTTGTAGCGTAACCAAGGACATCGTTATTCCCAATCCACAGTGTTAATAAAGTCGGATTGAGAGCTTTGGCTTGTGCAAACTGAGAGCCAAGATTTAATGCGCTATTGCGTAAAATAAGATCAAACATTGCATTCGGTTTACCAGCTAATCCGGAGCCGCAATTATCTTTGTTAGTTGCATTCAATACATCATACAATAATGCGCCGGGAACACCTAAATTATTGTAAGGTGCTGGATAAGTAGTATTTGTAGGAGTTCCGGATAAAGGATTATTTGTAATTGTTGGCGTACTTGTTTTGAAATCAAATGCAGTAAGCTCCATTCTATTACCTGAACCAGGGTCTGAGATGATTGGCATAGCAAAAGAAGCGCCGACTTGTTTTGCAATAAGATTGCCATACGCATAAACCTGGGCGCTTTCATAAAGTGCACCTGATTGATAACCAGCGGTAATACTATTTCCAATCGTTACAAAACGATCGTAGCTTGCAGTGCCGGAGGTTGGAGCTGTTAAATCGCTTCTATCTTCGCATCCAACGAAAATGACCGCGATAAGGCTAAGACTAAAAAGGATATTTAATATTTTTTTCATAGTTTCTATACCTCCAATGGTTATAAGTTATATGATAAACTGAGTGAAAATAAATTAGCAGTTGAGTTATAAGTTCCGTTGAAAGGTTCGGAACCATAAGTAACACGGCTAACCATTGAATTAGTAATTGTTCTTTCAAACATTCTTAAGAAAAGGTAAGATACATCAACAGATAAGTTATCCATTACTTTATATCCGGCGCCTACCGAGAAACCTAATCTGTCGGCATCGGGTAACGTTGCATCAACAAACTGATCTTTTACCGGGTTCTTATCATACAAGAGACCTGCGGAAAAGTCAATGTCTTTACAGAATTTATAATTTGCACCGAATCTGATTGTATAATTATTTTCATAAAGGCGAGGTGCAGCGCTTGAGGTATTTGTGGAAGTAAAATTAACTTTTAAAGTATCATAGCTCGACCATCCGACCCATTGAAAATCTGTTGATAAAAGTAACTTATCGTTATATTGATAAGATGCGCCAACAACCAATTGCTGCGGGGTAGTTAAACTTGCAGTAATATCACCTGAAGGTAATGATGAAGCCGCCAAAGCAGACCCGCCGGTTGATTTTGCAGTTCCTGTAAAATCAAACTTTACTTCGCTTCTGTAGTTAACTCCGATGTTAAGGTTGCAATCCATTTTGTACATTAAACCGGCTGTAAACCCCATAGCAGATTTTGCATCACCGCTCATATCAACATTCGCGATGGTCTCACCAAGATATGCTGATGGAATTTTAACATCTTTATTTATTAGCACATTACCGAATGCATATTGTAAACCAACACCAAAAGATAAATTGTCATTGATTTTGTACGCAATTACTGGATTTAGATTGTAGGTCTCAACCTTAATTTCCAGACTGACAAATCTTCCATCCCATGCAGACGGCCATTTTGTACCAAGACCAAAAGGATTGTTGAATCCCAGACCGGCATAGAGCTGGTCAGTGATCTGGTAGGTGGCATAGAAATGGACTGGAGTAAATAACTGACTTTCCATTTTGGTTTCATTCACTTTAGGACTGATACCTCTGAAAGTTGAACTTGGAGCAATTAACGTTGTCCCCATCATCAATTTAAAGCCGCTCATCTGAGTAATACCTGCATTATTGAAATACAAGATTGAAGGGTCTAACGCAGCAGCAGTAAAAGCTCCTCCCATTGCCATCGCCCGTGCACCATGTTCATTGATTTGGAATCCACTTCCGAATGCCGTAGAGCAGAGAAGCAGAAAAGCGCACAAAGCAGTATTGAGTTTTTGTTTCACGTAACCTCCTTATGGTTTAGTGTTTTATATATAGTTATGAATTTGAACAATTGTCTATTCGATCCTAAATAGTTTTGTCCCTTTTTCAACGGGAGTATTTTCGCGTACATAAATCTTTTTCAGCAGCCCGCTATAGGGCGAAGTAACTTCGTTCTCCATTTTCATGGCTTCGAGTATCAGCACAGGTTCACCAATTGTGATTTCATCATTTTCATTTTTTTGTATTTTCAGTACCATTCCGGGCATAGGTGAAACGACATCTTCTTTATGATGGCTCTTTTCAGAGTGAGCTAAAATTGTTTCGGCGTTCTTTTCTAATTTTGTCTGAACCTTACACTCAAAATAATTTCCTTCGGTTAAAATAGCAATTTTATTTTTATCTTTTGCAACTTTTATTATATCGAATGTTTTTTTATTTAACCTTAAAAAATGATGGAACTCGTTCTCGCTTGAAAGATCATAATGGTATTCATTCCCGTCAACACTTACTTTGTCGCTATTAATAAAGCTTACAACCCGCTTTTTTCCGTTAACGGTTACAAATACTTCACTCATACTGAAGCTCCGTCCATTTATTTGTATCAGCTATTTTTCTAACGGGTGTATGATTCTTCGGCTGAAGTTTTAAATAAGCTGCGAAGATAGCAGCTACATTTTCCAATTCTCCGTTACTCAAATCTACAAGCGCATCCGTGCCATTTTGGAGGAAATCTTTTTCAATAAGATTAATTGTGTATTCGCCGTTGTTAAATTTTTCATTCTTAAGAATCCGTTTTAAAAAAGTGATGTTGGTCTTTATTCCTGCAATAAGATAATCACTCAAAGCGATGTCCATTCTCTTAATCGCTTCTTCCCTTTTCTTTTCCATTACGGATATTTTGGAAAGCAGTGGATCATAAAAACGGGAAACTTCTGAACCCGTTTCTATTCCTCTATCGATTCTAATATTTGGTCCAGAAGGCAGTCTATGGTACTCAACAATTCCCGTTATGGGGAGGAAACTATTCTCGGGGTCTTCGGCATAAATACGGCATTCAATCGCATGCCCAAGAATGCGCAAATCTTCTTGCTTAAAACTTAGCTTTTCGCCTGCGGCAATTTTGATTTGTTCCTTCACAAGATCAATCCCTGAGATAAATTCAGTAACCGGATGTTCAACTTGCAATCGTGTATTCATTTCAAGAAAGAAAAAGTTTTTATGTTCATCCATTAAAAATTCGATTGTTCCGGCGTTGTAATATCCGCACGCTTTAGCGGCATTTATCGCGGCTGTTATCAACTTACGGCGAGTTTCTTCATCTACAAAAGAAGAGGGAGCTTCTTCTATCACCTTTTGATGACGACGCTGTACGGAACATTCTCTCTCAAACAAATGACAATAATTCCCAAACTTGTCTGCAATTATTTGGACTTCGATATGTTTTGGATTTTCAACTAATTTTTCAATGTAAACCGAATCATCGCCAAAAGCTTTTAATGCTTCACGCTGTGCAGAAGAAAATGCAGATTCTAATTCATCTTCTACAAAAACGCGCTTCATTCCTTTACCACCACCGCCTGAACTCGCTTTCAGGAGAACGGGATAACCAATTCCCTTAGCGCTTTTCTTTGCAGAAGTAATTGATATGATTTTTTCAGTCGTTCCTGGCACTATAGGAACACCGCTCTTTTTCATCAGTTCACGCGCTGCAGTTTTGCTTCCCATCATTTCAACCGAACGAGATGAGGGTCCGATAAAAACAATTCCACTCTCTTCAACTTTTTTTATGAACGCAGCATTCTCCGATAAAAATCCATAACCGGGATGAATTGCATCGGCATTAATTTCTTTTGCTAATTCAATTATTTTCTTTTGATCAAGGTAAGATTCCGATGGAAGTGAACCGCCGATGTAATGAGATTCATCAGCCAGGCGTGCATGAAGTGCATATTTGTCTATTTCAGAATAGAGAGAGGCAGAAATGATTCCCATCTCTTTACAAGCACGGATGATGCGAACTGCAATTTCTCCCCTATTTGCAATGAGAATTTTTTTTATCAAGTACGACCTATTTAAGTTCGACGATAGTAATTCCTTCGCCGCCGAATTCTACCGGGGCGAAATAATAATTTTTAACACCTTCGTGTTTTTTCAGAATATCTTTCACCATTTTTTTCAAAGCGCCGGTTCCTTTGCCATGAAGAATTTCAACTCGCTCATAATTGGCTGCGTAGGCGGCATCTAAAAATTTTATCACTTCAAACTCTGCTTCGTCTGGTTTTTCACCGCGCAGGTCTAATCTGTATTTTATTTCCGAAGTATCCGGCGAATAAAAATTGCTTTCACTCGATTGCTTCACTTCCTTTTTTGTATGAACCAAGGAATTTGTCTTTACCTGAATTTTCAATGAACCGGCTAAGATGGAAACTTCTTTTTTATCTTTCGAGAGTTCAAATATTTTACCGCTGGTTGTTGTATTTTTTATTTGAACGTAATCACCTATTTCAAAATTAAGAGAATTTGGTGATAAGTCAATATCTTCTTTTACAAAATCTTTAATAGTTTCATCTAAATTGGAGACCGTCTGTCTTGTAATTTTTATGCTCCCTTTATCAGCTTTATTTTCTTTTATCTCTTTGATGGTTTGCTCAATAGTTTTTTTGGAAGAAATCAAAAAAGTTTCGGCTTCGTGTTTGGTTTTTCTTAAAATTTCCTTCTTCTCTTTTTCCAATTGCAGATTTTTTTGCTGATACAAATTGGTCAAACTTTTTAACCGGCTGTTTTCAATGCTGATTTGTTGGAGCTGGGTATTGAGGAAATTTGATTTTTCCTCCAAACTTAACAGCATCGATTCCATTTTTTGTTGATCGGTTTCTAAAAAACTTTTTGCACTCTGAAGAAAGTTATCGTTGAAACCGATACGCTTTGCAATTTCGAAGGCGTAACTCGATCCCGGAAAACCTTGTTTAAATCTATAAGTTGGTTTTATCGCCGCCAGATCAAATTCCATTGAAGCATTTTCAAATCCTTCGGTTTGATGCGCCAATACTTTTAAACTGTTATGATGTGTTGTTGAAAGTACCGTAGCATTTTTTTCTTTTAAAGAAAGAAGAACTGCCGAAGCAAAAGCGCCGCCGGCGGAAGGTTCTGTTCCCGTTCCAATTTCATCTAAAAGAATAAGTGAATGTTCATCAGCTTTTTCGAGAATATTTTTCAGATTCAAAATGTGGGAACTAAACGTGCTCAAGTCATCTTCAATCGATTGTTTGTCGCCAATATCCACAAGTATTTTTTCGAATGAGTGAAAATTACTATCTGCATGAGAAGGAATATGCAATCCACACATTACCATAAGCGATAACAATCCAACGGTTTTTAGTACAACCGTTTTGCCGCCTGCATTCGGTCCTGTGATGACAACAATTTTCCCCTTCTGAATAGTAAACGATAAGGGAATTGTTTTTTCAGAACCGAACTTATTCAACAAAATAGGATGTCTTCCCTCTTGCAAAAAAAACGGTTTCTCATCAATAAGTGTTGGATAATTCCCTATTACTTCAATCGAATATTTTGCTTTCGCAAACACCGCATCAATTTGCGCAAGCGCTTTTAGCGAAGCCTGGAGCGGCTGCCGGACGGTTCCAATTTTTTTAGTAACTTCTTTTAGAATTCTTTCAATCTCCCGCTTCTCAGCAAACTGGAGTGAAATGATTTCGTTATTCATTTGAAGCGTTTCTTCCGGCTCGATGTAAACGGTTTGCCCGGTTGAAGATTCGCTGTGAATAAATCCTTTTATATGTCTTTTGTGTTCAGCTTTAATCGGAATGACCATTCTCCCATCGCGCAGAGTAATAAATTCTTCGCGTGTAAAATCTTCTTCCATAAATTGCTTTGATATTCTTTGCACTATCCGGTTGAGTTCACTCTTCTTTTCAGCAATTTCCTGCCGAATTTCGTAAAGTTTCTTGCTCGCTTTATCTTTTATTTCAGCGGTCTCGGTAATTACTTGGTTGATCAGATGTTCAAAAACTTTATCAACAAAAAGATTTTGCGTTAGCTCCTTCAACTCATTTGTGTCCGTCTGTGCGGATTTTAAAAACTGAAAAGTACTGCGCGATATTTCAGCTAATCTTTTAATCTCTAATATTTTTTTTGCGGTAAGTAACGCTCCTTCTATTCCGGAGATGGCGAGGTCTTCAACTAAATCGGGGAGATAATCAATGGGCGGAATGCTTTGCCGGATGAGAATTTCTTTTGCTTGAGATACTCTCGCGCCTTCGTTTATCATTTCATTTTTATTTTCGAACGGAAGCGAAGAAAGGAGATTCTGTTTACCGTTTGCGGTTATACAATATTTCGCTATAAAGGTGAGTACTTTGTCAAATTCTAATGCTTGAATAACTTCAGTTTCTATCATTCTTTGATTGAATCTTTCTCAATGATAAGTTCTTTAATTGATTTCTTTGGATTCGGCGCGTACTCTCCAATGTAATCAATTGTGGTGGGGAGAAGTTTATAGATAGTTGAATAGGAAAACGATTTCGTTTGATCTTTTTCAGACGGGACTTTGAAAATATGCAGGAGATAAAGCGCTGCGCTTACAAAATAAACTATCTGGATTATTCCAACTATACCGCCGGTAATTCTGTTCATCATATTATTAACTTTATCAAACGGATGGATCACTCTTTTAAGAATGGAAGTGACCATGATGATGATAAGAAATATGATGAACCCGCCAAGAATTTCCGCTAAATATTTTTCCATTCCGAACATTTTATTTAGAATACTACCAAATGTTTCCGAAAGAAGTATCCCAAGAAATATCGCCAGGAAAAAGCCAAGCGAGCCGATAAGTTTTCTTACAAATCCGTCTTTAAACCCAAGGATAAATGCAGCAATAACAATAGCTGCGAAAATAAAATCAAGATAGTTCAATTTATTCCCAGAAATTTTTCAACTAAGGCTTTAACTGTTTTGCCGTCAGCTTTTCCTTTGAGCTGTTTCATGGCAGCGGGCATTAATTTTGCGAAATCTGTTTTGGAAGAAGCGCCAACTTCAGCAGCGATAGTTTTAATTTCGGTAATTATTTCTTCCTCCGAAAGTTGTTTAGGAAGATATTCTTGCAAGATTTTTAACTCCGCACTTTCTTTATCGGCAAGATCCATTCTTCCGGCGTTCGTGAATATCTCAACAGATTCTTTTCTTTTTTTAACGGCTGTAGAGAGCATCGCAATTTCATCGTCGGGAGTTAATTCTCTGTTTGCGCCGCTCTTATCAAACTCAAGTATTAATGCGCGTACCGAGCGGATGGTTTCGAGTCGCATTTTATCTCCCGACTTCATTGCAATTTTCATATCATCTATTATCTTTTCTCTTAGACCCATTTTAATTCTCCATAAACTAATTTATAATAAATTCCAAAATCTTTTTTCAATTTACTACCAACAACAAACCACTCACGGTCACAAAATTAAACCAAAATGTTTTCTAAAAAAATACCGTTACAATCATTTGCACGCGCACATATTGTCCGTTTAATTTACCGGGAGAAAAACGAGTGTTGCGCACTGCACGCATGGCAGCTTCATCACAGCCGGAACCAATTCCTTGTATAATTTCCGTACGGAGAACCTTCCCCATTTCATCTATGTAGGTCTTAACTAAAACTTTGCCGGAAATATTTTTTAGTCTGGCTTGCTCAGGGATTACAACACGTGATTGAATAGTTTGGTATCCGCCAATTGGAGCGGGCATAAAATCAACCGCCGCATAATATTTCATCACAGGCTTTGTCCCGACTTGTCGGGATGCTTTTACTGTTTCCTCCAGAATTATTTTGACATTGCCAAAACCAGTTCCCTCTTGATCACCTTCTTTACTTCCAGCTAAAGTTTGCTTCGCTATCTCAACCGTATCTTTTACTATTTTTTTTACCGGTTTTGGGGTAGCATATTTTTCATTTTTCAATTTGTTTCTTTTTACAAATTCAGCCCGGTCTAATGAAATTGAAGGCGGAGATCCAAGTTCCGAATACTTTAATATTTTTACAACATTCCCTGATTCTTCATCTTTACCTAACATATTTTGAAAAATTAGAAAAAAGATGACTAAACCAAAATGAATTCCAACAGAATAAAAAAAACCAATTAAAATATTTTTCTTAAAAAATTCATTCATTTACTTACTACACAGAATCCTACTTATCTCTTTAACAATATTAACGTTTATTTCTTCAACGTAAGAAATTTAGCAATTACGGGGAAATGATCGCTATAGCCGCCAAGATAGCGCACACCACCGTAAGTTGGGAAAGGCGCTCCTTCATATTTGCCTGAATGAGTGACCGCGAAATCGGGTTTATAAATTTCAAACGAGCTGCAGAGAAGATGAAGACTTTTGTTAGTAAGAAGATTACCTGAGACGATGATCTGATCGATCATGTCCCATTCAGATTGATATTTATAACTTCCCTCACCGTTCATTTTTTTGCTGTACGCTAAGTTGTACAAATTCTTTTGATAACCTTTTGAAGGTTTCTCAGAATCTGCACAAGTAAAAGGTTGAGCGTTCAATGTCTCTTTAATGCTGTTGTTGATGGGTTCATCGTTAAAATCTCCCATTGCAATAATGTTTGCTTTATTTGATTTAGCCAAAAGTCTGTCAACATCAGATTTAAGTGTTTGTGCTGCTGCCACTCTATTCTTTTCAGAAGCAACAGCTCCTCCACGGCGAGAGGGCCAGTGATTAACGAAAACGTGTAACGTATCTTTGCTTTTCGTAAGAAGTTCGGCGCATAAAATTAATCGGGTTGGATAATGATCCGATAGATCAACATTATCCGCATGCATTGAAATAAGAGTAAACTTATCTTTCTTGAAAATTAAACCGACATCTATCCCCCGGTTGTCGGGTGATTCTTTATAAACTACTTGATATTTCAAATCAGATAAATGTTTTCCAACCATAGTTTCAAGTACAGCTTGATTTTCAACTTCACAGACTCCCAGAATATCGGGTCCGGTATTCTTGCTCATTGAGCGGATGACTCTTGCCATATTGAACATTTTCTTTTCGTACCGTTCTTGTGTCCACTCTTTTTTTGCCGAAGGAAGGAATTCGGAATCATCTTTTGTGGGGTCATCAACCGCGTCAAATAAATTTTCTTGATTATAAAACGCTACAACAAGCGTGTCGTACTTCTGCGCAAATGAATTCTGCGCTTGGAGGAGTACAACTAAAAATAAGAGCGAATACAGTTTTTTCATTTTCATATTTCTATCCTTGTTACCACACCATGAATCTTACGGTATGGGAGTTTGTAAAATTGAACGAAATTAGGCGTCATTTTTTTAAAGAATGAATATAACTTTAACATAAGACTTTTTGTAACAATATCTTCTACACCGTAAAATATCACTTTTTCGTTTATCTCATGTTTTTTAATGATGGACGGGAGATCAACAATTTCCATATAACCGATTGAAATTGATAAACCGTGCAAACCCACCGCTAAATTTTCCACGTATTCCGATTCGATGCCATAAGGGTTATCTGTTCTCACTATCGAAACTAAAACATTTTTTTCATATACGATGTTCGAACTGATAATACAATGTGCAACGTAAGGCGGTATGTCGTAATTAGTACGCGAGAAGAAAATTGCTGTTCCCTCAATATTGTTCCCGCGATTGTAAATTTGTTCGTAAGCGATTTTAAAAGTATCTAATGACAGAGACCGGAAAGAGCGGTAGATTCTTTTTTGTCCCTTCATCCAGATTAACGTTACCGCTAAGGGTAATGCAGCAATCAGCAATGACCAGTATCCGCCGTGCTGCAATTTATCTGTAAGAGAAAACAAGAAAAGTAAATCAACTAAAAGAACAACCGTTGCTAAACCCATTTTTACAAACGATTTTTTATTTTTGAATATCCAGATCATTAATATGGCGCTGATCGTCATTGTAATTGTAACTGCAAGCCCGTATGCTGCCGCCAAATTGGAAGACTTTTTAAAAAGAAGAATCATGAACAAAACAGCCACCAAAAGTCCCCAATTAACCGCCCCAATATAAATTTGAGACTTCAAATGTGTGGAAGTATATTTTACCTTCATCAACGGAAAAGTACGAGTGGTAATTCCCTGATAAACTAATGAGAATACGGCGGAGATCATCGCTTGAGAGGCAATGATGGTTGCAAGTATTGTTAAAATAATAAAAGGAATATAAAGCGCTTCGGCTTGCGCCTTTACCATTTGAAAAAGAACTAAGTCGGTGCTTTTATTAACTAAGATGTAAGCGCCCTGTCCAAAATAATTTATTATCAGAGCAAGGAATACGAAACCCCATGCTCTCCGGATCGGGAGCGCTCCAAGATGACCCATATCTGCATATAACGCTTCACCTCCCGTTGCACACAAAATAACTTCTGAAAGAACCAAAACTCCTGCAAGTCCGTTATGCTTTAAAAAATCAATTGCATAAGTCGGGCTTACAGCTAACACGATAGAAGGCATCTTGAGAATAGAAATTAAACCGGAAGTAAATAACGCAACAAACCAGATCACCATGATGGGTCCGAATGAACTTGCGACTTTATCTGTTCCTTTAAACTGAAATGCGAAAAGTATGATCGTAATAGCCATAGTAATTATGATCACTGCATTTCCGGTTATCCACTCAAACCCATGAATGAGCGGCAATCCTTCAACGGCGGATAAAATACTTATTGCAGGAGTTATCACACCATCCCCCATCAATAAAGAAATTCCCAGATATCCCAAATATGCAATAACGGTAGCTCTCTTACCTTGCTTAAAATAAATGGAGAGTACCTCCTTTAGAACAATTACTCCACCTTCGCCTTTAATACTTAGACTCATCGCTAACCAGGCATATTCAACGGTAACAAGAATGATTAGAGTCCAGAATACGAGAGACAAAATTCCAAACAAATTATCATGCGTTGGTTTGGTTAAGGTAAAAATAATTACAAGTGTATAGATTGGACTGGTTCCAATATCTCCGAATACCAATCCCATCGCTTTAACGATGTCATATAAAGATGATTTAATATTTTTCAAAAATTTTTCTTGTTTAATAAGAAACACGAATCGGTAAAATTACAAACGGATACCCTTCGTGATATAATCTTCTCTGCACACTAAAAACAATCTGATTATGCAGAAGTCTGGTAAAGAAAGTCTCGTTCGGAAAAACAAGCTGCCCGCCGAAGAAAACTGAATTCGGATATTTGTTAAATACTTGATCCGACAATTCGGTAATTTGATCCACAACGTCGGTTCCAATAGATGTAAAACTATCGGCGGAATATCCGCTCCGTTTCATAAAATCGACATATTGATTTGTTTCTTTATGAACGAATTCTTCCAAATTAGTTACTTCAGCCGAACCTTTAAATCCCCCCGCATCAACAACACCGGCTTGCAAAAAAACATAATTTTTGAAAATCCCCGGAAATGTTTTAATTACACTTAAAAGAGTATGGGCTCCAAGTCCATTAAAACCATTAACCAACACTACGGCTGTTTTATCTTCCGGCTTAGTTTCCCTGGCAGCAGTTTTATTATTTGCCTCTTCCTCATTCAGCAAATATAAAGAAGAGGTTATAGCCGGGATTACATCACTATCCAACTTTTGGATTAATTGATGCGCGCTGTTGTAATGTTTTTTTACAAGTAATGCGAATGCGATAACGCTTCCGGTTACCACTAAAGTAACCCAACCGCCTTCAAAAAACTTTAACGCAACAACAGAGATCAAAATAATTGTGGTTAAAGCCAAACCGATTCCATTTATTGAAATTTTATGTTTCCACGTTTTTTCTTCTCTGCGAACATTCCACCAATGATTTACCATTCCAAGCTGCGAAAGGAAAAATGTAATGAAAACGTTGATACTGTAGAGAACAATTAAGAGATCGACCGAACCTTTTGCCATGACCATGGTAAGCAAAGCAGCGCCACCCATAAGTAGAATTCCATTTTGAGTTACCAATCTATCGCTTAAGATAGCGAACCGCGTTGGTAACCAACGGTCTGTTGCCATATTTGCTAAAACTCTTGGACCATCTAAAAAGCCTGTTTGCGCTGCAACAAAAAGAATTACCGCTTCAGAAAATAAGATGATAAAAATAAAAGGAATACTTATTCCGGTTGACCAGTTTTGAGTTATATTTTGAAATAAAACTGCATTTAAAGTTTTTCCAGGCTGAGCGATAACACCAAATAATAAATAGGCGATCATTAAACCAACAACCATAAAGGTAAGAGAACCAGCCATCAACTTCATCGTGTTTTTAGCGGTGTGAACTTTTGGATCTCTGAGAATAGGCAAACCGTTACTTACCGCTTCAATTCCCGTGTATGTCCCGGCGCCCATAGTATATGCTTTACCGATAAGCAAAATCATTCCAACCAGACCTAACTGATTTCTTGTAGCCGATAAATCAGAAGAAGTTTCGGCAATTATTTGTGAGGCATTAAAAAAATGTGTGAATATGGCATAAAAAATTACGAATGCATGAAGCGCAATGAAGAGAATAAAAATCGGAACTAACGGAACCACCGACTCTTTCACTCCTCTTAAATTCATTATAATTAAGACAATCACTCCGAATATAGCAAAATCTAATTTAAACTGATGATAGGCGATCGGGAAAAAACTGAAAAGCGCATCTGTTCCACTTGCAACCGATAAAGTAATGGTCAATACATAATCGATTAATAAAGCTGAACCGGAAATCATTCCAACTTTCGGTGATAATAGTTTGCTCGCAACTAAATATCCACCGCCGCCTGAAGGGAACAGTTCAATGATCTGAGAATAACTGAAACTAATAATAAAGATGGTGATACCGGATAAAAGTGCAATAACTAAACTTAAAAAATGATGCTGCCCTAAAGTCAAGAATGCTTCTGCAGGTCCATAACATGACGAGGATAATCCATCGGTTCCAAGCCCAACCCATGCCAAAAAAGCCGTTAAAGACAGTTTATGAAAGACCTGCGGGTCATTTAAGTTCCGCGAAGCTCCTATTAATAAGGTTTTACTTTTGTTAATAAATGATTGTTTATTTGCGGGTGCCATTTTCTTTCTTTATAAAATTATAAAATAAACTTTATTTTCTAACCATTTTTTGTTTATAATACTTGCTATAAAATGTGAACTGAACAAATAAAACGCTGTAAGTAGTTATTTACTCTGCGCATGTCGTCTATTTCTTCAAAATGGATACGGAATACTTTACTTAAATCTATAGCTTTTTTTGAGAATAGTTAAATTTGCACTAATTCCGTTTCCCCCCATTTCTATTCCTTCTAAACTCTTATATTCACTCTTACCTTAGTAAATAAAAAACTAACTTAAGTTTGTCAAAAATTAAGAATAAAACACTTATAAGAAAAATTGTTTCTGATTAAGAAAGTGTTTATTGATTTGTTGGTGGTAGAATTATTGTAAAGAATATTTTGCCACTCCCCTGTCAAATTTGCAAAAAGAGGAAAGACATACTGCGATGATTTGTCTTTGGGGAATTGGAAACACGAAAGAGTATTCGGTTAAGAAGATTTGGGCGTTAGAAAAATTATCGGTAGCCCAAATAAATTGAGTTAGAGTTGGTAATTACAAAAAACATTTCTAATTTTTGATATGCTAACAACAGAAAAATATTTTGCTTAACCTCTATGGGGATCATATGAAAAAACACTTTTGTTCCAGTATATTTTCCAAATCTCCACTTTAGGTTAATTAGGTGAAAATTATTAGACAAATAATTTCGGAGAACCTTTGAACAAAATAATTCTCATCTCGTTTTTTTGTTTCGTTATTTCTTTAAACACCTTGGCACAGCGTTCTGAGTTTGAGGCTCCGAATTTTCAACATGGTTTAGTTCTTGAGAATTTAAGCAGTTTTGGATTTGTACAAAACAGTAATTACGCCATCGAAAATATTTCAAGTTCCAATCCGGCATCACTTATTAATTTTGATAGCGCCTTAGTGGGAATTTCTTATCAATATGTATCAATGCAAAACCCCGGTTGGTTTGGCGATATTATGCATAAGCGAGCATACCCTTTGCTGCCACAATCTGTCGGCGCAGTTTATCCTTTAAACAATTTGCGAATCGGTATAGGAATAAGTCAACGATATAATTCTCTTTTGGATTATGGAGAAATCCCGGTTACGACCATAGAAAATCCCGATGGAACCGGGGAAACTTTTACTGCAAAAGATGAAACGTTTGTAATTGCATTCTCTAATCTCTATTCATACTCGTTCCCTTCCCTTTTCCACAAGAATGATCTATTGAGTCTTGGACTGCAATTTAATTTAGATAGGATGGACTATCTTGCAAAAATTTGGCATACGGAAGGAAAAGCAGGTGGATTTAAAACAAGTTATACCGTTGGACTCCATTACAAATTTGAAAAAAGATTACATCCGGGATTGTTTGAAATTGGTTTCTTCTTTGAAAAAGGTTCTTCATTTAAAAAAGAATTAAAAGAAAATAACACAGGTAATCTTGTCTTAGCTGATCCGGACACAAGTAATGCACACCGCCCAAATAATTATTATCCGGTTACAAAATTTGATATAATTGTTAAGACACCGGATAAACTGAATTACGGATTTATTTATTCACCCGAAAGTTTGCTCCACTTTTCATTAAATTCTCGTACGGTTTATTGGAGTAAAGTTAGAACCGGTTGGAAGAACTGTCCCGAGTTCTCGTGTTCAGTAATTTTTGATTATTCTAAAACTGCCAGATTTTCATTTGGTTTAATTTCTTCAAATCCTCAAGTAGATGAGAGTATATTTAATTCGAAAGAAATAAATGAAAATATGAAAGCAATTTACACAACCGTTGGCGTGCATGTCGAAAGGAATAATTTTATTTATGATTTTGTTCTAGCTGATAGTCATAACTATTCCGGCGCCTGGAGAAAACATACAATTCTTAAAGGTGCGATAGCAATTAAAATTTGAGTTGGGGTAAGATTTAGTGTATCACAGAATAATATTCTGTGATACAAAGGTAATTTTGAAGACGAAACGTTATTACTTTAAATGGAGATTTTATGGACGCAAAAGATTTACTAATGTATAAATACAACGGCGCTCGTTCAATGGTTTTACTGCACGAGAAATATTTGACTTCCCTTTTACAAACATGGCGGGAAGCAAAGAGATTAAATATCAAACTGCCCGAAACCAAAGATGAGGATTATGAATCGTTGGAGACACTTCTTAGACATATTTTAAGAGCCGCCGGAAGATACATGATCTGGATGTGTGACAAACTGAATCTTCCCGATCCGGGAATTGAACCGGCGCCGGAACCAGAGAATATTGAGAATGAAGCTGAAAAATATCTGCAACATCTTCTTACTAAATGGCGGATACCCTTAGCAGAAGTTGAAGAAGATAAATTCATCTCTTCAACTTACACTTCCCGCTGGGGAGTAGAATATTGCATTGATGCAATGCTTGAACATGCAGTGATGCATCCCATCCGCCATGAATTTCAATTAAAGAATTTAATGTAGGTCAAAACTCCGTTTCGACCAGATATAAAATGAACAACGAACTTAAAATAAAACAACAACTTTACTCCGAATGCGTAAACTATGTTGAAACAAAAATAGCTCTCATCGCAAAAGCGGTTAACGATTTACAGCAAGCCTCAAAGCTCGAAACAAAAAGCAGTATGGGAGACAAATACGAAACCACAATATCCTCTATTCATCTTGAGATGGAGAAATATTCGCAGC
>JAVHOS010000035.1:0-1276 GCA_036170205.1 Ignavibacteriaceae bacterium | reverse complement strand
AAATACGAAACCACAATATCCTCTATTCATCTTGAGATGGAGAAATATTCGCAGCAGATGAACGAATTTTTCACGTTGAAAAAAATCCTTTTTCAAATAAACGTTGGAAAGAAATATGATTCAGGCCAGCCCGGCTGTTTAGTTTGTACAACCAACGGCAATTATTTTATTGCCATAACCGCTGGAGAATTTGAAATAGAAGGAGTAAAATATTTAACCATCTCCCTTGCTTCCCCGCTGGGTAAAGAATTACACAAAAGAAAAACCGGAGAGAGTTTTACTTTTAGAAGCAAACAGTTTGTAATTGAGCTGGTGGTTTAATCCAAATTAATTCTCCGCGCCTCTGCGACTCTGTGGTAAATCATTTTTCACCACAGAGACACGGAGTCACAGAGAAAAAAAAGGTTTATTTATTTTATCATTTGGCAATTTCCCAAAACATCTCTATGTTTTACCTACAAATAAACAAGGAATTAGGTGGCTTTATTTCTGAGTTATTAAAAATATTTTAATCAGAATCACCTGATAATTATTACGATAATAAGAACAAAATGAACCTGAATAAATTTATACTCCGATTTCTCATTTATGTTTTTTTTGCTTTAAATACATACTCACAAGTAAAAGATATTTATCGATACCCCTACCAACAATATTTTGAAGATTCAACACTTGTATATTGGACCTGGTATCCTGACCCATTTGCGCCTCCAACACTAACAGATTCTACCAAGGGATCGTATTGCGGTCAGTTCAGCTTTGATTGTGATTTATCGGATACAGTTTTGGTTACCATTCAAAATGAAATCGATTCTTTGGTGTATTGCTTAAAAGTTATCTCAAAATTACCACCACATTTTAGTCTGTGTATTTGGGTTGCCGGTAAATATTTTGACTCAAATTATCTACCTAATTTTTATTTCCGAAGTGATCATGAAGAAAGATATACTTTAGCTTTGAATGTAAAAGGACATAAAAAATGTTCTCGCCAATTTGGTGTTTTACCTGATAACTACTATTGGTTCACTTCATATTAGATTACCATTAACTACTGCTTTTAAATCCCAAAAACCAAAGCTCTCAGTTCTCTGTAATTTACACAATTCATTTTTACCATTCGTGCCAATTCGTGTCCGTTTTTCCCTTTCTACTTTTTACTTTCCACCTGCCACTCAATTCCGCTTAAACCACACTCATTTCTTCGTTTTTAACCCATTTTAGCCATTTTCCCCTACTTTAAAATGTCTTCGGAATATGCGGGACTTTCTTCCGAGCT
>JAVHOS010000034.1:0-6005 GCA_036170205.1 Ignavibacteriaceae bacterium | reverse complement strand
TTTTTTTTGCGCCCGCGTGTATCGCTCCACTTCACAATTTCTCCATTTGACTTTCTGAGCAAGCCCTAATTAATAACCGCTTATCAATTCTTTTTCGCTATTCCGATTGTCTTACCTATTTTAGTAGAAGCATTTTGAAAGTTTTACTACAAAAGCCGGAGAAACTTTTGCTGTTTAAATTTTATTCTTTCAACAAAGGGAATCCCTCCGGTTTATACTTCAACTGCACAAAACACTTGAACTATTAGAGGATCAAATTCATGACCAATAGAATTTCTCTAAATATTTTTCTTACACTGCTCATCCTTTTTGTTCTTCAAAAAGAATCCAATTCGCAAAACAGAGACAGCACACTCGTTTTAACCTTAAAAGACGCGCTCAAAATCTCCCTCGATAAAAACTGGGATGTAAAAATCTCTGAAAAAGATATGCTTAAAGCGGAAGAACAAATCGATGAAGCATACTCAAATGCCTATCCCCGTGTTGATTTTACAGCAAGTTACGCAAGGAATATTAAACTTCCGGTAATGTTCATTCCGCCAAATAATGCGTTCAATCCATCCGATCAAACGTTAACGTTTGAGATCGGTTCTAAAAACAGTTACAGCGCCGGGATAACGTTGTCTCAGGTTATTTACAGCCAAAAGGTAAACACCGCAATTAAGATTGCCGATGAATACGCGCAGATGTCAAAAGCCGGGAACATGGCAACCAAACAAGAAATAAGTTTAAATGTTAAAAAAACTTTTTACACCGTTCTTTTGATGAAAGAGATGTTGAAAGTTAGCAGACAAAGTTATGAAGTTGCTAAAGCAAACGCTGAAAATGTTTCGGCTCTGTACAAACAAGGAGTTGCATCGGAGTATGATAATCTGCGTGCGGAAGTGCAGATGGCAAATACTCAGCCGTTGTTAATTCAAACGGAAAATAATCTGGAATTAACAAAGAACGCTTTAAAAAATCTTCTCGGAATCAGCATTAAAACACCAATAGAAGTAAAAGGGGAGTTTGTCTTTGAAGATATTCCGGGAAATATTTTGGAAGAGACAGAACTTACCGCGGTTGCAAAAAGTCCGTTGGTTCACCAACTTTCTATTCAAGAATCGCTGCTGGATAAAAATATTACTATCGAGAAATCTGAATATTATCCAACACTGGCATTGTTCAGTCAATACCAATGGCAGTCGCAAGAAAACACTTTTCGTTTCAAAAATTATAACTGGGCAAACAATCTGCTCGTTGGTTTACAGCTTAACTACACATTGTTTGATGGTTTCAGGCGCGGTGCAAGAATTGAGCAGGCAACGATTGACAAGGATAAAGTCGGTTTAGCAAGAAGAAAGTTGGAAGAAGGCATTTCCGTCCAGGTGCAACAGGCTATAATGAAAATGGATGAAGCGAAAAAAAGAATTGACGCACAGCAAAAAAGTTTGCAGCAAGCCGATAAAGCTTTAAAGATTTCGCAGACACGTTTTAAAAGCGGTGTCGGTACGCAGTTGGAGTTAATCGACACGCAAGCCGCTTTAACGTTTGCGAACACAAATTATGCGCAGGCAATTTATGATTATCTCATGGCAAAAGCTGACTGGGAATATGCGGTTAGTATTGAAGAATAAGTTTATGCCGGTACACATTATATCAATTTTATTAAAGGAGAAATTTTAAGCGATGTTAAAAAGAT
The DNA here is from genome assembly GCA_036170205.1 of Ignavibacteriaceae bacterium. Taxonomy (GTDB): domain Bacteria; phylum Bacteroidota; class Ignavibacteria; order Ignavibacteriales; family Ignavibacteriaceae; genus UBA1563. The sequence goes on along the minus strand of JAVHOS010000034.1, from coordinate 4,324 downwards.
TATCTAAAAGTTGTATAAAATATCTTGCCGTAGCTGCTCTGCTTTTACTTGTTGCAAGCTGCGCTAAAAAAGAAGAAGCAGAACCGGTTGCAAAAAAGAATACCGATCTTGATACCATTCCGGTTCAAGTTAGCAAAGTAGAACTAAAGGAAATTGTATTAACAAAATCTTTCAGCGGAACGCTTGAAGGAGAAACCCAAGCAAATATTGTAGCAAAACTTCCCGAGCGAATTGTAGCCGTAAGGGTGAAAGTCGGTGAGATTGTTAAAGTCGGACAGTTAATAATCGCGCTTGATAAAGCTGGCGCAACTTCTCAATATTATCAAGCGGAAGCGGCTTGCTTAAACGCGAAAAAAGATTTAGACCGCATGGAAGCGTTGTATAAAGAAGGAGCAATTTCTCAGCAGCTTTTGGATGGAACGCGTACCGGTTTCAGTATCGCAAAAGCTAATTTCGACGCGGTTAAAAGTTCAGTCGAACTAACTTCTCCCATCAGCGGAATTGTTACCGCTGTAAATGCAAACATTGGAGATTTAGCCGCGGTTGGAATGCCGTTGGTAACGGTTGCAAATATTAATTCGATGAAAATAATTCTGAACGTCGGTGAAGTTGATCTTGCACATTTTTCAATCGGTCAGCCGGTAAAAGTTTATTCGGAAATAAAACCGGGAACTATTATGAATGGAAAAATCTCGCAATCGGCAAAGTCGGCTGAAATAGAATCACGCACGTTTGAGGTGAAAGGAATTTTTCCAAACACTTCCGATAGATGGTTTAAACCGGGGATGTTTTGCAGCGCTGATGTAGAATTAAAATCTCAAAAGGGTTCAATAGTTATTGCAAGCAAAGCGATCGCCATTACTGAAAAAGGTTCAGGCGTTTATGTTATTGAAAATAACCGAGCTCATTTTAAATTGGTTTCTCAAGGAATTTCAAACGATACGTTTACAGAAGTTTTAGGCGGTTTGAAAGAAGGAGAAACGATTGTAACCGTTGGAATGAATAATTTAAAAGAAGGAAGTCTGGTCCATTTTTAATTGATAAATCATTTGGAACAAAATGAAAAAATCTCTTAGTGTTTCTTTGTGTTCTTAGTGTCTTAGTGGTGAGAAAGTATTTACCACTAAGGCACTAAGGACACTGAGTTCCACGAAGAAAAAATATCAACTAATTGTTTCTTTTAATTATCATATTTGCATAAGGTGAAAGAATCGCACCAAACTTAATAATGAACTGTTTTGTGTTCCACTGGTAATACTTAAAATTATGTTTAAGGAATTTTTATGAAATTAGCCGACATTTCCATCCAGCGCCCGGTGTTCGCGACCATGATGATCGCGGCTTTGATCGTGCTTGGATTATTTTCGTACATAAAATTAAATATTGATCTTTATCCCAACGTTGATATTCCGTACGTTATTGTAACTACTGTTTTGCCCGGCGCGGGTCCTGAACAGATTGAATCAGACGTTACAAAAAAAATAGAAGAAGCGGTTAACCCGATTGCCGGAGTAGATTTTATTCAATCAACTTCGCAAGAGGGGGTTTCGGTTGCAGTAATCGCATTTAAACTTGAAGTTGACGGAAAAGCTGCGGCTCAAGAAGTAAGAGAAAAAGTTGCGGCGATACGGGCAAATCTTCCGGCAGAAATTGAAGACCCGGTTATTCAACGATTTGATTTTCAAAGTCTCCCGATAATGTCTCTTTCTGTTTCCGGTAATAGATCGGAAAAAGATTTAACTACCTACACAAAAAATGTAATTAAAAAACGGTTGGAAAATATTCCTGGTGTTGGAGCCATCAATCTTGTGGGTGGCGCAGAACGCGAAATTCAAGTTGAAGTTGACGCATCAAAATTAAGAGCGTATAACATTTCCATTCAAGATGTTATTCAAAACGTTGGCTCTTCGAACGTTGAAATTCCCGGAGGAAATTTAACGAACGGTCCGCGACAACTTTTATTACGCACGATGGGAAAGTATAAATCAGTTGAAGATTTTAACCGTGTAATTGTTGCAACGCCGATGGGCAAGAACGTTTATCTTTCTGACATTGCAAAAGTTGTTGACGGCACAAAAGAAAAAACAAGTTTAACTAGAATGAATGGCGTTTCGGCAGTAGGATTGGAAATAATTAAACAATCGGGAAGTAACACGGTTAAGGTTGCTGAAGAAGTTCACAAACAGCTTGCGAAATTAAAGAAAGAACTTCCGCCGGATGTGAATTTTGTTCTGGCTCAAGATAACAGCACTTACATTCAAGATTCCGTAAACGATGTTCTCTTCGATATTGTTTACGGCGGTTTACTCGCGATCATCGTTATTTATCTTTTCCTCGCAAACTTTAGAGCGACAATTATCAGCGGACTTGCGCTTCCTTCTTCTATCATCGCAAGTTTCATCGTGATGTATGCTTTAGATTTCACCTTAAACATGATGTCTCTTTTAGCTTTGTCACTTGCGGTGGGATTATTAATTGATGACGCGATAGTTGTAATCGAAAATATTTACCGGCACATGCAGCAAGGAGAAACCGCTATTCAGGCGGCGAAGAACGCTTCCGCGGAAATCGGACTTGCGGTAATGGCAACTACTTTCACGATTGTTGCGGTGTTTGTTCCGGTTGCGTTTATGCCGGGAATCGTTGGGCAATTCTTTTATCAATTCGGAATTACAATTTCAGCGGCAGTACTTGTTTCTCTATTCGTGGCTTTTACATTAACGCCGATGCTTTCTTCTAAATGGTTAAAGAAAGATGATGAAGAACTTTCTAAAGAAGGAAACTTCTTCCACAAAATTCTTTATTCCTTCAATCATTTTTTTGAAATATTGAGTGCAAAGTATAAAACAGCTTTGGATTGGTCATTACGCCACCGAAAGACCATTATCTTTACTTCAATAGCAGTATTCCTTTCCAGCTTTGTTCTTATGGGACTCTTGGGGGCTGAGTTTTTCCCGTTCACAGATCAGAGCCAATTTATTATTGATGTTAAAGCGGCGCCGGGAAGTTCACTTGAACAGACGGGCAGCATATGCGCGGAGATGGAAAAATCTTTGCTGAAAAAACCGGAAGTTACAATTGTTCTTACCACCATCGGTTCAGCGAATAATCCCGTAACCGATGCAACCATTCTTGTAAAACTTGTTAAGAAGAAAGAAAGAGTAAAAGGAGTCCGGCAATTAATTACAGAAGCGCGAAATGAATTTAAAAATATTGCCGGAGCCAAAATAGCTTACTTGCTTGAAGGCGGTCCGGGCGGAAATGAAAAACCGGTAACGTTCAGTATCCGCGGTGAGGATATTAAAGTGATTAGCAAACTTGCTGATCAAGTTGAAAAAATTGTTAAATCAACTCCGGGGACTGTAGATGTTGCAAACAACCTTGAAACTTCAAAACCGGAAATTCGCTTGAATATTGATCGTGAGAAAGCTTCCGATCTTGCGGTAAATCCTTTCTTGATCGCATCAACGGTACGTTCTTTGGTTGATGGTTATGTCGCTTCACAATTTCAAGACGCGGATGAACAGTACGATGTTCGCGTTCAATTGCAGAAAAAAGACAGAACTTCTGCAAATACGATCCCTTTTATGACGGTAAAGAGTAACAAAAAAACTTTTGGCGGAAAAGATATTCTTATTCCTCTTGGTAATGTTGTTTCAGTTAGCGCTGATATTGGTCCATCAAAAATCATGAGATATGCCCGCCAACGTGAAGTGCGTGTTGATGCAAATGTTGACGAGAGAACGCTTGGTGAAATTTTAGGAGATGTAAATAAAGAAGTTGAAAAGATAAATGTTCCTCCAGGCTATACGATTAGTGTTGTTGGTCAAGGGGAAGAACAGGCAGAATCATTTGCCAATATGTTGTTGTCTCTGGCAATGGCAATTATTTTTGTGTACATCGTTCTTGCCGCGCAGTTTGAAAGTTTTGTACATCCGTTTTCAATTATGCTTGCGCTGCCGATGTCGATTATCGGTGCGGTGTTATTCCTAATTATTTTTGGAAGTACTCTTTCAGTTATTTCTATGATCGGAATAATTATGTTGATGGGATTGGTAACCAAAAACGGAATTCTTCTGGTTGATTACACAAACGTTCTCCGTTCACGCGGACTAACCAGATTTGAAGCTTTGGTTAAAGCAGGACCAACAAGACTTCGTCCAATCTTGATGACAACGTTCGCAATGATCTTCGGAATGATTCCGGTTGCGTTCGGCTTTGGTGAAGGCTCAGAATTTAGAGCTCCGATGGGACAAGCGGTTATCGGCGGATTAATTACATCCACACTGCTTACGTTATTTATCGTGCCGGTTGTTTACAGTAT
>JAVHOS010000033.1:0-24069 GCA_036170205.1 Ignavibacteriaceae bacterium | reverse complement strand
TATTACGGTAACAAATGGAAAACCAAAACATCGTCTCCGCATGATTCAATTCTAAGTTACGGTAAAACCACACGCTTCCGCGATGATGTTACCGCTTCAAAAACATATGGACTGCTTTGGGAGAATGCAGAAAAAACTCCATGGTATAGATGGAAACTAAACGACACGACGTGGTATCAAGTCTGGTTTGATAATGATTCAAGTTTGGGAATGAAGTATGATCTTGCGAAGGCAAATAATTTAAAGGGAATCGGAATGTGGGCTCTTGGTTACGACGGCAGCCGGACTGAATTATGGAATGAAATTGAGAGACATGTGGTAGATGTTGATAAATCAACTGAAAGAATTGCTGTTGACAAATTTGTTCTCTCTCAAAATTATCCGAATCCATTTAATCCGGAAACAGTAATCAGTTGGCAGTTAGCGGTTGGCAGTTATGTTACACTAAAAGTTTTCGATATTCTGGGGAATGAAATTGCAACTTTAGTGAATGAATTCCAGCAAGCCGGAAAACATAATTACGAATTAGGAATTAGGAATTACGAATTACCGAGTGGTCTTTATTTTTATCAACTGCGGGCAGGCAGCTTTACTCAAACCAAAAAGATGCTTTATTTAAAATGAAAACTTCTATCGAACTTATAAAAAAGATTCAAGCAATTGCTTTTGCGGGTTTGGAATATTGTGAAAATGATTTTGACCGTGAACGGTATGTTGAACTGAAAAAACTTAGTCAACAATTATTTGCTGAATTGACTGATACATCGATAGAAAAGATCGAAAATCTTTTTGCGAATGAAGTTGGCTATCAAACACCGAAAGTTGACGTTCGTGCAGTTGTATTTAAAGAGAATAAAATTTTGATGGTGAAAGAAAAGATTGACGGCAGATGGTCAATTCCCGGCGGCTGGGCAGATATTGGTCATTCACCTTCTGAAATTGCGATTAAAGAAGCGAAGGAAGAAGCGGGTGCTGAAGTTAGACCGGTTAGACTTCTCGCCGTTATTGACAAACTGAAACATGATTACCCTATTTCTCCATTTCATATTTACAAGTTATTTATTCAATGCGAACTGCTGAATGATGCTATTTCTTCCGGAACCGAAACTTCGGATGTGAATTTTTTCTCGATTGAAAATCTTCCACCTCTTTCTGCAGCAAGAATTACAGAAGAACAAATTAGCATGCTCTTCCGTCTTTGGGAAAATCCATCGGAACAGGTAGTTTTCGATTAACAAAAAATCTTTTTTATGAAACCGTTGCTTTCCATCCTTTTTCTTTTGATTCTTTCTTCAATTACGCTCAAAAGTCAAACTAATAAACTCGATCAAAAGGAGAATCTTGTCAGTTTCACTTCTTCCAATCTTCCAATAGTAGTGATTGAAACGCACGGACAGACAATTCAGAATGAACCCAAAATTATTGCCGATATGGGAATTATTTACAACGGAGAAGGAGTTAGAAATTATTTAACCGATGAGCAAAATAATTATAAGGGAAAAATTGGGATAGAAATTCGCGGTTCAACTTCGCAAATGTTTTTTCCTAAAAAACAGTATGCGATAGAAACAAGAACCGCTTTAGATGCCGACACAGCGGTTTCGCTCTTGAACTTTCCCGAAGAGAACGATTGGATTTTATACGCCCCTTATACTGACAAAACTTTTTTTCGCGATGTGCTTACGTATTGGTTATCTGTAAAAAGTGGGCATTATGCTTCTCGATTTAAATTTTGCGAGTTGGTTTTGAATGGCGAATATATGGGTGTTTTCATTCTTTTAGAAAAAATTAAACGAGACAAAAACCGTGTTGATGTTTCCAAGTTAACTATAACAGATAATACCGGAGATAGTCTGACCGGCGGATATCTTTTAAAAATCGATAAAGAAGATGGTTCCGGCAATGACGGTTGGAGATCAACGTATCCTCCTTATTTTGAAGCTCCACAGAGAATTTATTGGCAGTATCATTATCCAAAACCGGAAGACATCACAGCGCAGCAGAAAGTATATATTCAGAAATTTATTGATGATTTTGAAACAAGAGTTTATAGTCCTGATTACTCTGATACGCTAACAGGTTATCCTTCACTAATTGATGTTCCGTCGTTTGTTGATTGTTTTTTACTTAACGAGATGTGTAAGAATGTTGATTCCTATCGCTTAAGTACATTTATGTACAAAGATAAAGATTCGAAAAATCCAAAACTTGTAATGGGACCGGTATGGGATTATAATATCGCATGGGGAAATGCTAATTACTACGATGCATCTTTGGTCTATGGATGGCATATTTCTTATTTGAGCACAAATCAAAATTTTTTACAAACAGATCAGTTCCAAGTTCCTTTCTGGTGGAAAAAAATTGCCAGCGACCCTGATTTTCAGAAAAAGTGCGCGATCCGTTGGTTTCAACTTCGGCAGAATGAATTTAACGTTACAAACATTTACCGATTTATCGATTCTCTAAAAACTCTAACAAGTGAAGCGCAGCCGAGGAATTATCAACGATGGCCGATCCTCGGTACGTGGGTTTGGCCTAATTATTACGTGGGTGAAACCTATGATGAAGAAGTAACTTATTTAAAGAATTGGATAAAAGATCGAATAGCATGGATGGATACTGAACTGCGAAACATTATTAAAGTTGATGAATTGAAACCCCAATTACCAACTTCGTTTGAGCTTTTTCAAAATTATCCAAATCCGTTTAATCCGGAAACGGTAATAAGTTGGCAGTGTGCCGTTGAAAGTCATGTAACATTAAAAGTGTTTGATGTGCTTGGTAGTGAAGTTGCAACATTAGTTAATGAAGTCAAGCAACCGGGAAAATACGAAGTGGAATTTCAGTTGGCAGTCAGCAATCGGCAGTTGGCAAACGGTGTATACTATTATCAGCTTCGTTCCTCCTTCGGCGGAGGTAATTTTGTTCAAACGAAGAAAATGATTCTTTTAAAATAATCTGCTTAAATAGCGCATATAAATCTGGTACGAAATTTTTCTCTAAATCAAAAGCTCATTTCAAACCGGTTTGGAGAATGGTTCAAAAGAAATTTTATTATATTTCACCCAAAGAAATCTTCAATATTTGAAAACAAAATCTTCCTCACGAGCTGTAAAATGAAATTAGTGCAAGATCGTTTAACGAACGGCAACCCTGTAAAAGTAAAATATGATCTTCATGTTGCCAAACATGTTCGAGTAAAATATCAGTTTGATGAATCTATCTTCTCTTTGCAAGGGAATATTCTCGTCGGCAGTTCTTATCAAGCGCGGCTTCTGGCTCAAAAAATAAACAGCAAGCGTGAGGAAGATAAAATATTTGATGCTTATGTTACGCCCGGACAAATAAACGCAGCCGGATTATTGCACGAAATTTTTCATTTTATTATCAGGCATTACGAAGAAAAAGAAAATCCCGGCGCATTTGAACGAAGTATCGCTTTCCTAAATAATAATTTGGGTGTGGAAGAAGTTGAAAAAGTTTTAAGAAAATTCGTAGAACAATTTCCGCCGGTTGCGGTTCACAAAGGAATAACAACGCTCGATCATTATCTGCACGGAAATACTGGCGGAAAATCAAATAAAGAAATTATTCTTGAAGAGATCATTTTACTGCATTTAGAAAATCTGAATCCGGCGTTTGGTCAGTTAAAGGAATTATTTGACGATCAACATCTTTCCGAACAAACTCCGTATAATAATTTTCTCTCTGCTACTGAAAAATTCTTTGAACAAGAACCTCCCCTAAGCATAGAAAATTTGCCGCTACTCTCGGCATTAAAGAAACCGATCTTATTGAACCTTTCCGACCTTGAAGCGCAGCTTGATTACATACGCGAAAAATGGAAAATAATTATCGACGAAAAACTTTTAGCGAAGATATTAGGCGGAGAAGATTTAATCCGCGAAGACGCAAAACTTTTCTTACAGCACGGCGGAGTAGGTACTCCTCCCGTACCGGAATATCAACTTTTAATGACTGATGAAGAGTTGGAAAAAGCCCGCAAAGAGTATGAAAAAACAAAGGATTCGCCTGAAGACATTAGTCTCAGTTATCATTTTGAACCCGAACAATTTACGGAAGATATTGATTGGATGCCCCGTGTAGTGATGCTTGCTAAAAATGTTTTTGTGTGGCTTAATCAACTTTCTAAAAAATATCAAAGAGATATTTACCGGCTTGACCATATTCCCGATGAAGAACTTGACCGTCTTGCAAGTTGGAATATCAACGCTTTGTGGCTCATCGGACTCTGGGAGAGAAGCGCCGCTTCAAAAAAAATAAAACAATTTTGCGGCAACCCGGAAGCGGCTCCATCGGCTTATTCCCTTTATGATTATGTAATCGCCGAACAGCTCGGCGGAGAGCAGGCTTTTGAAAATTTAAAATATCGATGCGCGAAAAGGCACATCAGACTTTCAAGTGATATGGTTCCAAACCACACCGGCTTATTTTCTAAATGGATTTTGGAGCGGCCCGATTATTTTATTCAGGCGCCAAATTCTCCTTATCCAAGTTATACATTTACCGGTCCCGATCTGTCGGACGACTCTCATTATCAAATTAGAATTGAAGATAAGTATTATGCAAAAACAGATGCCGCGGTTGTCTTTCAGTTAATCGATAATTGGTCTGGGCAAATTCGTTACATCTATCACGGCAACGACGGAACGAACATGCCTTGGAATGATACGGCGCAGTTAAATCTTTTACTGCCGGAAGTTCGCGAATCATTAATTCAAACGATTATGCACGTTGCGCGCAAAACGCCGATCATTCGATTTGACGCGGCGATGACGCTGGCGAAGAAACATTTTTCACGTTTGTGGTATCCGCAACCGGGACACGGCGGAGCGATTCCATCGAGGTCTGATTACGCATTGTCTTACGAAGCATTCAATAAAGTTTTTCCGGAAGAATTCTGGCGTGAAGTTGTTGACAGAATTAATACCGAGATGCCTCACACACTTTTGCTTGCAGAAGCTTTCTGGTTGATGGAAGGATATTTTGTTCGTTCGCTTGGAATGCACCGCGTTTATAACAGCGCCTTCATGCACATGTTTATGAAAGAAGAAAACGATAAGTACCGCGATTTAATTACCAACACGCTGGAGTTCAATCCGGAAATTTTAAAGCGGTACGTAAATTTTATGAGCAATCCCGATGAAGAAACTGCGGTAAATCAATTTGGAAAAGGGGATAAGTATTTTGGCGTTGCCGTGATGATGATAACCTTACCCGGCTTGCCGATGTTCGCTCACGGACAGATTGAAGGCTACACTGAAAAATACGGTATGGAATATTACAAGGCTTATTACAACGAGTTTGCGGATGAAAGTTTAGTGCAACGCCATGAAGAAGAACTTTTCCCTTTGATGCAAAAACGGTATTTGTTCGGCCAGGTTAGCAATTTTGAGTTATATGATTTTATCGATGAGTTCGGTAACGTAAATGAAAATATTTTTGCTTTTTCAAACATGAGCGGAAACGAACGGACACTTGTTCTTTATAATAACTCTTATGAACAAGCCAAAGGGAAAATTTATTTCTCCACCGGGAAAGTTACCTCGGAAAATGAAACGCATTTAATAAAGAAAAACATTTCAGAAGCGTTGAATTTAAACGTTGATGGAGATGTATTTTATATTTTGAATGACCACAAAACAAAATTAGAATATCTCCGTAACGGAAAAGAATTGGCTGAAGAAGGAATAAGCGTTTTCTTAAATGGGTATCAGTATCACGTCTTCTTAGGGTTTGCTGAAGTTAAAGACGTGACGGGAGAATATTATGATCTCCATAAAACGCTTAACGGAAAAGGTGTAGAGTCTATAAAACAATCGCTCAAAGAATTGAAGCTTTCGCCTTTGCACGATGCGGTAATTAACCTCTGCAACAGAGAATTGTTAGAGGAATTCAGCGCCGCGTGTGGTTTTGTAAGGAAACGGGAGTTAAAAGTTGAAGCCGGGAAAATTGAGAAAGTTACAAGTTATGGAAGATCAAAAATTCTAAACTTGGTAAATGAAGTGAAGAACTATCTCTATATGCAAGTTGATGAACAAAAGATCATCACCACCATTGAACAAAAATTCCTTATTCTTTCCGCGCTTGATCGATTCGTCTATTCGTTAAAAGAAGAGGAAGAGTCGGTAAATCTAAAACATGCGTTAATCTTTTATAACGGAAATTCAGCTTACAAAGATTTCTTTGTCCTTTACACCATAATTCTTACCATTCTTGAAGCAGTAAAATCAAGTAACGCAAACGAAGAATTGCTTCATCTGTACAACGAGCTTGTGCTTGGTAAACCGTTATGGCAGGGGCTCCTCCACCTGAATGATTCTTTCGAAACGCTCAGACAGGAATTCGCTCTTGCAAAAATTCTTCCTTCAGAAGAAAGCATTTTCCCGGATGAACTTTTTGAATTGAAGCATGCCAAATTGCCAAAACGGAATAACGCGCGCAAAGGAAAAAAGGGAGATAAGAAAAATGCCCCGGTTAAACTTGTAACGTTACTTGAAAAAGATTTTGCCCGGAAGTACTTGAACGTTAACGAATATCAAGAAAAAACCTACTTCAGTAAAGAGAATCTTGAAACATTTCTAAATTGGAGTTTTACCTTCAGTTTAGTTAACTACACTGAAAATTATTTGCACGAGGATCTTCAAAAATTAACCGGTAAGGAAAAAACAATCGCTTTATCATTAAAAGAAGCCACGTATAAAACCCATGTAAATGAGATGCTCGGTTACATTAATTACGTAAAAAAACTTTCAGATGAATCGGGATATGAATACGATCTGTTTCTTGTGTCGTTAGGAAAAGTAAAATAGGCGACGGAAGAGTTATTATCTCACCTTACGCAAAATTTATGATTGAATAGCCACGTCCCGAAAGCTTTCGGGACGTGGATGATAAATATCGGCTTTAGCCACAAAAATAACCCGATTTTGGCTAAAGCCACAAGTTTGGTGTCCCATTTATCCCACGAGCTAAAGCTCGTGGCAATGCAATATCTAATAATGCGTAACATGAATTATTATTTAACTCTCGAAAGATTTATAAGCGAGCCAATAAAGAAGAAATAATTTACGAGCTACGCGGTTAGCACCTTTTCTAAATTCTATCAATCCAATATTCCGGTTCTCTGTTTTGATGGGCTACGGCAATAATATAAAGATCATGCTCAAGTATTGTGTAAATCAGATTAAATGGATATTTCCTTAATACTGCTTTTCTTGTGTTTTTTGTATTCTGTGCCCACAATTGCGGGAAGCGTGAAAACAGTTCAATAGTTTCTAACACTTCATGTAAAAATTTTGCCCCTAATCCTGGAGATTGTAGATTATAGTACTCAACAGCATCATCATGTTATAATGTTGCAGGTTCTATGAACGCTACATGCATTTATTTAAATCTCTTAATAATTTCATCTAAAGGTATCGTCTGCACTTTCCCTTGTCTTAATGCTTCATATCTTTTTTCAGATTCCTCTTCCCAAATTTGTTCAATTTTTTCATCCGGTTTATTAAGGCTTTTTGTCAGCCCTTCTATTAACCTAATCCTTTCAGCAGGTCGTAAATGCAATGCCTCTTTTAAAATCAAGTTTGAATCCATCTCTCATACCTTTTCATTTTAGTTCCGTTTAATATACATTTTGAGAAACCAATTTACAAGAATGTATTATAAAATGGCGCCATAGCGCGCAATGAACAAATATTTCTCATCCATTCAAACCAACATTTTTCCGGTCAACAGCAGTTGTAGGCTTTACTCTCGCTATTGTTTTACTCTTGAAAGATTTATCAACGAACCGATAAAGAAGAAAATATTTACGAGCCACGCGGTTAGCACCGGATTGAGCGTGCCGTTACCACTTGTTTAGGCGGAAACTTCAATTCCATTTTCTAGAATATCACAGACAAACGGATCGGATTTGTCAAATTCAGTTGTTAAAAAAGGATGCGGTTCGATCACCTCTTCAAATTCACGAGAATATTTCATTAACTCTAACCTTGTTAAAAATCTATCTCTCGAATAGTTTTTTAAGACTATGGCTACATCAATATCGCTATAGACTTTTTGCCTGCTGCGTGCGAAAGAACCAAAGAGAATAACTCTTTCCAAAGGAAACCCGGCTTCCAAAAGAATTGTGCGATATCTTCGTACAACTTCACTTATATCTTTAGTAGTTCTAAGAGCCATGTTCGTATCTCTTTTATTTTTTCTATGTTTGATGAAGTAAATTTATTCGTGCACTTTTTGTAAAACAAATGTTTATAGTCCGGGTAACGAGTTTCAATGTTAAATGAAGATTTTTTAATGTTTCAATCGATTCTTGTTTTATCACTTTACTATTGTTTCACTCTCGAAAGATTTATTAGCGAACCGATAAAGAAGAAAATATTTACAAGCCACGCGGTAAGCACCGGGTCAAGCGCGCCGTTCTTTCCGAATGCCTGGATGATTTTCATCAGTCCCAAATATATAAATGTGATGAGAATGTTAATTCCAAATTGCAACGCCAACCCGCCTTTTCTTTTGTTAGCTGAAAGAGGCATGCCAAATAAAACAACCACAAGACTTGCCATCGCGAAAGAGTAGCGCGAGTAATATTCTATTTGAACAGAAGTCGGATCGTTCCCGGCTTTTTGTTTATCGATGATCAGAATTTTTAATTCAGCCAGATTCATTTGCTCCGGCTTTTGCTGTTTAAAGGCAAGCTCGTTCGGTTTAAATTGAAGAGAAGGCATTTCTTTTTGAGTAAAATTTTCGAGTGTGTCGGAGAGATTTCCAAATCTCCTAAACGAACCAACTTTTGCGATCCAGATATTTTTTGTGCTGTCGAAAACCAACTGTTGGGCGTCCAGGCGATTCACCATTTTGGTGATATCATCTTTCCCAAATTCTTGTACGCTCACCCGATGCGCAATAAGATTCGTCTCATCGTAATAGGAAATGTTCACGATTTTATTCTTCGTATCCTGAAAAAAAATATTACTTCCCGCAAATGAATATCCTTTTTTAAGATAGTTGATCTCAATATCAAGTTTTGCTTTATTTGCTTTAGGAACAACATACCCGCCAAAATAAATTGAGAACAAGCTAACTAAAAAGGAAACGATTATCAGCGGAAACATGAATCGGTACATGTTCACTCCACCTGCTTTAATGGCGGTTAATTCGTTCGTGTTGGACATTTTCCCAACAGTGAACAAACCGGCAAATAACACAGAAACGGGAGTGATTAATTTTATTATTTCGGGAATGAAGTAAAGATAATATTGAAAAATTATCGGAGTGGCAACATTCTGATCAAGGAAATCATCAAGGTTTTCCATCAGATCAACTATAACAAAAATTGCGATGAACGCCAACAGTGCAAAAAAGATCGTCTGCACAAATTGTTTAACAACGTATCGGTCGATAATTTTAATCATTGGGCATCTTCAGGCTGCTGCCATGTTTTTGGAATAAGTTTTTTGAAGAATGAAAAATCGAGGGTAACGGTTTCTTTGGCAACTTTGTTGGTTAGCAAAATTCCAACTACACCCATTAAAATATTAGCGCCCCACATTCCCCAAAATGGCGTCATCAGTCCGCGGTCTGCAAGTTTTTCTCCACCAATGAGCGACGCCCAATAAACCAAAAAGAAGAAAAGGCTTACGCTTGCAGCCATTCCAAATCCCCCTTTGCGTGTGATAACTCCCAACGGAGCGCCGAGCAAAATAAAAATAATACAAGCAGCCGGGATAGAATATTTTTTGTGAATTTCAACCATGTATTTATCAATTTCCTTATCAATAAAATCTACTTGAAGGAAGGATGATAAAATTTCGTTCTTAATATTTTTTACCCGCTCAATCAGATTTGTGTAATTGTTGTTCGGCGCATACGATTGGTGAACTTTTCCCTGGAGAGGCGCAGCAAAACTATCGCCGAGAAAAAATTTGTTCACCGTTTTCTGGAACGAAGCAAAATATTTAGAACGCATTTGTTTTAAACTGTCAACAATAGCAAGCATATCCGGCGCGCTCAATTCGCGGTCGCTCCGCTGCACACCGGGACCCGATTGCTGGAGGGAAAATTGCTGTGCATCCATCGCGATGCGATGATTTGTAAATAAAAGTTTCCGGTAAAGTTTAGTATCGGAAACGCCGCTTTCGTGTATCTCGCCGTTTTTCAGATCCATCAACAATTTTGTTTGATCTTTGGAGAAGTAGAGCAATCCTTCTTTTGCGGTAACAATATTTATTTTGTAGGGATTTGTGTAATCATAAATGGTAACGCCGAACATTTTATTTTTATTCTGATCCATTGTACGGGCAAGAATTGCGTAGTTATCAACTTCCTGAGAGAACACTCCCGGTTCAATCGAAAGCGTTGGTTTCTTCTGCTGAATGTCCATCATCAAAATTTTTGCTTGATGGTTGGCATCGGGTAAAACATCGTTGTTGAAAAAAATTAGAAGAACTCCCACCACTACACTTGCCGCCAAAGGTCCGGCGATCATTTTGTATAAGCTAACCCCGGACGATTTCATTATCGTAACTTCATTATTCTGCGCCATTGCTCCGAAAGCCATTAAAGTAGCTACCAAAACCGCCATCGGAACAACCAGAACCACCATCCACGCCAAATTGTAGGTGATGAGTTTTATAACAATCCATGTATCCAACCCCTTACCAACAAGTTTGTCGGCAAACTTCATCAAAAACTGGAAGAGAAAGATGAACATCAGCGTAGTGATCGAAAAAAGAAAGGGTGCCGCATGGTTCCGCAGTATGTATCTGAATAAAATCATAGAACAAATATAGGAAGCATTTCAAAGGTTGGCAAACCTGGTTGCAATTGCAGTGCGAATCTTTGGAATCTCTTTTGAATTGATTAGATTTGAGACACGATTATGAAAATTATCAATATCTTTGCAGCGCTTCTTTTATTCTTCGGAAGTTTGCATCTCCTGCTTTCAAGTGGAGATGAGCTCCCTCTAAAACCGGGAAGACATTATCCGAGATGGATAAAAACTGCAGATACGAACACGAATCAGACAAGCGGAATAACTTTTTTGAAAGAAGACGAAGGGAAAAAATATTTTCTTCTTGCAGATGATATTGGAGATATGTGGCGTTTTAGCATTGCCAGAGACACAATTTTTAATCTTAGGAGACTCGTTTTTTCAGAGTCTGTACAAAAGTATCTGGCAAATTTTCCTAAAAAAGATTTTGAGGAAATTGTTTATGATAAATTCACCGGAAATGTTTTTGTATCGGTTGAGGGCAATCTTCCGGGAATAGAAAAGTATGTAGGAATTTATCAAATTAAATTTGCTGATGGTAATCTTTTTTCCGATACGATCGTAAGTTTTAAAAAGATTCAGATTTCGCCGCAAAAACTTTTCCTAAAATACGTTGCAAACAATATCGGGTATGAAGGGCTTGCAGTTTCTGAAAAATATTTATTTTTAGGATTAGAAGGTTTTGAAGATAAGTCGGCTTTCTCCGACAGCACAATTATTTTCGTGGTCGATAAAGAGAGCAAGAGAATTATAAAACAACTCAGTACCCGGAACTATAAAATCCAAACCATCTGCGGGCTTTATTGCGAAGGAAATAATACTCTCTGGGGAATCGATAGAAATAACGCAAAAATTTTTAGAATTGCATTAACTGAAAAACTTGACATCAAAGAAGTAAAATACTATGACACAAAAGGGATTGTTCCGAATTACAAAGAATACAACTATGCTGCAGCCTTGGAGTCTATCACAATGGATAACAATGCCAATCTCTATTTAGTTGATGATCCGTGGAAAAAAGTATTTGTTCCTGCTAAATCAACGATGATGAAACTGGATACGCTCACGCAAGAAAATTTTAATAGGTTTATTCCAATAATCTATAAATATAAAGTAATAAATTAACGCGAAAGGCTGGTCGATTGGAACCAATAATAGAATTCATAAAAAATAATCACGAAACTTACGTAGAAGAGTTAAAAACCTTCTTACGATTTCCTAGCATAAGCACTCTGCAAGAGAACAATGAAGACATGAAAGACTGCGCAGCATTTGTTGCCGATAAATTAAAAGATGCCGGAATGAACCGGGTTGAAATTTTTCCCACAGAAGGTCATCCTATAGTCTATGGCGAATGGCTTGGAGCTCCGGGAAAACCGACGGTTTTAATCTATGGTCATTACGATGTTCAACCGGTTGATCCAATTGAATTGTGGGATAGCCAGCCGTTCGAGCCGGTAATTAAAGACGATAAAATTTTTGCACGCGGCGCAACCGATGACAAAGGTCAGATGTATATTCACATTAAAAGTGTTGAAGCATATTTTAAGGTAAAAGGAAGTCTTCCGTTAAACGTAAAATTTATTATCGAAGGAGAAGAAGAAATCGGCAGTGAACATCTCGGCGAGTTTATTCAACAGAATAAAGAGTTGTTGAAGTGTGATTCTGTTTTAATCTCCGATACTTCGCTTTACGAAGCCGGCATTCCAACGATTACTTACGGCTTGCGCGGTTTAGCTTACATGGAAGTTGAAATAACGGGACCGAATAAAGATTTACATTCAGGGTCTTTTGGCGGCGCCGTTGGTAATCCGATTAATGCGCTTGCTCAAATTATCGCCAAACTTCATGATAAAAAGGGAAGAGTGACAATCCCGAATTTTTATGACGACGTCCTTCCTTCAACAAAAGAAGAAAAACAAAATTTTAAAGCATTTAATTTTTCTGATAAAAAATACGCGAAGGAACTTGGAGTAAAAGAATTGACAGGCGAAGCTAAATTCTCAACGCTTGAAAGACTTTGGGTTCGCCCAACACTCGATTGCAACGGAATCATCGGCGGATTTACAGGCAAAGGAGCAAAGACTGTAATAGCCTCCAAAGCTTCGGCAAAAATTAGTATGCGGTTAGTGCCAAATCAGGATCCGAAAAAAATTGCAAAAAGTTTTACAAAGTATATCAAATCGATTACTCCAAATTCCGTAACTGTAAAAATTTCCGATCTTCACGGCGCGCATGCATCGCTCTCTCCTTTAACAGGAACAGCCATGAAAGCCGCCGCAGTTTCAATGCAAAAAGCATTTGGAAAGAAAACCGTCTTCATGCGTGAAGGAGGAAGTATTCCCGTTGTAACAACTTTTCAAAGAATTTTAAAAGCTCCTTCTGTACTAATGGGGTTTGGTTTGAATTCGGAAAATCTTCATTCACCAAACGAACATTTTAGTTTAACTCATTTTCAATTAGGCATTCAGAGCTCGGCATACTTTTTTGAGGAATATTCAAAATAAAATTGATCTGGAAGTCCGGAGTTCCTATGAATAAAATACTTTTCACGCTTTTTGTTCTGTTAAATCTTCTGGCGTTTGTTAATGCCGGATGCGGTGGCGATAAAGTAGATAAGGAACAAGGCTCCGGTGACACGGAAGCCGATAATTATGATGTTTCCAGAGATACTCGAAGAGATATGAGTATCCAGGAATATAATATTCAGGAAAGAAAAAAATTAACAACCACCCGATTTGCTTGCGATACTATTGCGTTGATGGAATATGTACTTGCAAACTATCCGGAGGGAACTTATCTGGTAGATTTTGATAGAACTTTCACGTACAACATTCCGAGATCTGCAGTCATCTATCAAAAAAATAATGACGGGCAATTTGTTTTGGGAATTATTGCAAAATCATGGTCCAACGACCACCGGTTAATTGAGATGAAAAATATTGTAGGATATGATGCGAGTTTTATAGATTTGGACAGCACCGAACTTGGGACAGCATTTTTTTACTTAACTTTATTTAAAGCCAACGCTGTCGGAAATACTTTCGATACGGTTTGGGAATCGGGCATTCCGAGCCACGGTGGATTTAACAACCTAACAATGGAAAAATGGGCGAAGAAAAACATCTCTTATATAAGAGCTAATTTTCATTATGCACAGGGAATCGGCCACTTTGATTACAATTTTTTCTTCGTTGACGGGATGTTAAAACGACCTCATCTTCTTTTAACTTATGAAGGAATAAATTTTAAACGAGTTATGACAGATGCAAACGGTGATAAATATCCCGATTATATTGAGTACAAATACCTCGACACCGGAGATAGAGTAACTATTTTAGATTCAATTACGTTTATCTGGAAAGATACATGCTATTTTAACACAAGAAATCATAAACAGTATAGATATTATTAAAAGGAATTACGGAGAAACTTTTGACAACTTTTGAACATCCTGAAACTTCATCTGTGAAGACATACTTTGAATCTTTGGGATTTCACCCTGAACAAAGGAACGGAGAAGCTCATTTTTACAAATACCTATCAGTGGAAGAAGAATACAGAACTCTCTCTCAAGGTGTAGGCTGCAGAGTTTCTTCCTCATCAATAATTGAATTGCACGGTAAAGACTCACTCGATTTTCTTCATCGCATTACAACAAACAATCTGAAAACTTTACCGCAAAATCAATTCTCAAAAACAATCTTCACAAACGAAAAAGGAAGAATTTTAGATAGAGTTTTTGTACTGAATTTTGGTGAAAAATTACTATTGCTTGGAAATCATGGAACCAAAAACAAGTTGTCGTTATGGATTAAACGATATATCATTATGGATGATGTAAAAGTTTCTGAAGAGACAGAGCAGCTAACGGTTTTTGAAATTATTGGTCCTCAAGCAAAATCTTTTATGACACTTTTGTGCGGAGAGCAATGCAAAGAGCTGCAGAGTAATGAAATCCGTTTGCTTAATGTTGAAGATTTTTCTTTTTACGTCCTTCCGAACACCAGATGTCTATCGACTGAAAGTTTTTATATCGTTGCTTATCAATCGAGTGCAGTTAAACTTATTCAATACGCGCAGCAAAATAAGGGAATTTTTGATTTCGGGTTAGTGGGCGAAGACGCTTACGAGATTTATAGAATTGAAAACGGCATTCCTTCAGAAAAAGAATTGAACGACCAATTCAATCCGCACGAAGCAAAATTGTTGGATGAAGTAAGTTTTACCAAAGGATGTTATATCGGACAGGAAGTAATCGCCCGTCTTGCAACCTACGATAAGGTCCAAAAATATTTGTGCGGATTTTCATTTTGCGATTCGCCTTCCGCCGATAAAGAATTCATTCTCCTGAATAATGAAAATATTGAAGTTGGAATGATAACTTCTTCCGTTTTCTCCATCGCTTTTCAAAAAAAGATCGGATTAGGGTATTTGAAGAAAGAATTCATTGTCGAAAATAAAAGTCTCCGGGCAATCGGGAAGAATTCAAATAAAGAAGTTTCTGTAATTGTTCATATGCTGCCATTTAAAAATTAAATCAATTTGAAGATTTATACCAAAACCGGTGATAAAGGAGAGACGGGACTTTTCGGCGGAAAAAGAGTTCAAAAATCTTCTCTACGAATCAGCGCCTACGGTACAATTGATGAGCTGAATGCTGCACTTGGTCTTTCGCTTTGTTATATTCAAAATGAAAAGGTGAAATCCGTTTTACAGAAATTGCAACATCAACTTTTTGTAGTTGGTGCGGATCTGGCTACACCGTTAGAAATAGAATCTAAAAACATTACCATCCCACGAGTTTCTTCTGAAGAAATTACAGAATCAGAAACGGCAATTGATTCTTTTGAAAAAGAATTGGAACCGCTCCGATATTTTATTCTTCCCGGCGGCTCTAAAGCTGCTGCCCAGTTACATGTAGCGCGCACAATTTGTCGGAGAGCAGAAAGGGAAATTGTTTTACTGGCGCAGCAAGAGGAAATCAACCAAAATATTGTTATTTTTACTAACAGAATTTCAGATCTTTTGTTTGTTCTTGCACGGATTGAAAACAAAACATCCGGAATCCCCGATCAAAAATGGGAAAAACCCATTTAAGAGAATTCCCCCATTGGGGGTGAATTTGGCTTCGACGGGATTAACGAAGCAATAAATTGCGCATCGTGTTTCTCCGGCAGACACGTTAAACGGCTGGTAACAAAACAATAACTGGCGAATATAACTACGCCCTCGCTGCTTAATTAGTTAAGCAACCGTTCTTTGTAAGTTCTCGTATCGGTTTACAAAAGAACGTCGTTTAGATACGATAGCCAAGCCGAATGTTTGAGGCGGCAAGGCAAAACTTAATCAAACAGATTTATCGGAAAGTTTGTTTATTCCGCACCTTTAAATCTATTAGAAATAAACTATGTGTGTAGAAGTTTATTGAGTCTTAGTTTCGGACGCGGGTTCGACTCCCGCCACCTCCACTTTAAAATTTGGTTTAACCTGATGCTATGTGGAAGAATGAATATTGAACAAAGAATGTAGAATGCAAAAAACTTCATCATTCATTATTTTTTGTTCGATGTTCGATATTAAATTTTTGGAAGTTTTATTATGGAATATATTAGTACCGCACAAGGGAAAAATATCAAGGTAATTGTCCCTATCGATGATTACAAAAAAATGCAGAAGAAATTAAAAGCTCTTGAAAAAGTTGAAAAGCTTAATATCGACATAGATGATTTAGTTGATTTTGCATTAGTAAAAAAAACCAGAAGCGAAAAATCAGTTTCCTTGAGGGAATATTTTAAGAATGAAGGTTGAGCTTCGAAAATCAGCAATAAAAGACCTTGAAAAAATCCCTCCTTCCATTAAAAAAAGAATTGTGTTGGCTCTCTTTTCGTTAGAAAACTTCCCAAATGTACCAAACGTGAAACGAATAGTGAACTTCGATTGTGCATATCGAATGAGAATTGGCGACTATCGTATCCTTTTTGATAATAGGGAGAATACGATTTTTGTGGCACGAATTGTAAACCGCAAAGATTCCTATAAAAAGAAGTAGCGCCATCATCATTCGAGATATTCTTTACTTTTCTCTAAAAATCTTTCCTTCTTTCTCCAATCCTATCACATTTTCCTTGAATAAAAAACAAGATTCACCTAAATTGTACCGTATGAAAAAATATTCTTTTGTAAAGATGAACGGCGCAGGCAACGATTTCATCGTTTTTAACAAAAATGAAGTTACCGGTTTGCCGTTTTCTTCATCTTTAATAAAGAAATTGTGCGATAGAAGATTCGGAATTGGCGCTGACGGTGTAATTACCGTTACCAAAAGTGAGGCGCATGATTTTGAAATGGAATATTTTAATGCCGATGGAACCACCGGAACCCTCTGCGGAAATGGCGCAAGATGCGCTATTCAATTTGCGGAAAAATTTAGCATTTCGAAGGGCAAATCAGTAAAATTTTTATCTAATGGAGTTCAGTTCTCCGGCGAAGTTTTAGAAGATGGATTAATTCGGTTTAACTTGAATAGTCCCGATTCTCTGAAAGAAAATTTTGTAGTTAATGTTTCGGAATCCAAGATAAACGCTAATTTTATTAATACCGGTTCACCGCATGTTGTTTTTTTCCTTGACGAACCATCACTTAAAGAGTCCGTCTTTGGTGGAAAGGTTAGATCGATAGATGATTTCCCGGTTTATACTGTTGGAAAAGAAGTTCGGTACTCTAAAGCATTTGCACCCGCGGGAACAAATGTTAATTTTCTGGAAATAAAAGATTCCCTAATTCACATACGTACTTACGAGCGGGGCGTTGAAGATGAAACTTTAGCATGCGGAACAGGATCGGTTGCATCGGCAATAATTACTTTTTTACAAAAACAAATTCCACCTCCGTTAACGTTGTTAACAAGAGGAGGAGATAAATTAATGGTCGATTTTTCGACAGAAGGCAAATTAATTAAAAATGTTTCACTTACCGGACCGGCTAAAATCAACTTTTCCGGTGAGGTTACATTATAACAAAATAGTGGAGACACCATGGCTAAAGTTATATTTTCAATTCAGTACGAAGTTCAGGAAAATAAAAGAGATGAGTTTATTAATTCGATTAAAGAGTTAAAATCATTATTAAAAGCTGAAGGTTTAGAGAGTTATTCCTTGTTCGAAGGAAAGACGAAAAACCATTTTCAAGAAGTTTACCAATTCTCTTCTAAAGAAGCGTTCGATAATTTTGATGATGCGGAAAACGAACGGGTTGATATTCTCATTTCAAAAATAGAAGATTTAAAAGAACCAAATTCAACTAAATACAATACGTTGTACGAAGTTTCATTCTAAAAGAAAAGAACCTTATGAAATTCAAACTTTCTCCCGTTGTCATTTATCCGGCAATTATGATAGTTGCTGCTTTGATCATTATTATTTTCTCAACTGATCTTACCTCCGAGAAAAAAAGTGAAAAAGCAGGTCCGGTCACTTCAGAAACCATTCCGAATGATGACGTTCATAAAAATATGGGGAAAGAAATTCCTCCTTCAAAAGATAATGTTATCTCCGGTGTAAAAAAGAGGATGGAAACGCTTAAAACCGAAGTTGAGAAAAATCCATCCGACACTGCAAAAGTTAGAATGTATGCAGACATGCTTGCTGAAGGACACGGGCAAGCTGAAGCAATAAAATATTACGAAATGATCTTGAAAAAAGATCCGAAGCGTGTCGATATTTTGCAATCTCTCGGGTACATTTTTTATATCCAACAAGATTTAAACAAAGCCGAAGCTTACATTGCTAAAGCTTATTCGTTAGATAAAAAAAATTATCAGGCTTTCTTTAATCTTGGAGCCATTGCCGCTACAAAAGGGGATAACGAGAAAGCAAAAAAAATCTGGAAAGAAATTATTGCTAAACATCCAAATGAAGAAGTAGTTAAACTTGCTCAAGAAGGATTGCGGCAATTGCAATAATTTTAGTTTTGGAAATTGATTCCTCTCCACTTAAGTTTGAAGTGTAAATTTATTTACTAAATAACTAATACTAATTAAAAGTGGAGAGTTACCATGTTAAGGTTATTATTTTCATCCCTTCTTTTCGTTTCCTTCATTTCATTCGCGCAAGATTCCAATTCGGAAAAACAAAACTTTGACCGTTCCGGCGGTTATGCAAGAGTTCAAAGCCTTGGCAGCAATCCTTACGTTGTTGATCCGGAAAACATGAAGACCAATCCTGCGTATGCAGCTTACTACCAAAATTTCCTTTGGGGAGATTTAGGATCAAAAGCAATTTCTGACGATAATGGAGTAGGACAGTTTGCAGGCTTTTCTTTGAAAATTACTCCGGCTATTACCGTTGGGGGAATTCTCGCAAGAAAAGATTTTCAATCTAATTCAATCGCTTTGTTAGACCCAACCGGCGTATCCTCTATTGTGAATAATCTCGTTGGCGCATCTGCTGTTGTACCGCTCGATAATAATATGGAATTGTTTGGTTCCTATCAAACGGGGAAAATGGTTTTGGGTTTGGGGATTGCCTATGCTCATTCAACCAATAAGTTTACTCCGGCAACCGGCAGCGCAGATGAAGGTACTGCTTCTCAATTCGGATTGAACGCCGGGTTAATACTTGAAGTAAATAAAGACCTTGATGTAGATGTTGACGCCTCTCTTGTAATGCCGAGCGCAACTGCTACTCCCGGGACCGGAACTAAAACCGCTGCTTCAAATACTTTGTTAATGATTGACGGACGCGCGTTTTACAAAGTTAATCCTAAAATTACTTTGGTACCGCTCGTAAGTTTTGGTACTATTTCCGGTACGGTAGATGCAGGCGGAAAAAGCAGCGATCTTTCTTCAACAAGGATGTTAAGCGCCGGGGTTGGTATTAATTACCGTGCCGGTGATTTCTTGTTAGCAGGCGGACCATCTTTTATTTACACAAGTACCACCAATCCTTCAATTCCAAATATTAGCGCTGAAGAATCAAATTCTTCATTCACTTTTCCATCATGGAATATAGGAGCGGAATGGAATTTAACAAGCTGGTTAATCGCTCGTTTTGGTTATGTAGCCTCAACAACAAGTAATACATGGCAGAATGCAGTTTCCGCCACTAAAACAGATGAATATACAAGAACCACCTTCGGCGCAAATGACGGCGCAACCGTGGGAATCGGTTTACGTTTTGGACAGTTTGGTTTAGATGCAACGGTTAATGAAGAAATTTTAAGACAAGGATTAAATAACATCGGCGGTGGAAAAGCTACTTTGGCTTACATCTCTGCAAGTTACGCTTTTTAATCTTATACAAAATTTGTAGCACAGAATATTATTCTGTGCTACGGATTTTTATTTTCAGGATTAGTAAACATTCAGTGCAATAAATAATTTTGTGTTGGCTGCGCCATGATATAAATTAGGAATTGCGAATTAGGAATTCGGATTGTCTTTAAAATAGCTATGTTGTACAAATTGAATTAGTGAAAATTTGTGTAATTCGTGGCAACTATTAATTGTTTTTAGCAATGATGATTTCAAGTGAATATTCGGCAACTTTAAGTAGATAGTTGACAACTTAAGTCACCTAACACAAATCTTGTAAATGAATAGCCACGTCCTTCAGGACGTGGTTTAAAATAACAACAAAGATTGGCTTTAGCCAAATAAACTATTGGTTTTTGGCTAAAGCCCAAACTTTGGGATTAATCTGATCCCCGATATAAATATCGGGGCAATTCATATACTTGTTGACGCAAAGCTTGAGGCGTTAAAAAATGCGAAGGGAAGAAAAGATGTCGGTTATACAGACCGCAGCGCAACCAGGGTGGCTCTAACGGAATTATTCGCTAAAGCAGATGAGTTACTTAAAGACGAAGCTGACGGAATTGTGGAAGTGGTGAAAGAAACGCAGGCTGATTTCTATAACCAATACTTTTCCGCAAGAGTAATTAAAGATTTAGGCGGCTCGCACACCAAACCGGATGATGAAGATAAGACTCCCCCGCCAACGGATACGCCAACACCGCCGGAGCAATAAGAATACAAAAACCTCCGACGTTTTGAAAACGCCGGAGGTTTGGGTTATCGTGGCTCTGCATTGTTATGATATTATAGTTTGAAATATAAGCGCTTGACCTTGAATGTATATATTCATAATATTCTAATGACATGAAAAAAATATTTGAAAAATGTGAGAGCTTTCAATGGGATGAAGGTAACTCGGAAAAAAACAAATTAAAACACAATGTTTCCAAAGCTGAATGCGAACAAGTGTTTTTTAATAAGCCGATAATTATTTCGGATGCAAAAAATAATTACGAGAAAGAAAAACGCTGGTATTTACTTGGCAGAACAGATATTGACCGCCGATTATTTGTTGTTATTACGATAAGAAAAAATATGATACGGATTATTTCGGCAAGAGATATGAGCAAAAAAGAAAGAGAGTTATACTATGAAGCAATTAAAAAAGATACCAAAATTTAAATCCGAAGATGAAGAAAGAGAATTTTGGGCAAATGCCGATTCTACGGATTATGTAGATTGGAATAAAAAGGAAACCGCTGCTTTTGCTAATCTAAAACCAACTACAAAGACAATTTCTTTAAGGTTGCCGGACTCAATGTTAGATGAGATTAAGACTTTAGCAAACAAGCGGGATATACCCTATCAATCTTTAATTAAAATTATTTTAATGGAGAGGATTGATAGAGAATATAGAACTAGCGCATAAACTGATAAACCGGAACAAAAAAGCTTACGGGGAATTAATTGTTCGTTCACACACAAAACCGGAGGATGAAGATAAGACTCCCCCGCCAACGGATACGCCAACACCGCCGGTGCAGTAAAGTAGAATGTGGAAAGTAAAAAGTAGAAAGTTGAAAAAAATGCAACTCTCACGAGTAGTATATCTTTCCCCGTTTTGAACGGGGGAAGATATTTTTAATTATGTGTTGATGAAAGGAAAATAAACGAATGAGTATAAAAGAAATAGTACCAACTGAACGAATTGAAAACAGGATTCTCTTGCTTCGCGGACAAAGAGTGATGCTTGACCGTGATCTTGCGGAGTTGTATGGAGTGTCTACAAAAGTTCTTAATCAGGCAGTTAAACGTAGTAACGAGCGATTTCCAACTGACTTTATGTTTGTTCTTACAAAAGTCGAAAAAGATGAACTGGTCACAAATTGTGACCGGTTCAATTCTCTAAAACATTCAACCGTTTTGCCCTTTGCATTTACTGAATATGGCGCTTTAATGCTGGCATCTGTTCTTAATTCTCCAAGAGCAATTGAAGCAGGTATTTATGTCGTTCGCGCATTTGTGCATTTGAAAGAAATGCTTTTAACACACAAAGAACTGGCACAAAAATTAAAAGAGTTTGAATTAAAGATAGAAACACATGATGAACAGATAACGGCAATCTTTGAAGCGATAAATCATCTATTAGCTCCACCTCCGGCGCCAAAAAGAAAAATCGGGTTTGAGGTAAGGGAGAAGGGAGTTAAATATGGGAGGAAATAGTTGGTGCAAACCAACTCCGCTTTTGGCGGGGAAATATATTTTTATATTTATCATTGCGATTGTAACAAGTATTTCTGCTCAAGATTTATCAAGTTCTGTTTATATAGGAGTGGCGGATGGAACAAATGTCGGGGGTCTCTTTGGTGTTGGTACAGAACTTTTTCTAAATGAACATTTTTCAGCAAATTTGGCAGTTGGTTCTATTCATACTATGTTGGAAAAGGATGTTGATGAATCTAAATTTGATTTTGATATCGGCATAAAGTACTATCTCTTAAAATATTTTTTCTTCGGGATAAATTATGGATTTCTTGATTTTCATTATTCAGAGATCGGATCTTACAAAGGTTATATTATCAGTTTTGAGAAAATAAGGGGTTTCTCTTTTACTATGGGGGCGAGAACGCCCAATTATAAAAGTTTTTATTTGAGCGCTTTTGTTGGAATTACCGGTATAGAAGAAGTTAATTATTATAGCATATTTGAAAAAAAATCATTTGCACCAAGAATCGGAATTTTACTTGGTTACTGTTTCAAATAGGGAAAAATCTTTATGAAATATAAGAGAGTATTATTGATAATTTTTCTATTTATGTTAATTGAAAGTAAGATCAATGCGCAGGAGTTAAAAACAGAAAATGTTAAGCCAAATTATTATTCAACCATTACTATTGGGGGAATTGAATTTTATTCTTTTTCGATAGGTAAATATTTAAATAATGATTTTGCGGTTGCGGTAAAATGGTCCATGTTTGGTGTGCGAGAAAGTATGTCTGCTTCAGCAAGTATCGGCATTGGTATGAATTATTTCTTCAAAAAGTTATTAATTCTTGGATATATCAGCATTGATTATCTAATAATGTATGGGGACGAATATAAAGGAAATGGATTTGAATTAGTTACCGGTAATTGTACCAATATGGAAAAAGGTTTTGGATTTGTTTATGAATTAGGAATCGGGTATTGAGATTTAAAAGCACAATTTGCGATTCCACAATATAAACACCTGACTTTGTTAGCACCCATAATAAAAATAGAACTAAATTATAATTTATAGGAGAAATAATGAAAAAAATATTATTAATTTTTTTGTTGTTTTTAATTGGATGTTCAGCACACCTTGAAAGAGATGGGAAAACAAGAGATGAATTCTATAAACAAATCAATACAAAATGTACAAATAAAAACGTAATAGTAACTTTGAACACGAATAAAATTGAAGAAGGTGTTTTTATCAAACTTGATAATGATATACTAACGATTAAAAAGGGAGAAGAAATAAAGGAATTACTCACTCATGATATTCTAATTATCAAATATGAAAGAGGATTTTCTTTAAGTGGAATGGGAATAGGCGCACTTGCAGGTTTGGGAACCGGATTGTTAATACTCCAAATGTCTGGTGGAAATGTAAGTTTAGTGGATAGTAGGGATGGAACTATTATGATTCTTGCAATACCAACACTTGCAACGATAGGAGCTGTTTGGGGTGGTTTTCAAATAGATAAGTATGACACAATAATCTTAAATAAATAGAGGTTGGTATGAGATCGTTTAAACCAGCTTTATTATTGTGCTAAACCGCGTTGCCGTAAACGACAACGCTATGCAAAAAAATCATCGTAAACGATGAGGGGAATGGTATAATTACTGTTACAGCTATTCGGTTATTTGTTATGGTTTTGAAAAACCGTTTCATTTTATGTAAATTGAATTAGCAAAAAGAGGAAATGAGAAAAAAACAATGCAA
>JAVHOS010000032.1:4640-6012 GCA_036170205.1 Ignavibacteriaceae bacterium | reverse complement strand
CTTCCTCTTCTATCGGCGCTTGTTAGAAAAGTTATCGCGGTGGTTAGATCGACGTAGGGATAATTGTTCGGACCAACACCACCGACATAATCAGCAACGAACATCATGAACGCTGTTTTGTCAACAGCTTTCGTTCCATCGTTCAAAACATCATGAATAAAAAATACAACGTCGTTGATCAACACTTGCGACCAAGCCATTGTACGCACATCAACGATGTAGCCAAGTCCACCGCGGGTAAGATCAGTGGTGTCCGGAGTATAAGGATAGCGTTTATATTTGTCGTCCGATGTAACAAAATAAAATTCTTGGTCAGCGTTAAAAATATTTTTGCCGAAGTAACCATTCCACGAGCCGGGCCAGCCGGGATCGTTTGGGTCTGTTCTTTTATTTCGCCAGCCGCCTTGATAATCTTGGGGCCAGGAATTTTTATTATCGCTTCGCGCAATTTCCTGCTGCTGCGGATTTATGAATCCTCTCACCGGTTCAAAGTTCCAGGTGTTTCCGCCTGGATCACTTTTATAAACCGGCATCTCAACAAGATGGATAGTCTTTCCGGAATTGTCTATCACTTCACCCGAAGCCCAAAATGAAATAAGTGCGATGTAAATTCTTCCGGTATTCTTTGGCCATTCGTAATCAAAATAATTTGCTTGTCCGTTTGGATTGCCGCTGTAGCCTGAATTAAAAATAGTCGCGCGAATATTGTTCCCTTCAATGTTTGAAAATCTTCTGTAGTTCGGGTCGCCTCTAAAATCGGATGGCGTATAGTTCAACACTTGCGAGCTTGCAGCGGCGGCGAAAAAAAGAATCAATAACATTGTTAATAATTTTTGTTTGATCATTCTCATGCCAATCAATTAGTAAATGATATTTTGGTCCCAAGGTAAATGCTTCTCGGCGCGCTGTAATAATTCGGATAAACAAACCATCCCGGATCAGCATTGGTTGCAGTAACTTGCTGCAAAGTGTAATCCGGTTTGCCCGTATCGCCAAATACCGTCACCGGATTTTTCGCATCAAGTAAATTGAAAACTTTTAGAAAGAGTTGAACATTTAAATTGGAAGTAAGTTGAAAATCTTTGTGGATTTGCATGTCAACATTTGCGATCAACGGTTTTCTCCGGCTGTTATTCGGAAGTCCCGGGATAATATTTCTTCCCGAATAAGCGCCAGCCGTTACCACCGGTGTGTACGGTTGACCCGTGCTAATTGCGGCTACAATGCTCGCTCCCCAATCGCTTCCGCCGACATAAACATTGCTGTTTAATGTGTGTGTCTGATCCCAATCTAATGGAGTTAAGTAACGTGTTGGCTCCGCGCCGTTTTGCTGTGAGAAAAATTCTTGTTCGGGTGATGAGTTGGTTCCTTC
>JAVHOS010000032.1:0-4540 GCA_036170205.1 Ignavibacteriaceae bacterium | reverse complement strand
ATTGTTGTTTTTTTATACCAGTATTTTTCTCGCTCAGCAACCGTTAATTTATTATCATCAACTTGTTCATCAAGACTAATTTTTCCATCGCCATTCAGATCACGAAAAGTATTTTCTTGTTTAAATGGATTGAAAATGTCGGGGTCTGTTTGGTCAACCGGAATTTTTCCATTCGGATTAAACAAATCAAAGCGTAATCCGAAATTTATAATCACACTCGAAAACTCTATCTTATCCTGTGCGTAAGCGCTAAAACTAAACGGACTTCTTTCAAACTTATCATGCTGCGGAGTATCGGTTCCCGGGATTGCAGGAACAAAAGGAACAAGCTGTTGTCCGTTTGCTCCGACCGCCGGAATCAATGTAATGTTTTCGTAATTTAATTTATCGAATTGCGCTTGCACACCAATTTTTGCAAGATTTATTTTGTCGATCTGACTTGTCAAATCCCATTTTATCGCTGCGCTCTTTGTGCTTCTATCAAAATGATTGAGATTTGTTCCCGCAGTAAGAAAATGAAAACCTGCAATGTTTGCAGAATCAGGAGAAACATACCGGGAATCAGAGAGATTATCGTAAAGGTGCGATGCATAGGTATTATCTTTATAGGCGAAGGTTAATTCTTGAAATGTGTTTAAATAAAGTAGATGTGTAAACGTCCCGAAGAGGCTGTATCCTTTTGATTTTGCGCTCCCAGCACCATTCGGATTCCATTGATACATATGATTGTAATAGTTGTTCGCTTCCTTACTTCCAAAGGCATCCAATTTAAATTTCAAATCGTTCGAGATATTCCAATTGATTGTCGCTTGCCCGCTCCACTTGCTGTTTGAGTTCATTGAGACGAAAGAATTGTCTCCCGGATTCGGAACAAGAACTCCATTCTCCCAAATGGCTCTTCCTTGCGGGTTATATTTATTTATTCCGAAAATATATCCGCCGTCAACAAATCTTCGTGCAGAAATAAAAAAGGATAGTTTGTCCTGCAAAATTGGTCCGTTTAAATATCCTTGAAAATTATAATTGGCGAAAGGATTACTTGAATTAATATGTTGAAAAATATCTGTGTGGTTACTAACATAATCGCCGCTCCATATTTCAAGATTGCCGCTTAAGTTTTGTCCACCTGATTTAGTAATGATGTTCACAACGCCACTCATTGCGTTACCATACTCGGCGTTAAACGTTCCGCTAATTACTTTCAATTCTTGAATCGATTCAGTCTCAACCGCCAATGCTTGTGTCCGGTTAAAATCATCCGTGATGCTGACACCGTTAACTAAGTAAGATATTTCGCTTGATCTTCCACCGCGAATGTGTATGCCGCCATCCGAGCCTTTACTTACGCCTGCTTGCTGCGATATCAATTGTGTAATGTTTTGTAACGGAAGCTCTTTAATTTGATCCGCTGATATCCGCGCTTCGGTTGAAGTCATATCTTTTACAACAAGCGGCGCTTTTGCCGTTACAACAACTTCGTGATTCAAAGTTATTTCCGTTTGTGTAATACGAAAATCGAGCCCTGTTGTTGAACCGCTGCTGACATGCACATTTCTTGTCACTGTATTTGAATATCCAATATATTTAGCAAGGACATTGTAAGTTTTGGGAGGGACATTCACGATGATGTACTCACCATTCACATCTGTCGAGGCTCCTAGTCCGGTGTCTTCAATCAAAATATTTACGCCGAATAAAACTTCCCCCGTTTTTTCATCGGTAACTTTTCCTGTTATCTTTCCAGTATTTTGTGTGAACCCAAAATTTGTAACAAGAATAAAAAATAAAACTGCGATGACCCGTATTTCTTTTTTCATCGATCGTGTGCTTTTGTTAAAAGATTTAAAGTGTTTAACTTTTCCGGAAACAATTGTACCCAAATTTCTTTTTGAAGCGATAAAATGTAACCGGTTTTTGATTTATACCAATTCAAAGTTGTTAGCGTTTCTTTTATCTCTTCACTAACATCAGAAAGACTCCGCCGTACCGGTGGTTTAATCGAAGTGCATTTAAGAAAGAGATACTTTCCATCATCGCTAACCGGACCCATCCATTGTCCAGGATTCATTCCGAAAACTTTATCGCCAAGATTTCCCAAATCACTTTTGCGAAAGAATCCCATATCGCCCTTATTTTTAGCGGTGTTGGGTTGGGTCGAATATTTCCCGGCGATCTCCTCAAATTGAGTACCTTGATTTAACATTTCTGCAACCGAATCAGTCAACATTTTATTGTCTAAGAGAATTGAACTTAATCTTATCTCCGCTTCAGTTGTAAAACGGTTTAGATTTTCTTCGTAATATTTTTTAATCGAATCTTGAGAGATGATGATTCTTTCATTCATCTGCTTTTCAACTTGCTGAATCAAAAAAGTATTAAAGTTGTAATCAACACTATTCCTGAATGTTGGGGACTTATCCAATTGAGCATTCAACGCTATTCGGATTGTATTTTTTCTGATGATTAAACCGGAGATAAAATCTTCCAGATCAGTCTCCGAATGAATCCATTTTCTCTGTGCTTCATCGGTTAACTGCAGCTCAGAAATAAGTTGAGTTAGACTCCAGCTTCCCGTTTTAGAATTAACAACAACTTTGTTTTTGTTCTGCTGAAAGAAAACTGAAGAACCTTCCAAACTATTTTTATCCGTTAAATTTTTAAGTGATTGGAATAAGTCTCTCACCATCGATTTATTGAAAGTAATTGCAAGCTCTTTCTTCTTTTCCGCAGAATATTTTTTTGCGGCTTCTTCGTAAGTGCGTTTTTTAACAAAAGATTTTATGCGATCGTGAGCTTTGAGATATTCACTTTCAATCACGAATGGATTTTGCTTTATATCTTCTACTTTAATAATACTGTATCCGGTTACTGTCTTTATTGGCTGAGATACTTCACCGATTTTCATTGAATACGCCGCCTCTTCTAAATTCGGATCCATTTCATCAACAGAAATGTAATCAAGATCGCCGCCGCTGTCTTTCAATTGTGCATCGTGAAATACTTCCCTTGCAAGTTCTTCAAACGATTTTCCTTTCTTTAGTTGATCGTACAATTTTTCCGCTTCATCCAAAGTCGAAGCATAAAGATGTTTCACTTTTATTTTCGTATTCATCTTTCTGTACATTTGCTGAACATCTTGTTCAGACACAATCACGGCTGGTTCAATAAATTTTTTTGAGAAAGCATTTAGTAGTTCTTGCGTTTTAATTCTCTCCAATTCCGTTAAAGCTGATTTCGTTTTATCGTTCCCTCTTTTCTTTGCATCTAAAAGCAGAAGCTCATCGTCAACCAGATTTTGCAAATATTTTATACGGGTATCGCCGTTGTCCGTCAACCCAACACGCAACATTTTTTCTTTATAATATTTTTGGAATTCACTAAGTGTAATAACTCTTTTGTCGATGATCGCAAGCGTATCTAACGTTCCATAATTAGATTGAGCAAATGTTATTGCACCGATTAAAAAAAATGAGATAAGCAATATTTTCATTTTCATCTCAAACATCTTCGCTTCTTGGTTTGAGTTTTTTATAATGCACGGTCGAAAGTTTTCTCAGAACTTTTGCGCTCACTTCGGGAGTGATATCTCGCTGTGGTTCTCCAAGCATCTCATATCCAACCATATATTTTTTTACCGATGTGGATCTTAAAAGCGGCGGGAAGAAATGCATGTGAAAATGCCATTCAGTGTGAGGTTTTCCATCCGTCGGCGCTTGATGGATTCCTGATGAATATGGGAATGACGATTTGAAAAGATTATCATACTTCACAGTTATAGTTTTTATCGCGTCGGCAAACGCTTCAGTTTCTGCGGCTTTAAATGCTAATAAGTTCGAATATTTCTTTTTAGAAATAATCATTGTTTCGTAAGGCCAGGTTGCCCAAAATGGCACAAGCACAACGAACATTAAATTTTCATAAACGATTCGTTCATTCATCTTTAGTTCAAGTTTTAAGTAATCGTTTAAAAGACTGCGATTATTCTTCCGGTAGTATTGTGTAAACTGTTTTAATTCTTTTCCCGGTTCGGTGGGAATGCTCTCTTGCGCCCATATTTGGCAATGGGGATGCGGATTGCTGTTCCCCATTATCGCTCCTTTGTTCTCAAATATTTGTACGTGATTGATCTTTGGATGTTCGCTCAAAGTTTTGAATTCACTCTTCCATGTTTCAATCACTGTCTGAATTTCTTTTTTACTCATTTCCGCCAATGTTAAATCGTGCCGGGGAGAAAAATTTACAACACGGCAAATCCCGGTTTCATTTTTCTTAATCAACAGACCATTTGTGGTGTTTGAACTGGAAGGGATTTTTTCAAGCAAAGGAGAAAAATCATTCGTGAAGACAAAACTGTTTTTATAGTTGGGATTAATATCCCCGTTTGCCCTTTTATTTCCGGGGCATAAATAACATTCAGGATCATATTTAGGGCGAATAACTTTTTCTGTTGGAGATACTTCTCCCTGCCACGGACGCTTAGTTCTCTGCGGTGAAACGAGCACCCATTCTCCGGTTAAAATGTTTTTCCGCCGATGGGGAT
>JAVHOS010000031.1:0-24118 GCA_036170205.1 Ignavibacteriaceae bacterium | reverse complement strand
AATTTGCTCAACTTCACAATTTCTCCATTTGACTTTCTGAGCAAACCCTAGTTAATGCCTACTCTGAGATCAAACAAAATAAAAATCGTTGGATAATTTAACTCCGTTAGGAGTTAAATATTTAGAAATGTTTTCATAAATTACCAAACACCAGTTTAGAATTCCTTTCATCAAAAACGGAGCGTTTTGTTGCTCAATTATTCAGTTTGTAGTCTCATCGCTTTAGGCTAAATTGCATGCGTAAAACCAGAAAGAGTCTTAAACATCTTCATTGATTGCAATTCTTCCCGGCTCATTTATTAACCAGGTCACTATACAGATCAGAGCAACATCGTCTATTAATGACCTAATTATAGGATTATTATCCGATGTCATTTGAAAAATTAGAGATCATCAGCTCAATAAAAAAAGCGTTAGCTGCTGAAGGTTATGAAATTCCCACACCGATACAAAAGCAGGCGATCCCCGTAATTTTAGAGGGGCGCGATATTCTTGGTTCCGCTCAAACCGGCACCGGTAAAACCGCCGCTTTTGCCGTTCCTATCCTCCAGATGCTTTCTGCAGAAAAAGATCATACCCAATTGAGCTTTCCAATTCAAGCGCTCATTCTTTCACCTACCCGCGAACTTGCTTTGCAGATAAAAGAAAGTTTTTCCACTTACGGACGTTTCACCGGATTAACAAGTGCGGTCGTATTCGGTGGAGTGCCGCAAAAACCTCAAACGGATAAATTGAAAAAAGGAGTTGACATTCTTGTTGCAACACCGGGACGTTTGTTAGACTTGCTCGAACAAAGGGTAGTCGACCTCAGCAAAATTAAAATATTTGTTTTAGATGAAGCCGACCGGATGATGGATATGGGATTTATCCATGATATTAAAAAAGTTATTAAAGTATTGCCGGAGAAAAGACAAAACTTATTATTCTCCGCTACGCTCGCGCCGGAAATTGCAAAACTTGCATCAAGTTTTTTACATGAACCGGTAACTATTGATATTGAACCGGAATCACCCACGGTGGATGCGATAACTCAAGGAGTTTACTATGTGGCTAAACCCGATAAGAAAAGATTATTAGTTCATTTATTAAAAGAGAATGATGCTGATTCGGTGATCGTTTTTACCCGCACAAAATATGGGGCGGATAATTTATCAAGATATTTAAAAGAAGCCGGAATAGTTTCGAGTGCTATCCATAGCGATAAAGAACAGAACGCAAGGCAGCGGGCATTGCAAAATTTTAAAAGTAAAAAGATAAGAGTTTTAGTTGCTACCGATATCGCCGCACGCGGCTTGGACATTGAGCAGCTTGCGATGGTGGTTAATTATGATATCCCGAATATTCCCGATTCATACATCCACCGAATCGGCAGAACGGGACGCGCAGGATTAAGCGGTATTGCTATTTCATTCTGCGATGTTGAAGAACGCGCATACCTAAAGGATATTAATAAACTCCTTAAAACACCCATTCCGGAAATGAGCGGTTATCCTTTTGCACAAATCAGATCAGCGGATGAGAAATTTGAACGTCCTGTTCAAAAAGGGCGGCAAGGCAATCGACCAAATCAAGGAACTCAGAAAAGGTTTACAGGAAACAGACCGCAAGGAAGAAATCAAAACAACCAAAGACAGAATAAAGATCAATCTAATGTGCAGAAAGCAACCGCTGAAAATATTAATAAAGAAAAGGGTACAGCAGAGATTCCACATTATATAAAACATAAACGCGGCGACGGTTATCCAAGGTATGATAATAGTCAGAAACCGTTTGTAAAGAAGTCCGGCGATAATCAAAATAAAACGGAACAACAACCAAATACTTCCAAGTCTCAAACTGAACGGAGTAACAAACCTTATTCTTCAGGAACAAGCTCAACCAAACACAGATCGCAAGCATGGAGAAATGATCCTTCCGCTTCGGATCGATATCAGAAGAGATCGAGTGATTCGCATTTCAAACGTGATGACAATAAAAAACAAAACACGCGCGGTAATTCAAATGAACAAAAACCGGGTCAAAATAAATCTTCAAACTCATCGGAAGGAACTCCGAAAAGCGAAAAGCTTCCCTGGTTTAAACGATTAGGTTTTAACAAAAAGAAAAAAGGCAATGGCGGGAAGAGTTAGA
Organism: Ignavibacteriaceae bacterium; assembly: GCA_036170205.1. Taxonomy (GTDB): domain Bacteria; phylum Bacteroidota; class Ignavibacteria; order Ignavibacteriales; family Ignavibacteriaceae; genus UBA1563. The sequence continues at coordinate 21,988 of JAVHOS010000031.1, read as the reverse complement.
GCCAATATTAAGGCGGGAATGCGCGTTGCCATTGTTCTTAAAGATGATCAACGTACAGGAGAACTTACTGAAGGAATTGTAAAAAATATTTTAACTAATTCATCCAGTCATCCGCACGGAATAAAAGTTAGACTTGAAACCGGGGAAGTTGGTAGAGTTAAAAAGATTTTTTAGTGTATGAATTTTTCCCCTTGACATTTTTTTCTGATTCTTTTATGTTGCCCCCACTGTTTCTGTGATTCTGCACGGAAATAGATTATTACTTTAAAAAACATTCCGCCTTAGCTACCCCCTAAGGCGGGTTTTATTTTAAACCATTCTTCACTTCTTCGTAGGTCGAGTCCAAAAGCTTTCGGAATCGACCTAACAAATCTTCCCAAATCAATCAATAAAAAACTAAAAAATGAATAATGAATAACGAACGCTGAATGAAAATTTTAGAAGGACAAAACTTCATCATTCGCTATTCCCCGATTGAGTTGGGCAGGTCTGTTTAATATTCGAAATTCATTTACAGAATGGTTTGCTCAAGATTTACCAGTCAGTTTTTTTTATAAGTTATCTTACGCATGCATTGCCCCGACATTTATGTCGGGGATTATATTAAACCCAAAGATTGGGCTTTAGCCAAAAAACCAACTGTTTATTTGGCTAAAGCCAGTCGTTATCTTTATTTTAAACCACGCCCTGAAGGACGTGGCTATTCAATACAAATTTTCCATAAAGTGATTTAATAATTACAAACATCACAATTGCCGCATGGTTTCTCGCCGGTAAAGCCGAAGTAATCAGAAATGAAAACCCTTCTGCATGTTTCCGATTTGAAATAGTTCACCATCGATAAAAGTTTTTTATTATCGTTCAGCAGTTTTTCTTTTAAGTAAGTTTCATCTTGAAGTTCGTGCGGAAGTTCATCTACAATTGTTAAATTTTTATTTTCGATCGTTCCTTCCGTAACGCCGTAGCGGTCTAACATTGCAAGTACGGTTTCCACGCGGAAATCACTTCGGTTTTTGAAACTCATTTGTTCACGCAGATAATCAGCGCCCATCGAGTTTGCGGCTTCCAAATTTGATCTTAAAAGATTGTACATCCCCAGATAATAATTTGCATCGGGATTAGCCCACTTAATAAATTCCATTTGCGTGTAAAGGTCTTCTTGATTGTAAAGAAGCATACAAACAGAATCTTTCCCATCTCTTCCCGCTCTGCCGATCTCTTGATAATACGACTCGATAGAAGAAGGAACTTCGGCATGAATAACAAAGCGGATGTCCGGTTTATCGATTCCCATTCCAAAAGCATTTGTGGCAAGAATTAAATTTTGTTTACCGGAAAGAAAATTTCTTTGAGTTCTTTTCCTATCGTTCGCATCAAGTTTGCCGTGATAAATTCCGTGTTTGTAACCTTTATCGCGGAGTATCTGCGAATAATATTCAAGCTTTTTTATTAAAGCGAAATAGATGATCCCCGCTGCGTTATATTTATTTAGAACTTTATAGATAGCGTTCAACGTTTCTTTTTCATCAAACACATCGGTGGTTTCAAGGCGAAGGTTTGGACGCTCAATTCCTTCGTGGAAAATCTTTATTTCATTTTTTGATAATCCAAGTTTTGAAATTATATCTTTTTGAACATCTGCTGTAGCAGTTGCGGTAAGCGCAATGGTAAGGGGATTATTCAAAAGATTTCTAAACTCCGCTATGCGCGAATAATCGGGGCGGAAATCGTGTCCCCATTCCGAAATACAATGCGCTTCATCAACTGCCAACATGGAAACGTTGGCTTTTTGTATGACTTCAATAAATTCGGTTTTTCTAAATCTCTCGGGTGTTACATAAAGGAGTTTTACTTTTCCCTCAACAAATCTTTTCAACCTCTCTTGCCGCTGTCCGGCAGAAACTGTGGAGTTAATAAACTCCGCAGGAATATTTTTGCTCTTCAACGCATCCACTTGATCTTGCATTAAGGCGATAAGTGGACTTATTACTATTGTTCCGCCATTGAATAACAATGCCGGCAACTGGTAACAAATTGATTTACCTCCGCCCGTGGGCATTAACACAAGGCAATGTCCGCTTTCGGTTAAAAGTCTGTTAACTATCTTTTCTTGCAAACCGCGGAACTCAGGGTGATTAAAATATTTTTTAAGCGCTTCTTTTGGATTCAATTCAATACTTCCAATATTTTTGAATTCAATTTAAATCTCCCGGAGGGAATAAAATATATGTCGCAATATTTTATTAATTTTGATTCGGAATTCCATTTGGAATATTTTTAATTACAATGGTCAATTAAATATCTTTTCAATTAAAACAAATTGTCAGCTGATAAGAAAAGAGAGTTATGAAAAATCATCCCCGGTTATTGTCTATTTGTGAAACGATATTCCGTTTTGCGCTTGATAAATTTTATACTTTCTCTGTGTTGCTGATAGTTTTGCTTGGCTGTGAGAATAAAACGGAACCGGTTAAAAACCCTGGTGGATTCGACACGAAATTTAAATTCAGCGCAATCGAATATCAGCAATTTTTTCAAAATAGATTTAATCCGGAAGACTTTTCATTTCGAACTCCCATTTCTCAACTTAAATACCTCGATACTCTAAAATATTTTTATGCCGTAAAAAATTTCCAGCCGATGTTTATAAAAAGTTTTGATGACAAATTATTCGTTGATTCCCTTCTAAAAATAATTAAGGCATCCGATGAACATGGACTTTCTCCGAATTGGTACAACTATGATTTAATAAATCGTGAGTACGGAGAAATATATGATACGGCGGCAATAAATAATTCTGCCCGCTATATTCATATGGCTAATACAGAGTTGCTTCTTGCTGATGCCCTATTAAAATATGCTTATCATCTTCGTTACGGTGTAGTTGATCCCACAATAATTTATTCCGATAGTTATTTTATCCCCGGAGTTGATTCGTCTAAACGAGAAATATTTAAACCGCTCTACCAGGCAAATGTTTTTCAGTACCTCAAAGAGATTCAACCCAAAAGCGAACGCTATAAAAAATTACAATCAGTACTGCCATTTTATAAAAATATAGAAAATCTTGTTTGGAAAAGAATCTACACTACTGACAAAAAACTAAAAATTGGAGAGAGAAGTGCACAATTAAAACTTATAATAGAAAGATTAGCGATTCTTGGTTTTGTTGATACGTCTAAAATTGTTCAAAAAACTTTTGATACCTGCGATTCCATAATCGTAAAAGCTATCGCTAAGTTTCAAAAAGCAAACGGATTGATTGATGACGGCGCTATCGGGAAAGCGACTATTGATAAACTTAATGTTCCACCGAAAGAATATGTGGAAAAAATTAAATTGAGTTTGGAAAGATTCAGATGGTCGAGTTACACCGATAGCTCTAGATACATTTTGGTAAACATTCCCGATTTTTATCTTCGGGTAATAGAAGACAAACATGAAAAACTAAATATCAGAATATGTACCGGAAGAAAAAGACCGGCGAATTATTTTGAACGATTGAAAGTGTATGAGAAGACTAACAATTGGCGGAATAAACCGGATGATTGGCAGACTCCGCAGCTTTACGGAAAAATAACTTACTTGATTCTTAATCCCACGTGGACGGTTCCCACAAGTATTATCCGCGAAGAAATTTACAGAAAATATTCACAGAATTCCTCTTATCTGAGGAAACAAAACTTTAAGGTGATTTACAAAGGAAAGGAGATGAATTTAGCGGATGTTAACTTGAGAAAATTTGCCCCAAACCGAATCCCTTACATTTTTGTGCAAAATCCCGGCCCAGGAAATGCGTTGGGAAGAATCAAATTTATGTTTTCAAATAAGTTTGATATTTATTTGCACGATACTCCAACACGGGCTCCTTTCTCAACATCGAATAGAGCCGTCAGTCACGGTTGCGTTCGCATAGAGAAACCTTTGCTTTTAGCTGATTATGTTTTGAAGAACAACTCAAAATGGGAACCTGATTATGTTGGAATTGAAATAGGATTGCCGACGGTTAACAAAACCAAGGTTGCTGAATTTAGAAATAAAAGAGCAGAGTTAAGAAGAAATTTCAGCTTCGGGAAAACAACTCAAGTAAATCTTGACAAAAGTATTTCTCTTTATATCGACTACTTTACAGCCTGGGTAAGTGAGGAGGGAATTCCCAACTTTAGAGATGATGTTTATGGGAAAGATGAGATATTAAAAACGTATTTTTTTGGTGCCAATTGAATCTGAAAATTATTTTCAACCGGAATAATTACAAAGAATAAACCAACAAATCAGTTGAAGATTTGGCGATGAGTTGAAAGTAGTTAAAATCAAAAAGTCCTAAAACGATTAATTTTAGGACTTTTCGTGAGCGCGGGTGGGCTCGAACCACCGACCTTCACCTTAAAAGGGTGTTGCTCTACCACTGAGCTACGCGCCCGTTCAAAATAATTTTGAATTGCAAATTTAATACTATATTTTTAGAAATCAAAAATTTTTTCTAAAAGATCCGTTGATCACTTAAATGATCTTCTTTATGAGTAAAAGGCTGTAATCCAATGGATAATTGTTTGTCAAGATTAAGAAATCAACTTATCAGCACAAAATTTACAACCGGTAATTAAATGTGAGTTTAAAGTAACAAGAAAAATAGAAGAATAAGCATATGAAAGTCCCATTATTAGACCTAAAACTTCAATACTTAGCGCACAAAAATGAATTAGATGGTGTGCTCATACGTGTGGCTGAATCACAATATTTTATTCTCGGAAAAGAAGTTGAAAAACTTGAATCTTCTTTAAAAGAATATCTCGGATGCAAATATGCTATCGGCGTTTCATCGGGAACCGACGCTCTGCTTCTTGCTTTAATGGCTCTTAATATTCAACCGGGTGATGAAGTTATTGTTCCAACATTCTCATTTTTTGCAACAGCGGGTGTTGTTTCCCGGTTAAATGCAGTTCCGGTTTTTGCTGATGTTGATCCGGTTACGTTTAATCTCGATCCGAATGAAATTGAAAAACTGATATCGCCAAAGACCAAAGTAATAATCCCGGTTCATCTTTACGGACAAAGCGCTGCAATGGATGAAATCATGGCAATCGCAAATAAACATAAATTAAAAGTTGTTGAAGACGGCGCACAGGCAATCGGCGTTCAATACAAAGATGGGAAAAAGGTTGGAACCATCGGAGATATTGGCTGCTATTCTTTCTTCCCGAGCAAAAATCTCGGCTGTTTTGGAGATGGCGGTCTTGTTGTTACCGATGATGATGAACTTGGAGAAATGCTGAAGATAATGCGTGTGCACGGTGGAAAGCCGAAATATTACCACAAAGTTATTGGTGGAAATTTTAGAATTGATGAAATCCAGGCTGCCGTATTAAATGTTAAACTTCCTTTCTTAGATGCCTGGTCTGAAAAGAGAAGAGAAAACGCTAAACTCTACACAAAGTTTTTTATCGATGCAGGTTTAGCTGAAGAAGAAGGAAAAATTGTTTTTGATGAAAAGAATAAAGTTCTGCTTCCTAAAGCGATTTATAAAGATCCAAACGTAAAGAATTACCACATTTATAACCAGTACATCATCAGAGTTGAGAAAAGAGATGAACTCCGCAAATATTTAAGTGAAAAAGAAATTGGAACTGAAATTTATTACCCGGTTCCGTTCCACCGCCAGGAATGTTTTGCAAATCTCAATTGCAATGACGCTGATTTTCCGGTGTCAAATAAAGCTGCAAGCGATACCATCGCTTTACCGATCTTCCCGGAATTAACGGAAGCTCAGTTGAAATTTGTAGTTGACTCGATTGCTGAATTTTTGAAAAGTAATAATTAATTCTTCAGATTAAACGATTCTTTTAGATTGGAGAAGAAAGCCGGGCTTATAAAATATCTATCGCAATAGGTCTTGGTTTTTTATTATTTTTGAATATCGAACGGTGCGGTTTTATTGACAAACTGTGGGAAAAGAATGAGTGCTTTAAAAATTCTGGTTGTTGAAGACGATATTATAAATCGACGCATTCTGGTAAATATGTTGAAGAGAAATTTTGGCTTCGAAGTAATTGAAGCACATGACGGTTTTGACGGATGGGAAGCAATTCAACTTGAAAAACCTGATCTCGTTTTTCTAGATATCTATTTACCTATTATGAATGGCGTGGAAATTTTTGATAAAATTAGGAAAGATTTAAAATTTAAGGATCTTCCGGTTATCATTTACTCTTCGGTAAAGGATAAGGAACTTATTGCAAAATTTATTGCAAAAGGAATTTCCGGGTACCTCTTAAAACCTATTGATCCGGTTTTATTAAATGAGCGGGTAGTAAAATTTATTGAACAAATTAAAGTGACCTCCTCGGGCTCAAAAGAAGTGAACACATGAGATAACGGAATAGGGTCTATTTATTACTCTATTCTTTTTTCAATTGAGCTTATCGATAATTTTTTGTGCTATGGTTTCTCCAATACTTATCGATGCGGTAGCTGCCGGTGACGGAGCGTTCAATACATGCATCATTCTTTCCGCTTCAATTAGACAAAAATCATCAAGGAGATTTCCCTTTCTATCCAAAGCCTGCGCGCGCACTCCGGCGCCACTTGGTTTAATATCATCTTCTAGAATTTCCGGCACCAATTTTTGCAATGCTTCGGCAAAAAGTTTTTGGCTGAAACTTCTTCTAAATTCTGCAAATCCCATTTTATAATATTTTTTTGCCATGATCCAGAAACCGCGGGAGAAAAAATAATCAGACATTTCCGGTAATGAAAAATCTGTTTTCAAATATCCTTTTCGCTTAAATGCCAGCACGGCATTTGGACCAGCTTCGACTCCACCATTTATCATTCGGGTAAAATGAACACCCAGAAACGGAAACCGCGGATCGGGAACGGGATAAATTAAATTCTTTACAAGATATTTTTTCTCTTCCTTAATCTCGTAATATTCGCCACGGAACGGAATGATCTGCACTTTGGGATCAACACCGCAAACCTTGGCAATCTTGTCTGAATACAAACCTCCGCAATTAACCAAATATGAAACGGCAAATTCTCCTTTTGTGGTTTCAACAATCAGATGGTTACTTTCTTTTTTGAGTGCGAGAAATTTTGTGTTGAGTAGAATTTCTCCATTCAGTTCCTTAATTTTTTCCCCAAATGCCTGAGTTACGTCTGTATAATTTACAATACCGGTTTCACCCACAAATAGTGCATCGATTCCTACTGCATAAGGTTCATAATCTTTTATTTCATCTTTAGAAATTCTTTTTAATTGCGTTAACCCATTTGCATGCCCGCGACTTTCAAGTTCATCTAATTTTTTTCGTTCGTTTTCATCTGCCGCTAAAACAAGTTTACCGCACCGTTCATGTTGAATTCCATTCTCTTCACAAAATTGATACATCAGCGTTCTGCCTTTAACACAATTCTGCGCTTTTAGAGAACCCGGTTTATAGTAGAGCCCCGAATGGATAACTCCACTGTTATTGCCGGTCTGATGGGGAGCGAGCGAATTTTCTTCTTCAATTAATAAAAGTTTTAAATGAGGTTTTTGCTTAAGAATCTGCATAGCGGTCGCGGTTCCAACTATTCCACCACCGATAACTAGAATATCGTAATTTTGCATAAATCCTTTTGGATTGACTATTAAGAAAATAATAAGTTATATTTGAAACAAAAATAAAGAAAATTTTACATTATCGGGGACGTAGATGTTTGGATTTTTAAAAATGGATGAAGAAGAAAATATATTTATAGATTTTAAGCAAATACACTTCCTTAAGGAACGCAGAAGAAAAATTATTTTATACGTTGCTGTGGGAATTGCTTTTGTTCTTCTTAACATTGTGCTCTACCAGTTGAGCGGATTTTAATCTTTCCGATTTGCAATACCTGTTAGCTTTCATAATTTTTTTAGAAATGTTTTAATGCAGAAAAGTAAAGTATATATTGAGACTTACGGCTGCCAAATGAATTTGGCTGATTCCGAAGTAGTTATGGGAATCCTGAATTCACAAGGCTATGCGATTACGCAAGAAGTAAAAGATGCCGATGTAATTCTTTTAAATACATGCAGCATCCGCGATAATGCCGAGCAAAGAATTTATGGGCGATTAGGAAACCTGAAAGCTTTAAAAGATAAAAAGCCGGAAATGATTCTTGGCATCCTCGGCTGCATGGCTGAACGGTTGCGTAAAGATTTGATCGAAGAAAAAAAAGTTGTTGATTTAGTAGTTGGACCCGATGAATACCGGCGATTACCCGAATTTATCGATTCTGCTTTTGGCGGAGAAAAAGGAATCGGCGTTAAACTTTCCCGTTCAGAAACTTATGACGACATTCTTCCTTTCCGTGAGGATGGATTGCACGCATGGATTTCCGTAATGCGCGGCTGCGATAAGTTTTGTTCTTTCTGTGTGGTTCCGTTTACACGCGGAAGAGAGCGGAGCCGAAGTCTTGAATCAATTGTGAACGAAGTTAGAATGCTTTCATCACGTGGATTTAGAGAAGTTACGCTGCTTGGGCAAAATGTAAATTCTTATTTAGATGAACAAAATGATTTTGCCGATTTACTTGCCGCCATTGCCGCAGTTGATGAAAAAATGAGAGTAAGATTTTCTACTTCACATCCGCAGGATTTATCGGAAAAACTCCTCTACACAATTGCAGAAAATAATAATCTTTGCAATTACATTCATCTTCCGGTGCAATCGGGTTCAAATAGAATTTTGGAAATGATGAATAGAACTTATTCGATCGAACATTATCTTGGATTAATTGATAAAGCCAGAAAAATTATTCCGAATGTTTCCTTCTCGACAGATATTATCAGCGGTTTCCCGACTGAAACTTATGAAGATCATCTTGCAACGTTAGACGTGATGCAAAAAGTAAATTACGACGGCGCATACATGTTCAAATACTCGCCGCGCGAAGGAACAAAAGCTTTTAAAATGGATGATGATGTTCCGGAAATGACTAAATCAAAACGGTTGCAGGAAATTATCGATTTGCAGCAGCGGATTTCTTTCGATGTGAACCAACTTCTTTTAGAAAAGAAGGAAATTGTTTTGGTTGAAGGCGCAAGTAAAAAATCGGAAGACTTTTTATCCGGCAGAACCGATTCGAATAAAGTCGTAATTTTCCCGCGCCAGGAAAATATTGGAGAAGGAGATTACGTTGAGGTTTTAATTAACCGGGCAACTTCGGCAACGTTATTTGGTTCACTCATCTCGGTTGTTGATAGAAAAAATCCTACCGAAGTAAGATTAGCAGTATAAAAATTGGATTGGGATGATTAAATCATTTAAAAATTTTATTGTCTTTGCAACGCTTCTTTTCTTTTTTTCAGAAAAGTCCTTTTCGCAGGAATACAATATCGTTCCTCTTCTAAAAAAAGTTGAAGAAGGAAAAGGCAGCGAAGTAAAAGAAGAACTTCAGCCTTTAATGAAGCGGAATCCGGGAGACCCTTCTTTGCTTTTTCTCTCGGCGCTTCTCACCGAAGATGGAGCAAAAGCTAACGAAAAATATCAGAAAATTGTTCAAGTATTTCCAAAATCAAAATATGCCGATGCGGCGCTGTTTAGAATCTACAGTTACTACACCGCAGTTGAAGATGAAAAAGAAGCGGCTATTTATCGGAATAAATTAAAATCCGACTACCCCAACTCAACCTATCTTGCTTCGATCGAAAAAATTTCTTCAGCAAACTATGATGAAAAGGGAGAAAAGAAAATCGTTCCCTCTAAAAACCAAAATTATAAATTTACTATTCAAGTCGGCGCTTTCAGCAATAGTAAAAATGCTGACGCATTGAAAACCGAACTTGAGGAGTCCGGCTATGAAGTTGAAGTGATCGGAAAAAATGTAGCGGGAACAATATTTAACGTGGTTTGTCTGGGTAAATTCGAGGATAAAAAATCAGCCGAAAAAATTCTTGAAAAAGTAAATAACGATTTTCAACTTAACGGCAGAATAGTTTCAAAATAGCGACGACTAAAAATTTTTAAGTGTATAATCAACTACCAATCCTTAATTCCTCTCCAAACCTTTTCATCTTTCTTTATTCAATCGATTTATTTCTTATTTTTGCAGAAGTAAACTCAATATAAATGATGACCATAGAACAACTACAAAAAAAATTCGGGATCGTCGGAAAGTCAAAAGAAATTCATGACTTGATGGATATCATCATTCAAGTTGCGACTTCCGATATTTCTGTATTGATATTTGGCGAAAGTGGAGTAGGCAAAGAAGTTTTTGCACGGGCAATTCATAGCGCCAGCCGGCGTGAAGAAAAACCGCTGATAAGCGTAAACTGCGGCGCTATTCCCGAAGGAATTTTAGAAAGCGAATTATTCGGTCACACTAAAGGATCTTTTACCGGCGCAACTGATGCGCGCAAAGGATATTTTGAACTTGCCAACGGCGGAACTTTATTCCTTGATGAAATTGCCGAAATGCCGATCACAACACAGGTAAAACTTCTTCGGGCAATCGAAACGAAGGAGTTTATGCGCATCGGGGCGGAGACCCTTACCAAGGTTGATGTCCGTTTTCTTGCGGCAACAAACAAAGATTTGCAAAACGAAGTTGACGCAAAAAGATTTCGGGAAGATTTGTTCTTCCGATTAAAAGCCGTAACAATTCACATTCCGCCGCTCCGGAAAAGGAAGATCGATATTTTTGAATTGGTTCATTTCTTTGCAGATAAATTTGCCGAAGAAAATAAAACCGCTAAACCGGTTTTTTCAGATGAGGCTTTAGATTATTTGCACGATTATCCGTGGCCCGGTAATGTTCGCGAATTAAAAAATGCGGTTGAGACTTCAATAGCGCTTACAAAAAATGCCAGGATTACAAAAGAGATTTTCGAGCAAATTATTCCAATTCCAAAGTTGGGAACTTCTATGAACTTTCCGGTCGTTACCCGAAAAAGTTCCGAAGAGGTTGAGAGAGAATTTATTTATCGCGCTTTGTTTGAATTGAAAAAAGATATTCTCGACATAAAAGAAATTCTTTTACAAAAAGAAAATCTTGAAATAAAAGAGGAGCCAGATGTGGTTCAAAGCTTTGATGAAGCGAGTAAAAAAGCGGTTATCCTTGCTCTTGAAAAAGCAAAAGGGAATAAAAGAATCGCTTCTGAAATGCTTGGCATCAGCGAAAGAACCTTATATAGAAAAATAAAAGATTATCACCTTTAAAAAGTCGGCAAAAAGTGAAAAAAACAAATAATTTTATCAAATCCGGATCGCTTCTAAAACCGTTCATTTTGTTGTTTCTCATAGGAATATTCAGTAATTTTGCGGGGTGTTTCGGATGCCCTTATTCATTTTCGGGAGCTTCGGTTCCTCCGCACTTGAAGACAATTGCAATCCCTTTTGCCGAAGACCGAAGCGGTTCCGGTGAACCTGGATTGCGGGAACTACTTACTGAAAAATTAACTCAAAAATTTATAGATGATAACAATCTGCAGATTTCTGAGAAAAGCAGCGCGGATGCGCTTCTTGAAGTGGTCATTCTTCCGATATCTGACGTTCCGGCGATTGTTTCTGCCGGCGAAAACGTTGCATCAAGAAGATTGACCATCACGGTTAAAGTTACTTTCAAAGATTTGGTAAAAAGACGAACCGTTTTTGAAAAACAATTCTCTAACTATGGTGATTATTCAGGTGGAATTTCGGAAAGAACTGCAGGCATTCAAGATGCAATTAATAAAATAAGTGATGATATTCTGTTAGATACTGTGTCAGGTTGGTAATTTAATTTATAGGAGAAGTTATGGATGAGATAGTACTTATCTCATATTTCGTTTCATTGTTCATTTTATTTGTGTTTAGTAGTCATGGATTTTTTATGATTTACTATTACAACAAATATAAAAACGTTAAACCGGCGGCTAATGTTGATATTAATCCCGATACAAAGGTTACTATTCAACTTCCGTTGTATAATGAATTGTATGTTGTTGAACGTTTAATTGATTCTGTCTGTGAAATTGATTTTCCAAAAGACAGAATGGAAATTCAAGTGCTGGACGATTCCACCGATGAAACCGTTAATTTAGTTGCACGTAAAGTAGCAGAAAAGAAAGCTCTTGGATTCGACATTCTTCATGTTAGAAGAACTAACCGTGAAGGATTTAAAGCCGGCGCTTTAAAAGAAGGTATGAAAACAGCTACCGGTGAATTTATCGCAATTTTTGATGCCGACTTTATTCCCGCAAAAGATTTTTTAAAGAAAACGCTTTCTCATTTCACCGATGAGAAAATCGGAATGGTGCAAACCCGCTGGGAACACCTTAACGGCGATTATTCAATTTTAACTAAAGCTCAAGCGTTAGCGCTTGATGGACATTTTGTTATTGAACAGAACGTAAGAAACAAAGCCGGGTTTTTCATCAACTTTAACGGAACCGGCGGTATCTGGAGAAGAAGCTGTATTGAAGATGCAGGCAACTGGCATGCCGATACGTTAACAGAAGATTTGGATTTAAGTTATCGCGCACAATTAAAAGGCTGGAGATTTGTCTTCCTTCGTGATGAAACTTCTCCCGCAGAGTTACCGTCAGAAATTAATGCGTTAAAAGCTCAGCAATTCCGATGGACAAAAGGCGCAATTGAAACCGCTAAGAAAATTCTTCCACTAGTTCTTAAATCAAAATTACCGTTAAGAGTAAAACTTCAAGCGACTTTTCATTTAACAAATAACTTGGCGTTCCCGTTTATTCTTTTAGCTGCAATATTGAACGTTCCGTTAATCTTTATTAAGAACAGCGGTTCGCATGAAGCTTATTTTGCCGTGATGTCAATCTTCATTCTTGCTTTCATCGGTTCTTTCATGTTTTATCTCTATTCGCAAAAAGATATTCGTACCGACTGGCGTAAAAAGATTGTTCTCTTTCCGCTTTTTATGGCGGGAAGCATGGGTTTTGCGGTCAATAATTCGCGTGCGGTGATCGAAGGATTGTTAAGTAGAAAAAGTGAATTTGTAAGAACCCCGAAGTTTAAAGTAGTAAATCAAAAAGATTCATGGTCGAACAATAAATATGTGAACAAAAAATTGGAACCATCTGTAATTGTAGAATTGATTATGGCGATTTATTGTTTGGTTGGTATCGGTTCATCAATTTACTTTTTAGAAATTGCCGCTATCCCATTCCAGTTGTTATTCTTTATCGGATTTTCTTTCGTCTCGGTAACTTCCATCAGACACGCCTATTCTAAAAAATAGGTTTTAAAGTGGGAAAGACCGCAAAGAATATTTTCGACGAAAAAGTAAGTTTGATTTACGAGTATAATAAAAAATCTCCGTTGTTTGTCAGAGAGGCAAACACGGAGATTTTTGCTAATAACGTAGAGAAAGCCGTTAAAATATTAACTCAAGGTCTTCGTCTTTTTCCCAACTATCCAACCGCTCACATAGTGCTCGCCAAGGCTTTAACTATGCTTGGTCGGTATGACGAAGCGTTAACTTCATTTAAAAAAGGATGCGGGTTAATCAACTCGGAAACCTCGTATAATTTTTTTGCCGAAGAAGTTGCAGCAAGCAAAAAACTTCGCTCGGCGTTCGGGAAAATTCCGCCACGCCAACTTTTTACTTTTGAAAATGATTTTGACGAAGAAAAAAACGTAACCGATGAATATAATCCTGAACCCTTGATTATCGAAGATCATTTTGAAGACCGGCTTGATGAAATAGCGGAACAAATAGCGGCAATTAAAATCTCTCCGCCGGAACATCAAGCGCGTGAAATCGAAAAGGAATCAGACTTTCCTTCCGAGGTTAAAATTGCTTCTGAAACACTCGCAAAAATTTATGTCGCTCAAGGCGAATTCAGTGAAGCTATTGAAATGTATAAGCGTTTGATTCCCAAAAATCCGGCGAAAAAAGAATACTTCCTTACACGAATTTCTGAACTTCAAACAAAGTATAACCTTGGCTAACCTCAAAGTTTCACTTCTCATTCTCCAATGAATAATAAAGAGTTTCCAAAATTACCGGACAATTTTTACCAACAAGATGCGCTTCATGTAGCTGAAAAACTTCCGGGGAAATATCTTGTAAGAAGATTTAACCAAAAATATTTGGCGGGCAAAATAGTTGAAGTTGAAGCTTACACAGAAAAGGATGATGAAGCGTCGCATTCGTTTAACGGTTTAACAAAAAGAAACGAGTTGATGTTCGCTTCCGGCGGGAAATTGTACGTTTACTTTATCTACGGAAATCATTTTTGCTGCAACGTTGTTTGCGATAAAGAAGGAACGGGTTCGGCGGTGTTACTCCGCGCTCTTGAACCAATTGAGGGAATCGAATTAATGGCGCAAAGAAGATTTAACAAAAGTGAAGTTACACAGAAAGAATTCCTAAATTTAACCAACGGTCCGGGAAAAATTTGCAAAGCGTTTGGAATTTCTAAACTTGAGAACGGAACCGACCTCTGCGGCGATAATATTTTTATTTCCGAAGGAGAGAAAGTTCTAAAGAAAAATATTGTACGCACTTCAAGAATTGGAATAAAAAAATCAAAAGATTTACTCCGGCGATTTTATATAAAAGATAATCCGTTTGTTTCTAAAAGATGATCAATCCTAAAAACATATTGCTTGTCCGCACGGATAGAATTGGTGACGTAGTTCTTTCGCTGCCGCTTGCCGAAGCGATCAAAAAAAAATTTCCGGCTTGTAAGGTCACCTTTCTTGTAAAAAATTACACCGTCGATCTGGTAAAAAATCACCCTTTCATCGACGATGTAATTACGCTTGATGAGATTGATAATACGCCGCCGTTGATCTCAAACGTGCGGAAAATAAAATCAAAAAATTTTGATAGCTGCATCGTGGTCTACCCGACTTTCAGAATTGCGTTCATTTTATTTCTTACCGGAATAAAAAACCGCATCGGAACAGGCTACCGCTCATATTCTTTTTTCTTCACCCAAAAGATTTATGAACATCGCAAATATGCCGAACGCCATGAACTACAGTACAATTTGAATCTGCTAAAAGTTTTTGGAATAGAAAAGCAATTAACTTTTGGTGAAGCGGATTTTCACCTCCAAATAAGCGAAGAAGGGAAGCGAGACGTTCAACAATTTTTTCTTGAAAATAAAATTGATGACGCGAAGCCAATCATTATTGTTCATCCGGGCAGCGGCGGAAGCGCGGTTGACTTGCCTTTAAACATGATGAAGATGTTGGTGAAAAATCTTTTATCGCTGGAGGTTAAAATTCTAATTACCGGTTCGCAATCTGAAAAAGAAATTTGTCAATCGCTGGTTGTGGATGAAAACACCATAAATGTTGCCGGGATATTTTCACTGCCATCATTGGTAGCTCTTATTGACAAATCAAAAATGTTTATTTCCAATTCTACCGGTCCGCTGCATATTGCGGCAGCTTTAAAAAAATATGTTGTCGGCTTTTATCCCAAAATTGATGCGTGCTCTGTGCGCCGTTGGGGACCATTCAGCGAAAAGAAAACGATCTTTGAACCGACGATAAATTGCACCAATTGTACCCGCGCACAATGCGAAAAGTTAAACTGCATGGCTTCAATTTCAATTGATGAAGTTTTTGCCGAAATCAAAAAAAATTATATGTTGCTTCAAAAGAACGGAGACTTTTAATGAAAAAATTTCTTTTCCCGATTCTGTCCGGATGTTTAATTTTCCTTTTGGTTAGCGGGAAGCTTTGGAGTCAGGGATCAGGAACTGATTTCAGGAAAATTGATAATAAAGCTTTTAAAGTTGGTGAAAAATTAACCTTCGATGTAAAGTACGGATTTGTTACTGCCGGTGTGGCTACTATGAGGATTCCTGAAATAAAAAAAATTACCGGAAGAGATACTTACAAAGTTTTATTCGAAGTGAATACCGTTCCTAATTTTGATTGGATCTATAAAGTGCGCGACCGCTACGAAACATATATTGATGTGAATGGAATTTTTCCGTGGCGTTTTGAGCAGCATATCCGCGAAGGAAATTATTCGAGAGATTTCTCCGCTTTTTTTGATCAGCGAAAAGGAAAAGCGAAAACATCCGGCGGATCGTATGATATTCCCAAATATGTGAATGATATTATTTCGGCTTTTTATTTGGCGCGAACATTCAATTACTCGAAACTGAAAACCGGAGAAAAAGTACATCTCCAAAATTTCTATAAAGATAAAGTGTACGATTTAGATGTTCGCTATCTTGGAAAAGAAAGAATTACCGTTGGCGCCGGAACGTTCGATTGCGTGATGGTTGAACCGTTAGTACAAGAAGGCGGTTTATTCAAAAGCGAAGGAACGATAGTGATCTGGCTTTCCGATGATGAGCTGAAAGTTCCGATTAAAGTTAAAACCAAAGTTATTGTAGGCGCTATTGATGCGGAGTTAAGCGCTTATGAAGGATTGAACGGAAAAATTCAGGTTAAGAAATAAATTATGGATGATTCTAAAAATCAAGATCCTTTAAATGATTCTACCAACAATTCCGGGCAAGAGAATTCTTCTTTAGATGTAAAACCCGAATTGACTCCTAAAATTTCCCCGGTAAAAGCCGGTCTGCTTGGTTTAGCCGGAGGATTTTTCTTTTATCAAATTTTTGGCGGACTTCTTACCATTCTAATTTTCGGAACCGAGTTTGAAAAAGCTGATCCGAACGCGCTTCGTTTAATAACAATGGCGGGGCAGGTTCTTTTTATTCTTTTACCGGCGCTCATCTTTTCTAAAATTATTTATGAAGATGTTACACGAGTTATCCGTTTTCGCTCCGCACCATGGATTGAGATTGGATTGTTTACGGTTGGAATAGTTGCTCTAACGCCGGTGCTTCAAAATTATTTGTACATTCAAAATTATTATTTTGAGCAACTCGCAAAACAGAGCGGATTTATTCAGATGATTAAAGAATCTCTCGATTCATTGGATAAGTTGGTAGAAGGCACTTACGGAAGTTTGTTAAAAATAAATTCAGCCATGGATGGCGCTATCGTAATTGCTGTTGTTGCAATTACGCCGGCAGTTTGTGAAGAGGTAATGTTCCGGGGTTTTATCCAAAAAAGTTTTGAGCTAAGATATAAACCGTTCCTGGGAGCGTTAATTACGGCGATATTTTTTGGTCTCTATCATTTTAATCCCTACGCTTTTCTTCCTTTAACAGCGCTTGGTTTTTATCTTGGTTATTCAGCATACAAAAGCAATTCGATTCTCGTGCCGGTTGTACTCCATTTTATAAATAATTTATCTGCGGTGGTTTTGTACATGGTTTTTGGAGATTCGGAACTCGAGCAGGTGAAAGCAATCAGTTCGGCAGAATTAACTCCGACGCTAATTTCTTTCGCATATCAGATCATAATATTTGTGCTCGTGCTGATCGGGATTCAATATTATTATCGTAAGAAGAAGCGGATTGCTGCCGCTTCGGTGCAGTAGGGAAACATGTTGTTTTACCTCTATTGCGAAAAAGTGTTTGATTCAACTGTTGAATATTGTACCGGATGTGGCGCAGCGCTTATTGATTCTTCAAAAGAAATAATTTTAGTGAATGAAGAATCTGCGCACGATTATTTAGAAAATATAAATCTGCAATCTCACTTAACGGACGAGGAATGACGGTGTCGAATACCTTTGTAAGAACTTTAATTTCTATACTTTTTATTCCCATAATTCTTGGGGTATGTGTTGATGGAAAATTTTTCTTCCTCGGATTTACTCTCATCATCGGAATGTTAGCCTACTATGAATTTATTTCCATGGCTGATAAAAAAGATGTGTCGGGTTCACTCATTATCGGGCTTCCGGCGGTAGTGATGATTATTCTTAATGCCTATTTCAACTTTGTTGAATTCTCGACAATTATTTTTTTTATTGTTTTTCTTTCTCTTTTGTACGAACTTTTTAGAAATGAAAAATCGGCGATATTAAATCTTGGCGTTACCTTGCTCGGAATATTTTATATCGGACTATTCGTAAGCGCTTTGGTTATGCTTCGAGAATATTTTATCGATTATCAGCATGGCGCGATGGTAATAATTTCGATGCTGGCAGCTATTTGGATTTGTGATTCCGCCGCTTATTTTTTTGGATTATCTTTCGGGAAACGCCGGTTATTTTTGCGCGTTAGTCCCAAGAAAAGTTGGGAAGGCGCAATTGCCGGATTTATTTTTTCAATCCTCACAATGCTTGCAGCAAAGTTACTCGTGGTGGATTTCTTATCATGGCAGAACGTGATTGTCATCGGATTTATTTTGGGAACGGTTGGACAAGTTGGTGATTTAATTGAATCTCTTTTAAAACGCGACGCTGGTGTAAAGGATTCTTCAAATTTAATTCCGGGGCACGGAGGAATTTTTGATCGATTTGATTCCCTAATATTTTCAGCGCCGATCGTATATCTTTATATCAAGTATTTTATTTCCCGGTAATAATTCTAAATGACAAAACAAAACAAAGTTAGCGTAATCACGTTAGGCTGTTCAAAAAATACGGTTGATTCCGAACGTTTGATGCGTCAGCTTAAAGCAAACAATTTTAAGTTGAAAGATGATCCGAATGAAGCTGATACGATTATTATAAACACTTGCGGATTTATTGAAGCGGCAAAAGAAGAATCGATAAATACAATTCTTAACGCCATCGCTTTAAAGAAGGAAGGAAAAATTAAAAAAGTTATTGTTTCCGGCTGTTTATCGGAACGTTATAAAGACGATCTTCAAAAAGAAATCCCCGACGTTGATGTTTTTTTCGGTACAGAAAATTATGAAGGAATTATAAAAGAAATCGGCGGTGAATTAAAATGCGAACTTCTCGGCGAACGCTTGCTTACAACTCCATCCCACACCGCTTATTTAAAAATTTCCGAAGGCTGCGATAATCCCTGTTCGTTTTGCGCAATTCCTTTGATGCGTGGAAAACATCAAACAAAATCAATTGATGAACTTGTACATGAAGCAGAATTTCTAGCAAAGAATCATACAAAGGAATTGATTTTAATCGGGCAGGACACAACCGATTATGGCAAAGACCTTTATCAAAAAAGAAATCTTGCTGAACTTATCAATCGCTTAAGCGAAATCGAAGGGATTGAATGGATTCGTTTGATG
This sequence comes from Ignavibacteriaceae bacterium, assembly GCA_036170205.1. Classification (GTDB taxonomy): domain Bacteria; phylum Bacteroidota; class Ignavibacteria; order Ignavibacteriales; family Ignavibacteriaceae; genus UBA1563. Next base: position 2,915 of record JAVHOS010000031.1, on the reverse strand, counting down.
TACGTTTATCCTTCCCATTTTCCCGAAAACCTTATGGAGATTATGGCAAACAATCCGAAGGTTTGTAAATACATCGACATTCCGCTTCAGCATATCTCCGATGACGTTTTGCGTTCGATGAGAAGAGGAATAACAAAACGCAGAACGATTGAAATGTTAAATGAACTTAGAAAAAAAATTCCCGGCGTAACTATCCGCACTACTTTTATCGTCGGTTATCCGAATGAAATGAAAGAACATTTTAACGAGCTCTGTGAATTTGTAAAAGAATTTAAGTTTGATAGGATCGGAGTTTTTACCTATTCGGTTGAAGAGAGTACGCCAAGTTTTATTTTAGGCGATCCGTTTACCGAAAAAGAAAAAGTCCGCCGTAAAAACAAGTTGATGGAAATTCAGCAAACCATTTCACACGAAAAAAATCTTTCTCTTATTGGAAAAGAGTTGAGAATTGTTGTTGAAGGTAGAGAAGGAGATTACTATATTGGCAGAAGTTATAGAGACGCTCCTGAAGTTGACGGAGAAGTTTTAATTCCCGTGAAAAATAAAACCTTAAAAGCAGGCAAATTCTATAACGCTACGGTTTTTGATTGTAACGAGTATGATCTTTATGCAAATGTTTAACGGCGGAAATATGAAATCTATAATAATTGCTTTGTTTTTTTTAGCGAACTTCCCGGGATACTCGCAAGTTGAACAATCAAACGAGACTTACAATAAATTAGGATTACCTGCTTTTTATTATGAACTTCTCAACTATAAAAGTGAGGGTTCAGCCGCCACAAGAGTTGATGTTTTTGTTCAAGTCCCGTTTAATTCACTTCAGTTTGTTAAAGATGGTGCAGCATTTAAAGCCGAATATACAGTTACCGTTTCAGTTTATAGTAAAGAGAAAGAGAATTTGCTGACGGAAAAACTTTGGAATGAAAAAATTATTTCGCAAGATTTTGATCAAGCTCATTCCCGTTCAAATTTTAACTTGAGTCTAAAATCATTTTCACTTACACCGGGTGACTATGTTTTTGTTCTTTCAGTTGAAGATAAAGACTCCAGAAAGAAAAGTTCCTTCGACGCTAATTTTAAAGTAAAAGCATTCGATAACAAAATTGATATAAGTGATCTTCTCTTTGTTGGAAATAAAACGATAGTTGATAGAAAGGAGAAAGTCTTTCCGAACATCTCAAAGATCATTTCAACGGCAGAAGGTAAAATCAATGTTTATGCTGAAATTTATAGCGATTCCGCCACATTAGTTTTGATGAAGTATTATATCTCTTCCAAAGATGAAAAATCAATACTCGAAAAAACTTCGGAAAAAGATTTACACCAGGGAATTAACCGGATTACGATTGAGACCGACAGCATTAAACTTCCGCTTGATAATTATATTTTTACCCTTGTTGTTGATGATCTAAATTCTTCAACTAAAGCTGCATCGAACAAAGGATTTTTTTCCCGGCTCGAAGGAATTCCTCCTTCAATCACAAATGTTGATAAGGCTATCGCACAGTTGATTTATCTTGCGACCACTTCCGAATTGGATTCGATTAATGAAGCAAAAACTTCCGAAGCGAAACTTGAAAGATTTTTAAATTTCTGGAAATCAAAAGATCCAAATAAAGCCACGCCGGAGAATGAAGCGTTCAATGAATATTACCGGAGAGTTGAATATGCCAACGTCCATTTTACTCATTATACGGAAGGCTGGAAATCGGATATGGGAATGGTGTACATCATTCTCGGCGCGCCAAATTCAGTCGACCGCCATCCGTTTGAATATGATTCCAAACCGTACGAAGTATGGGAGTATTACCAGCTTAACAGACAATTTATTTTTGTTGATAACACCGGCTTTGGAGATTACCGTTTAACCACTCCTTTTTATAATGATTTGGATCGCTACCGGTAAACGATATGCTTCTTACAGTAACTATAAACCCGTTGTTGGAAATATGTTTGACGTATAAGGACGTTTTATTCTCCGGAGAAAATAGAAACGGGAAATTAACTTATCGGGCGGGTGGGAAAGGAATAAACGTTAGTCGGCAGTTAAAATGTTTAGAAACAAAAAGTTTTGGCTTTACATTTGCGGGTGGTGCAAACGGAAAAATTTTCCGCTCGATTCTTGAACAAGAAGAGTTATCCTATTCATTTATACGAACTGCAAATGAAACGAGAATTGCAGCGGTTATAACGGATGAATCTAACAAAACCGTTTCAACATATTTTCAAGAAAATAATTTTGTTAGTCCCGATGAAGCGAACGAATTTAAATCAAAACTTGAAAAGATGATTCAGAATTGTGAGATCGTTGTTTTCTCAGGTTCTTCACCATCAACCGCCGCAGATGAAATTTTTCCCTACGGCATTTCGCTTGCAAATAAATATGATAAAGTATCGGTGGTTGACACATACGGCGCTCATCTTGCCGGCTGCATCGACGCCTCGCCGACCATTCTTCACAGCAATGTAGAAGAGATTGAAAAATCACTAGATATAAAAATAAAATCTGAAAAAGATAAATTAGCATTTCTCGATCATCTTTATCAAAAGGGAATTAAGCAGGCTTTTATTACTGATGGAGAACGTCCGGTCTTTACTTCAAATTTTGATTATCATTTTAAAATTGTTCCGCCGAAAGTTTGTTCAGTTCATCCAACCGGAAGCGGCGATGCGTTTGTTGCGGGAATTGTTTATGGCTGGCACAATGATTTTGTTTTCGCTGAAATGTGCAAATTTGCTGCAGCTCTTGGTGCGGCTAATGCTGAACGTCTCGATATTTGTACGGCAGACTTCGCTGCAATTGAAGAACTCCGCAAGCAGGTTGTACTTACACCGGTTGGCAAAAAAATGAAATTGTTAGATGACTCGCCTCAATAGCTTTTTATTCATCACTCTTCTTTTCGCTCAATTACTTT
>JAVHOS010000030.1:0-6067 GCA_036170205.1 Ignavibacteriaceae bacterium | reverse complement strand
CATTTCTTTTTCATCAAACTGTTCAAGCGTTCTTTTAATTGAAGAGAGGAATTTCCCGCCGACCATTCCATCAACTAAACGATGATCGTGCGAGAGCGCTAAATTCATTATCGGTCGAATTGCTATCGTGTCCATTCCTTCAACTTCAATTACTACAGGTTTTTTAATAACCGCTCCAACACCAAGTATTGCTACTTCAGGTTGATTGATTATTGGCGTCCCAAAAATTGTTCCGAACACTCCGTAATTTGTAATTGAAAATGTTCCACTTGTTACATCATCCGGCGTAAGTTTTTTTGTTCGAGCTTTTTCCGCAATATCCACAATAGATTTCGCCATTTCAACAATATTTTTTTCGTGTGCATTTTTAATGTTCGGAACGATCAATCCATTTGGTTTTAGCGCAACGGCAATGCCTAAATTCACAAATCTTTTTTGAAGAATAGTTGTCCCATCGATAGATGCGTTAACAATTGGAAAAGCCTGAATTGCCTTAATTACCGCATACGAAACGAATGCCATGTAGGTAAGTTTTACTCCATGTTGACTTTGATAGCGGTCTTTATTTTTGTTGATGAAGTTATAAATTTTTATAATATCAACTTCGATTGTTGCGGAAACATGTACAGACGCATCACGGCTTTTGAGCATGTGATGCATTATTTTCTGACGGATGTTATCCATCGGAATTCGTTCAATCAAATCGTTTACAAAAGGTTGACCGATTTCTTCAACCGAAACTTTGCTTTGTGGAAGTTGCTGAGTTCCTCTTTTTTGAAGATAATTTAAAAGATCAGTTTTTGTAACTCTTCCGCTAATACCGGAACCGCTGATCTTTTCCAATTCATCGAAAGAAACTTTTTCTTTTTTAGAAATGCTCATCACAAGGGGAGAGTAAAACCTGTTACTTTCTTTTTCCAATTCAGCAGTATTCTTTTCTGTAAATGCATTATCGGCAATAACTGAATGCATTTGAATATCTTCGCTGGTGTTTTCTTTCTCCACCTCAACTTGTTGAGTATGTTCGGAGGTAGAAACTTTTGCAACTATTGTTCCCACTTCAACAGTCTCTTGTTCATTCACCAATATTTCAGTTAACGTACCGTTTACCGGCGATGGAACTTCGGTATCAACTTTGTCGGTACTTATTTCAAAAAGAATTTCATCAAGCTTTACTGCTTCACCAATTTTCTTGTGCCATTTTATTATCGTTCCTTCCATAACCGACTCCCCCATCTTCGGCATTGGAATATCGACGGTTTGAAGTGAAACACTTATTTCAGTTTTTTTTGTTGATTGAGTTTCCATAATTTCTACCGGAAGCGGTTCTACTTTTTTTACAAAAGTATTGATTACAGAAACTTGAATATTTTTATCTGATTCAATAAATGCAACAATTTTCCCGACATCTAAAGTTGTTCCTTCTTCAGCAATAATTTCTGCAACCACTCCGTCAATTGGAGAAGGGATTTCTGAATCAACTTTGTCTGTACTTATCTCAAAAAGAATTTCATCTTTGCCGATAGTTTCTCCAACTTTTTTGTGCCACTTTAAAATGGTTCCTTCCATAATTGATTCACCCATCTTCGGCATTGGAATTTCAATTCTCATTTTTTTCTTTCTACTTTCAACTTTTCACTTTCAACTATTTAATAACGAATCAATTCTTTGATCGCATGGTAAATCCCTTCACGCGAAGGGAGCACCGCATTTTCTAAAACCGGACTATAAGGTATGTGCAGATCTTTCGCGCCTACACGTTTTACCGGCGCATCAAGAAATTGAAAACATTGTTCTGAAATACGCGCGGCAATCTCTGCGCCGAATCCGGCTGTTAACGTGTCTTCGTGAATTACAATCACCTTACTCGTTTTCTTCACGGAATTAAAAATTGTTTCTTCATCTAACGGAACAATGGTTCGAATATCAACTATCTCAACCGAATAACCTTCATCTTCAAGTTTGCGAACAGCAAAAACGGTATCCCACACAGAAGCGCCGTAGGTAATTACCGAGACATCTTTTCCTTCTTTTACAATTTTTGCTTTGCCGAATGGAAGAAGATAATTTTTGTCCGGCTCGTGGGATGTTGCAAAACTTTGACGATACAAACCTTTATGTTCGCAAAATAAAACGGGATCGTTCAATCGGATTGCGGTTTTTAACAATCCTTTTGCGTCTGCTGCATTCGATGGGTACGCGATGTATATTCCAGGAATGTGCGCAAAGATCGATTCAATATTCTGGCTGTGATATAATCCGCCGTGAATATATCCTCCGACAGCTACGCGCGTAACGAATGAGGAAGTCCAGACATTGTTGGAACGGTACCGCATCGTTGCAACTTCATCTTTGAACTGCATAAATGCAGGCCAAATGTAGTCACCAAACTGAATTTCAACGACCGGTTTTAAACCGGTCAACGCCATACCTGCTGCAACTCCGATAATGCTTGCTTCAGCTAAAGGAGAATTGAAGACACGTTTTTCGCCAAACTTTTGTGTTAATCCTTTTGTTGCTGTGAATACTCCTCCCTTTTTGTCAGCAACGTCTTCACCAAAAACGTATGTCTTATTGTTCAGTTCCATCTCTTCGTGCAACGCATGATTGATCGCATCGACCATTACAATTTTATTTCCGCTCGGTGTGGAAGATTCATACTCAAAAGTATTTTTCAAACCGGATTCATCGAAAAGATATTTTTCGCAAGTCTCCGGCAGCGGATCGTGCGCTCTTGCGGCTTCGGTGACAGCGTTTTCAATTTCTTCTAAAACTTTATTCTTTATTAATTGAATTTCTTCATCCGTTGCTAAATTATTTTCTTTTAAAAGAAGAATCATTTTATCGATTGGATCGCGCTTCGCTTCATCTTCCAACTCATCATGTTCGCGGTATTTTTTCTGATCATCCGATGAAGAGTGTGAAAGCAGACGGACAACATCAGCTTCAATTAAAACCGGACCATCGCCGCTTTTAACATATTCTACCGCTTCTTTAAATGCTAAATATGATTCAACAAAATCGGTTCCGTCAATCAACATCCGTTTTAATTTTGCGTAACCTTTCATCATTTCTGCAATTGAGTTTCCTTCGCCTCCACTTTGTTTGGAAACATGCACCGAGATAGCGTACTTATTATTTTCCACCACAAAAATTACCGGAAGTTTTTCGCGGCTTGCCCAATTTACCGCTTCGTGAAATTCACCCTGACTGGTGGTTCCTTCTCCTGAACTAACATAAGTAACATTTTTAATTCCTTGATGCTGCGAAGCCAACGCAGCGCCAACTGCTTGTAAATATTGGGTTCCCGTTGGACTCGATTGACTTGGAATGTTTAAACCTTTCGCGCCAAAGTGACCGGGAAGTTGTCGTCCTCCGCTTGAAGGATCGTCCGCTTTTGCAAAACTTTGAAGAAAAATATCATACGGGTTAACTCCGCAGCCTAGTGCAACACACAGATCGCGGTAATAAGGAAAAATCCAATCATGATGCGGATTTAATTGCATTGCCGAAGCAATTTGAATAGCTTCATGTCCGGAACCGGCAATATGAAAAAATGTTTTCCCTTGCTTTAACAAATTCATCGTTTTTATATCGATCTGGCGCGAAAGAAACATTGTGCGGAAAGCAAAGAGCAAATCTTCTTTTGAAAGATTTAACGTCTTCCCATTAATTGTAATTTCTTTTTTCACTTTACTCTTCTTTTGATCTGTTGATCTCATATTTTTTACAAACCTTTTTTGTCCACTCTTTTGTTATTTGCATGTTTCATGCATTAAAAAGAACTTCTACTTTCTTTGGTAACAACTTATCAGCTTCAACCGTTTCAATTACATCGTACTGAAATATTTCTCTGAAATATTTCAACAGTTTTTCTTTTACTTCTGGAAGAGAAATATCTCTTCCCAACTCTTTCGCAAGCGAAGTAACTTCCATATCGCTAATTCCGCACGGAATTATACCGTTAAATAAATTCAGATCAGTATTAATATTAAACGCAAAGCCATGCATCGAAATCCAATTACTTATCTTGATACCTATCGCAGCTATTTTTCTATTTTCTATCCAAACGCCGGTGAATTTTTCTTTACGACCGGTTTCCAATCCATATTCTTTACAAGTTAAGATGATCACTTCTTCAAGCGCTCGCAAATATTTGTGCGCATCGTTGTGCCAATCATTCAAGCTGATGATCGGGTAACCAACTACTTGTCCCGGACCGTGGTATGTAATATCTCCGCCGCGGTCAATCTCAAAAACCGATATTTTATTTTCTTCTAAATATTCTTTACTTCCAACAAGATTCTTTTTGTCGGCGGTTTTTCCTAACGTATAAGTGTGCGGATGTTCGAGCATTAAAAAAACATCGCTGATCTTTTTATCTTTTCTTTGTTGAAGCAGTTTATGCTGAAGCTCCCATGCTTCGTTGTAACCAATAAAATTAAGATCGCAATATGTAAGTTTTCTAGTATTCAAGTTGAGTAATAATTAGTTAATTAAAATTTTTTAATTTGAATATTGAACATCTAACAAGGAACAACGAATGATGAAGTTTTTCACTTCGATATTCTGCATTCTGTGGTCAATATTCGTTATTTCTTTTTTTAATTCCCGCATTGCCGATTTAATTTTCTAAATATGGATTGATTCGCCGAAGGCATTAGCAGCCGCTTCCATTATTGATTCAGATAATGTTGGATGCGCGTGGATTGTTTTTGCAATCGATTCGTAAGTTGCGCCGTGAGATTTAGCAATGCCAAGTTCGGCAATCATTTCCGTCGCTTCGGAACCTATAATATGAGCGCCGAGAAGTTCGCCGTAATTTGCATCGAAAATTAGTTTTACAAATCCTTCCCGTTCTCCTGATGCAAAAGCTTTTCCGCTTGCCATAAAAGGAAATCTTCCAACTTTTATTTCATAACCTTTTTCAATCGCTTTCGCTTCGGTTAAACCAACACTTGCAACTTGCGGTTGACAATAAGTACAACCCGGAATATTTTCATAATTGATCGGTTCACTATGTAAACCTTTTATCGATTCTACACAATGAATTCCTTCAGCAGAAGCAACATGCGCAAGCCACGGCGCTCCAATTACATCGCCGACCGCGTAAATGTTTTCTATATTTGTCAGGTAATTTGTTTTATTTACTTTAATGTGATTTTTGAAAAGTTCGATCCCTAATTCCTGCAGACCAAAACCTTCAACGTTGCCGGTAACGCCAACTGCTGAAAGAACAATATCGGATGTTAATTCTTTCTGTTCGCCTTTTTGAAGTATTGTTACATGAGCTTTCTTTCCTTTAACTTCAACTTTTTCAACCGAAGTAGAGGTAAAGATTTCAATTCCCCGTTTTTTAAAACTCTTTTCAAGCGTTTGTGAAACTTCTTTATCTTCAATCGGAAGAATGTTTTCCATCATCTCGATGAGCGTAACTTTCGTTCCAAGAACAGAATAGAAATATGCGAACTCAACACCGATAGCACCCGCGCCGACGATGATCATTTCTTTCGGTTGTTCGGGAAGATTCATTGCTTCGGTACTTGTAATAATAACTTTACGGTCAACAGGAATGTTGGGAAACGTTTTGGCTCTCGCTCCGGTTGCGATAATTATTTTTTCGGCGGTAATTGAATTGGACTTTTTGCCATCATTATCGTAAATATCAATTTGATTTTTCGATGCTAATTTCCCGTATCCGCGTATTCGTTCTATTTTATTTTTCTTAATGAGAAGTTCAACGTTTTTGGTTATTCGATCGGAGACATCACGACTTCGTTTAATAATCTTGGAGAAATCGAAGGAAAGTTCTTTAACAGAAATTCCGAATTCTGCTGAATGGTTTTTCATTTTGTCGAAAAGTTCGGCATTTTTTAATAATGATTTTGTCGGAATACAACCCCAATTCAAACAAACGCCTCCGAGATTTTCTTTGTCAATTACAACAGTTCTAAATCCCAATTGAGCAGCGCGGATTGCCGCAACATATCCCCCGGGACCTCCGCCTAAAACCGCGATTTCGTAAGATTTTGCCATTAATTTATTTCTGCTTTCTTCTTTTTTCTTG
>JAVHOS010000029.1:0-24240 GCA_036170205.1 Ignavibacteriaceae bacterium | reverse complement strand
GATAGTTAGTAAAAATACTCTGCGCAAAATATTTTTACGAACTATCTAATTTTACTTTTATGATCATCGCACGTATGGTTATCCGTGCATCTATTCCCGGACATTCCAGTGTCACTCATCCTTTTTGCGTAGAGACCGACTAACGCTTCCCATGGAATTATTTCCGACAGTCTTACCCATCGGTTGTTTCAGTTCATTTCTATCTCAAAGGGTGTCTTGAATGTTCAAATCTCAGTGGGTTCGGGTATTTGATGGAAACAATATGCTGATTCTTTCCCCAGAAAGTACAAAAATGTTTGATACGATTAACTGTTTTTCTCGCTCTTTATAAACTCACTACCCCCTCTTTAACGCCTTATTTTATTGCCCTTAATCTCATTTAATACTTTTTTATAAGGCGCTAAATATCGCTGCTTGTTCTCAAATGCTCAATAGGGTTGAGCTCAAGGCTACAGAAATTTTGATAATTTGCGGATTGAGATGCTCTTCTTCAATGGCAAGCTCAACCTATGTTCACACTATTAAGGGAAGCACATCTAATTTATACATAAGCAGTAGGATTTAAATGTTCTACTTCAAACAAATCTTTAACTGATAACATCGCCACACCGATGGCTCCAGCTTTAAATCCCAAAGTTGAGATTTCAAACTGGACACTTTTGTTTATATGAGTTAATGATTGTTTCATAGCCGTACTAATTATTGAATTCATTAAATACGAATTTGCAACAGTAATCCCCCCCCCTAAAATTATTTTTTCGGGATTAAAAATGTTAATTAAGTATCCAATTCCTAATCCTAAATATTTTCCTGTAGTTTCAAGTAGCTCAATAGAAAATTGATCGCCTTTATTAGCAGCTTCCAAAATATTTCGAGCGTCGAGTTGATTAATATCAACACCTTTTTCTTCAACTAACATAGTTTTTTCACCAGCTAAAATTTTAGCTTTGGCAATTCTTGTTAATGCTCTACCTGACGCAACCGTTTCAAGACAACCTAATTTGCCACAATAACACAATTCACCGTCTGGCGCTACTTGAATATGACCAAATTCACCTGAAAAACTATCATTACCATAATAAATTTTCCCATCAATAATAATTCCCAATCCGACTCCCCATCCCAAGTTTAAACATAATGCATTCAGACACCCTTTAGCTTTGCCCATCCACATCTCACCAATCGCCATCGCTTTGGCATCGTGTTCAATATGCACTGGTTTGTTAAACCGTTTACTGAAGACCTCTTTAGCTGATTTATCTCCAAAATTCAGATAAGTTTCACTGAAACCAGCGCGTCCTTTTACAATACCTGGAATTGCTACCCCGATACCCAGTAAGCGATCCCATGATACTTTTGCTAATTTTATCATAGACTTCACTTCACAATATAATTTCTCTAAAAATATCAGGGGATCTTCTAAAGGGAATGTCGGTTGCCTTTTTTCGTAAACAATATTCTGCTCAAGGTCTAAAACGATAAAATTTGTATAAAGTCGTCCTATATCAACCCCAACGATATAACCGCCATCTTTATTTAATTTAAATATTTGTGGGGGTCTGCCGGCAAGTTTAGCTTCATTTGCTTTAGCTTGTACAACAAATTTTTCTTTCTTTAATTGATTAACAAGATTAGTTAAAACCGGTAAGGTAATTCCGGTTTTAATTTTTATTTCATTAAGAGAAAGAAATTTTTCACCTAATAATGATTTTAAAACCAAATTTTTTCTTATTTGATTTTTTCTTCGGACTTTACCCATAGATTAAAAACTAAAATTATAATAATATTTTTCTAAATACTGCTTTACTTGTTCGATATCATCTTTACTGGTTAAATCAGGTACATGTTCAACTAAGGGATGAACATAAACAGAATTATCTATTTTATTTGCAAGAATTTTTACCGCTTCCGGCAATTCTTTTTCGTCTCTTATTGGGTGAGGCTTTATTTTTTCAAGTATAGGAAAAATCAGATCATATTCCAACGAAAAGATATTCATACTAACACCAATATAACCATTTTTAGTTTGAATTTCTTCGATGAGTTCTGAATCCGGTTTTTCTATTATATCAATTAAAAAATTTTGTTCATTCTTTATTGTAACAGCAAATTTTGCTATTCTGGATAATTCAAATTCTAAAGCAGCTCTGTCATAATCTATAAGAGATCCCGGATAGGGGGAGTCTAACATTAGTCTTAAAGCTTTTTGAGAATAGAGATTATCGCTATTGCAAACTGTAAATTTTTGTCCCACCCATTGATTTTTAATTTTTAATCCCCAATAAAGAGCGTCGGCAGTTCCAAATGGTTTAGTTCTTTCTTTGGGAATCGGTTGAATTGCGTAAGATATTTTTAATCCGTTAAAATCATTATTATCATCCTTTTTACCATAATAATCTCTTACAGAACTATCATTTTGACCTACAACTATAACAATATCTGAATACCCCGATTCTCTGGCGTTGAATAAGAGATAGTCTAAAAAAGGTCTATAATTTTTTCCAACACCAATCATGGATTTTGATTTGGTGTCAGCATCATCAATTAGATGTGAGTCAACATTAAGTTTTTTTACAATAGGTTTCTTCATCCTTGAAGAAATACCACCAGCAAGAATAACTAATTTACCATCACTCATAGTATTACCTCAAGAACTTCTTTAGTTGAACCAGAATCCGGTACGATGATAAAGGCTTCACCACCGGCATCTTCAATTGCTGCTTTAATTTTATCAGAATTTTGTGGAGCATATGCAAACATACAACCTCCGCCACCTGATCCATTAATTTTTGCACCGAAAGCCCCAGCTTTTAATGCCGCATCAATCATAGCGTCAATTTTAGGAGTTGAAATTCCTAAAATATCTCTCAAGACGGTATGGTGTTCATTTAACATTTTCCCAATTAATCTATGATCTGGATTTTTTAGTGATAATTCTTTCCTGGCAGCCACGGTCAAGTCTCTATTCTTTATTGTGCCCTTTAAAATTTGGAATTGAGTCTCATTCAAATGCCGGGAATATTTTCCCAATTCTTTAAACTTTACGTTTTGCAATGAGAAATCCGAATAAAGATTTTTAAGAATTTTATCCACATTTAAAATTTGCTCTTTTACATGATTTAGAATAAACTTTGTATTTTTAGGTTGATGAGAGTTCCCAAGCACGAAAGTATTTAAGCTAGTATCCAACTTCGTTACTTTAATTGAAGGATAAAAATCAATGGCAATAATTCCACCAATTGAAGTTGAATATTGGTCCATCATCCCACCTGGTTCAGAAAATTCCAAAACCTCTGCCTCATAGGCATATTTTGCCAATACTTCAGCGGGCAATTGTATAGCTTGATCGCTCATCTGGGTAAGAAAGTTTATCCAAGTAACGATCAGCGCTGAAGAACTGGAGGTACCCGCATTAATGGGAATTTGTCCTTTAACAATACAATCGAAACCGCTGGAAAATGTAAATCCATATTTTAAAACAATCTTAGCTGAGCTTTTAAAATAATCTCTTTCTTTTGTGTATAAAATCGGTTCGTTTATTGAAAAAATTTCTTCTTCAGAAATATTTGGTAATTGAATATTAATCATGAAATCATTTCTTCGGACGCCTTCAATAGAAATGCGCAATGAAATTGCACAGGCTACTATTGGAAGTTGTAGATAATCCTGATGTTCCCCAAACAAGCAAACCCTGCCCGGAGTAGATATTTTTAGTTCGTTTAAATAGTTTGTCATTATTGTTCCATAAATTTAATTTGTGTAAGCTCTTAGTAAACCGCCAATAAAATAAATCAACATTCCGGTTACAGCAACCAGCGAAGCTGAACTCGATTCTGTGCTTCCCATAAATACCCCAACCAGAAAAATTAACAGCCCTAAAAAGAAGACAGCAAGACTTAATTTTCCTTTAACCGTCTTTGGAATAATATTAAACACATCATTATTTTGTATTTCTTCATCACTAATTGTTCTCGCTCGCCAAATTTCTTCAATTTTTTCATTCGATTCCTCTTTTGTAAGTAAACTAACGATAGGGGTAATAATTAAAGTTGTACCTGCAGTAATAAATGTTGTTATGTTAAAATCAAGATTTAAGAAAAACTGACCAATTACACCGGAAATAGCACCAAGGATGTAACCGGTTACTGCACCCTGCCAATTAACTCTTTTCCAGAGAAGACCATAAACAACTGCGATGACAAATAACGGCATATCCATAATGGCGATTATTGTAAGATAAGCGTTCACCGCACCTCCTAATAGCGGTACTAAGTAAGCAAAGACCACCATTCCAATTCCTGTTAAAAATGTTATTACTCTTGCAATCAAAAGAATATCTTTATCTGTAGCTTTTCTATTAATGACATTTTCATAAATATCGCTTGCAAAAATTGTTGCAACACCATTAAGATTACCTGAAATAGTTGAAAGTTGAGAAGACAACAACCCGACCACAACTAATCCTAAAACTATATTTGGAAGAAGATTAGCAATTAATAACGGAACTGCCGAATCAGCGTTTGTTAAGTTTGGATAAATAATACTCGCAGCCAATCCCGGCAAAGTCCATAAAAGAGCAAATGGAGTTGTAATTATACCTGCCATAACTAATCCTTTTGCAACACTACGGGTGCTTTCTGCACCAAAAGCCCTTTGTAATAATCCCTGATCTACGCAAGCCCATTCAATTCCTAAGAGAAAAATTGCTATAATAAATTTCCAATTATATGTTCCTGAACTTTTTACAAGCGTCAATGCACCTTCTGGTAACTTTGCAGATAAACCCGGGAACCAACCTACGGCACTCATTACTATCGGAAGCAAGATAAGAGCTCCGCCTAACATTAAAATAAATTGAATTACATCAGTGAATGCCACAGACCACATTCCTCCAAGAATAGTATAGATAATAACAACTACAGAGAAAATGAGAACCCACGCAGTGAAAGAGGTTAAACCAGAAATTGTTTGTGCGGCTATTACGGCTGTATAAAGTACTACCCCAAGCCAGAAAGTTAAACGTAAAATCCAAAGGAATGCCACAAAGGTTCTCACCCCTTTACTATATCTTTTTTCTAAAAATTCTGGAATTGTTCGGATTCTCAATCTTCTAAATATTGGAATTACAAATAACCCAGAAACCACCATAGCCATATTACCGGTCCAAGTTTGCCAAATAATTGGAATTCCTTCTTTATAAGCAATACCGGCTTGCCCGACAAAACTATAGAGATTAACATTAGTTGCTGCAAGCACAGCCGCAAGAATAAATGGTGTAAGTTGTCTCCCGGCTAAGTAAAAATCATCCGAACTACCGACCCACTTATAAAAGATTGAACCGATATAGAACATAGCAGCCAGGAATACAAAAATAATTACATAATCAATTGTTATCATTTCTTTGTCCAGAGTTATTTAATAGAATTAATATTATTTAATTTTTGTTCAGCACTTTTCTTCTTCACAAGTTTTTTGAATTCTCTTGCCGGAACAAGAATCCAAACAATAAGAATAACAAATCCAATAAGCCATATCCCCCAAGTAATCCAATCGAAATACATTTTATTTTCTCCTATTTTATGCTGTAAGTAATAATGTTTTGCTCAATTTTTTTTATCTCTGATGCATACGGTTTTGGTGGTAAAAGTTCTGCACCAATATTTAATTTTTCATTTAGTAAGGCTGCTCCAAGAACCTGGTCTGCCATTAGCCATAAACTAATTTTACTTTCGCTTTTTTCTTTGAATTCAAGTTTAAAATCAATTTCATCCTCACCCCCTTGAATTGCTGCGGTCATCCAAAACCATCTACCATTCTCCTGTTCAATAATAGATTCGACAGGCAAGCCATTTATAGATATTTTTAGAGATGGCAAGTTTTCTTTTAACAATCTTCCTTTGGGTTCAATTAGAAAAGACAGTTTAGCATTAAGATAATTGTAAGGAACCGTAACTGAGAAATTCCCATTAAGATTATTCCCATCAACTGCTATGTTCTTAAAACCCATTACTGATATGCTATCTGTTTTACCATCAAGTTTAACAAATTTTTTTTCTGTTTGTGGATAAAGGGTGTAGTCTATTTGAGCACCAACCTCATCGTATAAGATAATATTATTCTTTTCATTAATGTCAAATCTGGCACCAATTGGGGTATTCAGAGGAATTTTATCCACAGGAATTAATTCTAATAATAAAATTTCATATCCATTTAATTTGATTGATAGCTTGCCGGGGAATCTGAATTTTTCCGGTAAAACTTTATTATAAGGATAGACTATTTTCACAAAATATTCTTTTTCAATATCCATTTCACCAATTGTTTGATCTAGCTTTACCTCAACTTCTCTTGGTTCTATGAATGAATTCCGTAATAAAACAATTCCTTTTTCTTTAGTTAAATGAGTATATCCGTAGGGTTCTCTTTTTAAAGGATTACCCAAAATCATTTTAGTTTTGCTTAATACATCTTTATTGGCTTTTGCCCATTTTAATGAATTAGCAATTGCATCCCACTCTGCATCTGAAAGCAAATCGGGGGATACATAGAGTTCCCACATCATTACACCTCGCCCAAAATACATCATAACTTCGTTCGTAAAAGAATCAAGCGGTTCATTCTTACCGCCAAGAAAATTTAATCTGCCTTTAATAATACCATGAGTCATCAAACTGGACATAGGGAAAAGTAATTTCTGATTTTGAAAATTATCCCACAAAACCGCATCGCGATAAGTTACCGCTTTATCTCTTGGATTCATTGAAGGCACATCTTCGGCATAAGCGTAATCTTCGCCTTGCATCCAAATACAATCAGAATACTGTAACCACCACGGTGAGAGCCAACTGCCAACGGTAATGTTGATAAAAATATCTGGATTAATTTTTCTTACCGCCTGCATCATATGAATATAAGTTGAAATTAATTCTTCTCGCGAAAAAACTCCGGGTAAATGCCCGTGATCTAATTCATTGCATGCAAGCAAGAAACCATCCCACTTAAAGTATCCCATATTAAAATCTTTGGTGTATTCAACCATTTTCTTTTCAAACTGCGCTTTATAATTTTTACCGGCAAAACATAAAAAGTCACCGATCTTTTCATAACCATGTTCGCTACCCCACTTAACCCTTTTATCGCGATTTGAGTATCCGCAGAACGGTGATGCCCAAATACCCAACGAAGTATGCATTGCTTTAAGTGGTGATATAAATGGTGTAAACTTATTTGGTAAATGTCTTGTGTCAACTTCCCAAATACTGTTGTAATTATCCCATCCATCATCAAGAACAAACGCATCAAGGGTAATTTTATGTTTTTCAACCATATATTTTTTGAATGATTCAATTCTTTCTAAAACATTTTTTTCATTCATGATACTTTCAGACCCCTCAGCAATAGCTGGATTACGTAAATCGTACCATGAATTATAAAGTAAAAATGGTCTGGTTCCTTTTACTTTGATTGAATCAACGTACGACATAAAGGTTTGTTCGAGTTTTGTATCTGATGGTGAAACTCCGATGATTGATGGGAAAGAAATGATTTTATCCTTCGTAATTTTTTTACCGAGCGCATATCCAATTTTAATCTGATTTTCACTTATAAAATTTTCAACAGCCGGATACTCAACGGCAAGAAAAATATCATTATTAAACACAGGCTGCCCAAATTCGCCGTGTGAAAACTTTGGATTAGAAAATCTAAAGTCTTCAACATTAAGCCTATCAAGAAACTGAATCCCTTCGGAGGAATCAGTGATTTCAATCCATTTCCTTATATAGGGTTGGTTCTCAACTATTTGATAGTATAGGTCGAGATTAAATGAATACAAATAACCATTTAAAGAATACTTTAAAATCAGCGTTTTAGAATTTTCACCCGTTAGAATATTAAATCCGTTGTAGTGAAAATTATTAGAAGTAATTGAAGATGGATTTTCTCCATTTTGATTTTTACCAAGCGCAGGTCCAAATCCTGCAAAAACCACATCAAGTGAAAACTCATTTGAAGACAGCGAATAGCTCATTCCTGATAATTTGTTTATTATTTCAGTTGTACCGGGTCTATTGTCAATGATTGTTATCGTTCTTTCAATAAACTGATTACCAATTTTAAATGCAGAATGCTCTTCATTAATATATACGTTACTTTGTCCGAATAACTTGAATGAAAAAGAAATGAGCACTAATAAAAAATTTATTTTCATATTTACCTTTGTTTATAACTTTATACTTTTTTAGAAAAAATCACTTAGCCAAAAATTTATGTTATTCTCTTTAATTAATGCTAACTTCTGTAATTCAGTTAATTTATTTCCCCAAAATAATATCATCAAATCCGTATCAATTTTAGTTGCATACTTCTTTAACAATAACTTTTGTTTTTCCGATTCGGATAAAAATATTTCAACTTTGGTAAAGCCGGTTTGATAACAAAGTGACTGTACCAAGACATCGAACACTTTGGAGTAATCAATATTAGCGGCGAACTCAAGAATTTTTATTGTATCATTTTCACCTACTGCACGGATATATCCAATTATATATCCATCAAATTCATAAACAAGAAATAGCTTTTCTTCTTCACCACAAAAAGCAAATTGAGATTCCCAGTAAATCAAATCTCTATACAACGAACCGATACTTTTTTGATTATAGAAAAGGTAAGTTTTTTTAATACTTTCATAATCTTTCTCACGGTTAAATTTCCTTACTTGGTCATAAAATTTCGAGGATACATTAGTCATTTCAATTAATTCACGTTTCAATGATTTATAACCAAATTTTTCATAATACCTGTGTATTGTTGTAGTTAACAGCGAAAACCTAAAATCTTTTGCTTTCATATAATTGATAGCGTCACGCATCACCATCTCAGCAAATCCCAATTTTCTTTTAGCTGGAAGTGTTGCAACGTTTCCAATACCAGCAAAATCAATTATATCTCCCTTTAAATAAATTTTTCTTGGGAATACTTGTACAGAGCTTAAAATTTCACCATCGATCATTAATATCCTTGTGTCTTCAGGAGAAAGCGTGTCGTCCTTTAATAAGTGTCTTTCAAAATACTCATAGGGAGTTTTTTTAAAGGCTAAATCGCATACATTAACAACCTTCAAAAGCTCATCTTTATTCTTACATCCTCTTATTTCAATCTTGCCATTCATATTAGTTTCTAAATCTTAAATATTTTTAACCACGTGATATGGCCACTCATTGTTCTGCTTTGCCCAATAGAAGAAAAAGATTGAGCCTACGATAAGCCAAACTAATCCTAATGAAATTGCTTCTATTCCGGAGCTGATAAAAATAAAACTGAAACCTATAAATGCTATGATGGAAGGAATAGGATATAGCCACATTTTAAAAGGACGCTTAATATTAGGGGAATCTTTCCTTAATATAGATAGCCCTATTATTTGACCGAGAAACTGTATCAAAATCCTGCTTGATAAAGTCGCTGCAATTATAAATTCGAGATCAAAAAGGCTTGCGATACATGTAATACTTCCAACTAAAAGTAAAGAAAAATGAGGAAAATGTTTTTTAGGATGAATTGCTTTTAACCAATCGAAAAAGAAACCATCCCGCGCGGCTGCAAAAGGTAAACGGGAATAACTCATCATTAGAGAATAAATAGATCCATAGGCAGTAATTGCAACAAGAACTGTAATAATACTTGCAATTGTATTCCCATAGAACTTATTAAATATATCTGAGACGATATGGCTCGATTTAGCAACCTCTTGCCAAGGGAGAGCGCCTAAAACAAAAAAATTCATTACGGCATAGAGAAAAGTAACTCCTATTACTGACCACATTATTGCTCTTGGGAAAACATATCCAGGATTTTTTACTTCTTCTTCAACATAACAGATATTATAATACCCAAGTAAGTCATACATAGCAATGAGTGTTGCTCCTCCCAGCCCCATTAGAAATCCCCACGAGAAATTGAACCATCTATCCGGGAAAGTGAAAGCATTTGCAGGATTGAAATGAATTATTCCTACCGTAATTGTTGATGCAACAGTAATCAACATTATTATCCAGAGAATTATAGTCATGGTTCCAACAAACTTGATTTTATTATAATGCAAGATTATTGTGAAAATACCGGTCGCGAATGCAAGCAATCTGATATGTATTTCGTTCAATGATGGCCAAATAAAAGAAACATAGTGCATCATTCCAATATACCCCGAAGCAATTTCAAATGGTCCGCTTAATAAAAAAGACCAGATAAATAAAAATGCTATCATCTTACCAAAATATTTTTTATATGCTTCACGCAGATAAACATAAGAACCACCTTCGCCGGATAGAGAAGTGCTTAATTCTGCCCAAACCTGTCCATCGGAAATTGCGATGATCGCTCCAACAACCCATCCAAGCATTGCTTGCGGACCACCCATTGCAGAAACAATTAATGGGAAGGTGATGAAAGGACCAATGCCTACCATTGTTGCCATATTTGATGCGGTCGCATGCAACAATCCAAGACTTCGCTCTAAATTATTTTTTCCGTTGTCCATCGGTTTACTTCAAAACCATTATTTTTGTTGTAGTGAAAGAAGATTCATCAGAAAGTAGGCAATAATAAATTCCGCTTGAAAGTTTATCAGCATTATAGTTTACTTCATAATTTCCTTTAATTCTATAATCGTTTACAAGAGTTTCTATCTGTTCGCCGAGTAAGTTGAAAAGCTTTAATGAAACATTAGAATTTTTGACAACAGTAAACACAATGCTTGTTGAATTGTTGAATGGGTTAGGAAAATTATTTAATTTTAGTTGATTTTTTTGAGTAGCGCCTTGGTGAGTGTTTGGATCGTCCTTTATTGAATTAACAATTAGTGGTTGGAAGAATAGACCACCTGTATAATGAGATCCCCTAGCGCTACTATCCACGACCAAACTTGTTCCTAAATTATTATAACCGGTTGCCGCCTCCCATACATTCAAATTCGCTAGTCTAATTGAATACTCAACCCTATTGTGAATTTTTTCGTCTGAGTCAGGTAGATTTAGAAACAATCTATATGACCCTTGAGGTTGGTTATTTAAGATCCCAATGTTAAGATTTAATGTCGTAGTGTCCATAGGCTGCCAGAAGCGCGGTTCTACCGGAAGCTTACAAAAATATTTTTCACCTGTGTTATCATTTACTAAAATAACTTCAATGTTTCTTGGATTAAATAAAGGAGCGTTCCCTCGATTAACAATTGAAAGTTCAAAATTAAAACTATCGCCAGGTTTTAGTGAATCTGTAAAGATACCATTGATCAATTCAAATCTATAACCCAAAAATTTCTTAATAGCATTCATACAGCCATTAGTTGTCCAGCCATTTAATACCGATGGATGATACCCGCTATTAAGATAACTCCATCTTAATTTACCCATTTGATAAAGGGCATCCACGCATCCGCTGAATTGACTTGGATTACAAGTTTCCCCACCTATTGGGACAAATAAACCATCATCATTGAGATATTGTTTTTCAGCCGTTGTATCTGTATAAGTTCCAAAGTCATCCCAACTTGATAAGAAGCAATCATTATGGTGCCCCGTTCTTGCATAATATGTTTCCAGAAAAGCCGAGTCAATTGGTATTGGATTATAGTTATTAAATATTTCTTGCTTAAAGTGTGGAGTACGTACCTGTACCATCCTGTTTGAAGGTAATGCATCAAGTAATTTGAATAAGATTATTCGCCTGCTGGTTACGGTATCTAATCCATTAGTGGATGAATGCCATTCCCCCCACGCTCCTATAAAACCAGCTTGCATCACTAATATTACATCTGAATTTTGCTGTAAAAGAGGCTTTAACTGATCTATATGATTTAATACGATGTTCAAAGATGCATCTGACTGTCCGATGTTATCACTATAAGC
This sequence comes from Ignavibacteriaceae bacterium, assembly GCA_036170205.1. Lineage (GTDB taxonomy): Bacteria > Bacteroidota > Ignavibacteria > Ignavibacteriales > Ignavibacteriaceae > UBA1563. The sequence goes on along the minus strand of JAVHOS010000029.1, from coordinate 12,337 downwards.
AAAACGAATAACACCTTTCATTCCTGCCTGTCTCAGAAAATTGAAATCATTTTCAATCATTGTCAAAATGCCTTGATTCAAAGGTGCATTTCGAAAACTCTTTAAATAATACATCCTTAGTATTAATGATTTCCCCTGACTTTTAATGCTATTCAATGTGTTTAATGTTAGCGGTGATTGAATATCATACGAAGTTACCTGCGTGAAAAACCCTCTTTCAGGATTAATAAATATTTCATCAGAAGGTTGATACAAAACTTGAATCTGCGCCCAACATGTCGGGGAAATTGACAATAAGTAGAGAATAAATAATATTTTGTAAAAAGTTTCTCTCATTTGGCAGGATTCACTTTTAAGATTGTTGAAGAATTAAAGCTTACTTCAATAGTGTTGTTTTTACAATTTATCGTTCCAAGTTTTTTCCCAATTACAATATCGTTTACCTCATAATTGACGTTGGGTTCAAGTCCTCTAAAGTTAAATAATCCAGTAAAATTGCTTTCATCAAAAAGTGAATAGTAAAGATCATTCCCCTTTTTTATCAAATGAGTTTCAGGTTTATCAAATGCAATATCGTACAAGTTTATATATTCGCCCTCACTAAGTCTGATGTCATTATATAAGTCTACCCATCTTTTCCACGCATTTTTCTTTTCTTCGGTGAGCATTAAGGAGGTATCTGATTGACTAATGTTTTGGTTTGTAAATTTTGTAGAGGGAACTCCACCTATACCTATCGTAGATAAAAAGTCTTCATCCTGATAGACCACAAATTTTCCTGTTTTGTCATCCCATTTACGGTTAGACAACTCAACATGATCTCCGCTATAAGCAAGCTTATTTCCAAACAGGGCTTTAAATGTTTTCCCTTTTATTCTTACCTGATCTGAGTTCAATGGATCTGATGCGACAACTTGATCAACATAGGGTAGGTTATAAACATTGTAATTAGTTCCACATGGACAAATTTGAATTAAAAAATCTGGTTTTATATTCTTTGCTGTTTCATAAATATCTTTTAGAAAAAGGGGAGTCGCTTTTGGCGCATCGTAGGGCGAGCTATGATGATGTGCGGGGTTATAACAAGCAGGTACTAAGTTAAGGTTTTGCCCATCGATCTTAAATCCATCAAAGCCCCATTCACTAATCGCTCTTTTGATGAAAGTCTTATAGTATTCACGTACTTCTGTTAAAGCAGGGCAAAGTTGAAAAGAATTCCACCATGAAACTTGATATCTTTTTCCTTGTTTATCTAAAATAAACCAGTCCGGATGTTCTTTTGCTAAATTACTCTGAATAGTCATTCCAAATTCATTTAACCTTTCTGGATACTTCAAAGCATTATAGGCAGAATCATTAGCGGTTAAAGGTACCCACCATAAGCGAGCTTTCAATCCCTTAGAATGGATTGAATCAACCAACGATTTAAACTCTCTTTGACCACCCTTAAATTTTTCTTGATTTACATTCCAGTCTCCGTCTGCAGATTGCCAACCATCATCAATGGTAACCCATTTTAACCCTAAAGAAACTACCTCATCAAGGGATTTTAAAATTTGTTCCTTATTGAAATTTCTTCCATAACCCCAGGCGCACCATTCCGGCTCAAGAGAATTTTTCTGTGAATTATTAAACTTTATTCCTTTTAATTGTAATAGATCAGAATATATTCTTAATGCATTAAAAAAGTCTCCCTTATGCAATATAATTGCAAAAGGAATGGTAGATAACTCTTCATTAGGTTTTAATACAAATCCAATGGAATCTTCAATTCCAAACCGAACCCCATTTGATACTGTTTGTAAGGGGAAATTAATAAATTCAGGTTGGAGAGAGAGTGATGAGATTGCAATACCCTGATTTTTAGTCCAGAGGTCTATTAGAGGTATTCCTCCACCATAGTCTGGAGCATTCATCCCCTGAAAATTCCTGTGATAATCATTATCTGTAACAGGTTTAATCCACTCTGCTCTTTCAGGGGTGCTTTCTGGTTGAAAACTCCAAAACTCATATTGTTTCTTTGCCCCAAAATTTTTTGCATCGGAATTTAGATTGCAATAAATGACTTTAGAGATACTTAGATCTTTATTACTATTATTTTTAAGTTTGTACTGGAAAATCAGAGTGTTCTGAAAATTCTCAGGGGCAGTGATAGTTATATCGTTTGTTAATATTCTATTTTCATCATAGCATTTGAAATGAAAAACATTGGAATTACCGTATTCATTTAACTCCTTCATTTCCGCCTTATCAAAAATCAAAAACTTGGAAACTTTCGATTCGATTCCCGTACTTACGTAGCTCATAGCATTTGAATAAGCCAGTTGTTTGTACACATCCTTTTCGATTAGATTTTTAATGCTAATTGATAAATCATTACCAAGGTTAATTTGGTATTCGTTATTTTTTAGTAGAGTTATTTCATTCACACCAGATTGCGCAATTGAGCAACTACTGCTCACACAGCAAAAAAAAAGAACTGAAAACTTTCTAAAATTCATAATATGATTATAAACTTCCCAGAAGTATTTCCTTCCGTTGATTCAACGTGGAAGAAATACAACCCGGGGGCAACTAACTGTTGATTTTCATTTTTCAAATCCCACTTGGCAATGCTCGGCGCTATAGCATTTCCTTCACTATGATAGATAGTCCTTACTAAATCACCCGAATTATTTAATATCCGAATAGTTGCCTGTAATGGAAGATGAGTGAATTGTACCTGACGTTCATCACCTTGTTCCCATCCATTTGCTGCCACATACGGATTGGGGACTACTTTTACTTCACTTAATGATCCAAAAGATATTGGTGCGTGTGGAACCACTTGGACAGTATTTGAACCAACTTTTGGATTTGAGGATGCTGTGTTTTCAAGGGGTCCAGTTATGCCGTTACCGGTATCATAGGCTGCAATATAATATCTATAATTCAATCCATTGACTACATTATCATCGACAAAAATTCTTACTGAATCACCTTGTTTGAAAAATGAAAGTAAATCATTATCAATCACCTTAAGGGGAGGAATACCGGTTTCATTCCCTAAATAGTACCATGCAAATTCTGGTAAGGTTCTATAATTCCCTTTTATTCCGTCAACCTTATCTGATTGGACTAAAGGGATAAAATGAATTCCTCCTTCAAAATCTGTAAAAGTTTGAGAGCCCCAGGTCTGTCCATTATCTGCAGAACGATAAATTTTGTAGCCTTCAAATTTTGGGTCTGTCTCACTATTTAAACTCCAGTAAAGAGTATTTTTGTTATCGCCAGGGAGAACCTCAACTTTGGGTGCATCAGGAGCTTTCACAGGTTTAAATCCTGAATTATAAAGTACAATAGCATTATTGACATTTTTATAAAGCTGATTTTTAGACATTCCAAAAACCGTAGCGAAAATCAGAGTATCAGTTTCGCCCGGATTTAAGGTAAACGGACCAGACCCCAGTGTTTGTAATCCATCAGCTCCAATTCCTAGAAAATAACCAGGACCTCCTTCTTGATCATCTGGAATACCATTTTCATTAAAGTCATCATCAATACCATCATGATTACTATCTCTCGGATCACTAAGATTTTCCAGATTATATCTGAAGTAAAGTTCTTTACTTGCACCATTTCCACTTGGAGTTGTCGCTTCCATCCAAAAATTGTAGGCATCATAAGTTTTTAATTTTTTAGTCGGGCCAGGCATTCTTAAAGCAACCGTACCTGACCAGGCAATTTGCCCCTCTCCCAATGATCCCCCTGTCGGACTCGGCTCATAAAAATCATTATCACTGCCGTAAGCAAATTGTATTGATGGATCGTAGTAATGCCTGTCGTCATCTCCCCAAGAGTTAGGGGGCATAAATATTGGGAAGTATCCAAAGTCACTGTGAATTCCAACTCTCATATCCACTATCGGTGCAGTTCCCACATTTCGTACAACGAACATCCAAACGATAAAATCCTGATATAATTCTCCTGTCCAGGCAAATCCTCTCATTTCCATATTTGTATTTAACCAACGACGATCCGTATTACCTACATCTGTACCTCTCCATCCATACATCACTGAATAGGTTTCCTGATCTGCAATAATACTTCCATCTTTCCCAATTCCAGGCCACCCCTGTGGACCAATTACCAAAGGTTGATTTGTTCCCGGAACAAATTGGGGCCAGCTATGAGGCCATGTAGTGGAATCATTGCTTAAAGCTGCTTTCGATCCTCCAACAATTTCCGGATACGGTGCAAAATGTTCTTCATCCCAAAATGCAGCAGAGCCTTCATCCATTGTTCCATCTAAATATTCGAGATGATTAGGGTTATCTCCGCCAACAGCTCCAGGATCCTGATTGCCGGGGGCTCCCACAACAACACCAACACTTGTTCCATAGCTTAACCCACTTCCATTTGGATACTCGAAGCATGGCGGTCTGGCAAGCGGAATATTTTGCTCATTACCATCACATAATAATCCGGTATTATTAAACTGAGTCCTAACTCTATTTATATCCATAATATTCCATCTCTGATATATCATAGGATCAGTTTGGGAAAAAAGATGCATATTGTAAAAAAGTACTAAAAGGATTATTTTTTTTGGTATCGCGAATTTCATAGAACTTATCTCTTAATATTTAAAATTTCTTAGAGTTAGATAATATTGTGTTAATTCCACTACTGATTAAATCAATTTCTTTTAGTACACGTAGTGTCGCATAATCTAAAATTACAACTTTAGTAGCCAAAGTAATGTAGATGATATCGCCTGATGGAACTATAGTTAATGATTTTACGCTTGACGTAAAAGTTAAAGCATTTAACAAAGCGCCAGAAGCTTTTTCATATTTGTAAAATGAATTGCCGGCAAGTATATACGTGTAATCGCCAAAGAATGTTATATCTGTGGGTTCAATGCCAGGACCAAAAGCAAGATAATCCTGAACGCTATTTCCTTGAGAATCGGTTACTTTAACTTTCCTCCCTTTAGAATCGCACAAATATACATTTCCGGTAACCGGATCAACCCGTACTTCTCCAACAACGATGGTAGTAATTACATTTCTTACTCTTTTGATTAAACTTCCGTCAGAGGAATTAATTAGTACTAAATCTCTTGTAACCTGATCATAGGTATAAAGAATGTTACCGTCCGCAGAAATCGCCAACTTAGCCGGGAAAAAGTTTAGCGTAAATGATTTCTCTAATGTTTGGGTTGCTAAATTAACCTTTGAAACAGCCTTACCGTTTACACTTAATACATACGCATAGTTTCCAAAGGATAAACAAGAAGTTGGATTGGATGCAACAGAAATATTCTTAATGATAGCCCCGTTCAAAGCTGAAGCAATAATTACTTCGTTTTTATTTGTATTTGCAATTATTAAATAATCACCATTTCCAGAAATTGCGAGACCTTCAGGTGTACTTAAAGAATTAATGGATGTTACTGCACTATCGAGATTGACAAGAAATACAATACGTCCATCTTTTTTATCTCTGACGTAAATATTATAGAAACCTCCCTTGGAATAATCTCCTTCGGTATAAAACCATGAATTCAGTAAAAGTGTTGTATCGTCGAGAATGGGTTCGTTATTAAATTCAATCGAGTTTCTGTTTTGGTCCCTGATTCTTCCTCTCAATTCCGCAAAATAAAAATTTGATTTATTAAGAGCTGCATGAGGAGTGAAAATGACGATAGAATCGTTCACTGAATAGGAGCCATCAATAGTATTCCCATTAAAATCTTTAACAAAAAAGTGACCGGGAAAGGTTGACACATCCATGGGTTCATTAAACACAATTTTAACACTTTCGTTTAATGGGATTACTAATTTTCCGGCAGTTGGCTCAATTGTAAATGGCTTTGGTCTTTGTATTTCCGTTGGGGCGGTTGGTTCTCTGTCTTTTGTACATCCTAAAAACAGATTTAAGATAAAGATGGCGAACACCACAGCCCAAGATTTATATTTATAATAATTCATTATTTGTTCCATAATTATGTAGTAGATTAAAAATTCAAACTAAGAGTGAATTGATTAATACCATTCAACCGACCAAAATCTGTATAAGCATAATCAAACATTATATCGCCTACAAAATCAGTTCTGGCTTTAAGTCCGATTCCTGCCGAAAATGTAGCTTCGTCATAATTAAATCTATAACCACCACTCAGTTTTACAATATCAAATATTCTTAGTGAGGCTCCAATGTTATGTCTAACATCATAGTCTCTAGAATCAATCACCATATAATGCAAAGCGAGCGTATAATTATCTATAGCCAGAGCAGTTGTAGAGACACCTATTCGAAATAACAGAGGGAGATTCCATGAATTAGTTTGTATTGTTGCAGGGATTTGCTTGTTTGTACTACTTCCGGGAACAACCTGAGTAACAAGAAGATCGTTGCCTTCAAATTGCATTGATCCTCCAAAATTTGAAAGAGCTATACCAATTTTAAGATTATTTAAAAAAGATGTTTCAAATACACTTCCAACATCAAAAGCAAAAGTACTTGCTGAAACGGATGCAAGGTTTTCAGCTAAATATTTAATTTTTAGTCCGACCGAAAAACGATCTGTTAAATTTTTTGCATAAGCCAAACCAATGGATATATCGCTGGCTGTTATTACTCTTCCTGTTCCTTCCTGTCTTAATAAAGTGGTTTCTTTGATATCCCCTGAACCAAAATAGGCTATGTCTAAACCGACACTTCCATACTCGGTAGGCAAGGTAACGGCGATATAAGAAAGATTACTTTGCACAAGCCATTGGATGTATGAAAAAGTGGCGCTTGCACTTTCTATTCTGCTCATACTTCCCGGATTAAGATAAATCCCCGAAGCATCTTCAGCAGATGTAATGTCCGACTCAGCAAGTGCAACAGCTTTCGCTCCTAATCCAATTTTCAAAAAGTTGCCTACCGATGTGCCCGCATAATTAACGCCTTGGGCTTGCAAACATGTTTCAAAAATTATAAATATTATAAAAATTAATAATATTTGAATAGTTTTATTTTTTTTCATTAATTGACTCCAATACAAAAAACCATTTAATAATTTAACGAAACACCTACTTGAATTCGTCTCCCAGGTCCCCACATCAATGGATTATTAGTATAATCATCAGAGGTTGCTGGACTTGTATCAATCCCCGGTTGACCCGAGTCAGCATATACCCACCACACATTCTTTCTATTTAAAAGATTTAACACCTGAATAAAAAACCTTGCATTCAATGATCCCAAATCAAATTCTTTTTGTCCTATAACATCTAGCGAAGTAATCATAGGCGCTCGCTCTGCGTTAGGTTGAAATTGACTATAGGTATAGGGCAATCCCCGTTGCAAACCACCTAACAATGAAAATCCCCATTTTCCCGGGAATTGAAAAATAGCACCAAAGGAAACCGTATGAGATTGATCCCAATCTGCCGGGAATGTTCTTGAAAGATCTTGTGGTAAGGAAAACAATAATGAACTTGTCACTAAAGCTTGGGAATAAGTATAATTTAAAAATCCCTGAAAATAATTGGTCATCCTCTTGGAGAGAGACAACTCAACTCCTTTAACATTTGCATAATTTAGATTATCAAAAATCGGGAACCTTTGCTCTTTAACCACATCTCCTGATGTTATATATCCGGTTATTATTGAAATACCAACAAGGTTTGACATCTTTCTATAAAAACCTGTAATGTCTGCTGAGATATCATCGGTTACTTTAACCTGCACGCCAACTTCATAATTAATTGTCTTTTCTTCCTGAATATCACCTTTGGCAATTGCACCTTGAACAGATTTGATATTTGGATATGGATAAAGTTCGTATTGTTTGTTCATACCCTGGTCAGCCATATATAACCATGGATATTGATAGTAATAGCCGTATCCAAACCTGAAAGCTGCTATATCGGATATGGGATAACTGACTCCTAACCTGGGACTAAAATAATGCCTTGGTTTGATTTTACTAATTGCACCCTGCGGATTTTCGATGTTGGTTACAAATTCGCGGTTAGCATTAAAATAGTCGTATCTTAAACCAATATTAACAACCATATCAATATCAGAAAATTCCATTTTGTCATTTATAAATCCTGCAAACCGAAATGGTTTATAGTCATAATCTTCAAGGAATTGCCAACCGTACGGATTAAGCCTCTGAAGCTGAGTCCGCAATTGTTCAAAGGTACCTCCTGCCTGTAAAAATTGCTGTTTTGAGATTTGAGAGGAAAGCGTACCACTATATTCAAGCCGTTCGAATCTGCTATTAAAGTAAACAAAGTCAGTTCCTGAAATTGAAAACTCGCCAGCACCTACCGGGGGGACAATATCATAATATGATCTATTGTCATATACATGAGATTTAAAATCTCTGGTATATTTTGCTGCGTGCAGATCATAGTAAGTATTCTGAGACAGTACGTGAGTTAACTTAGCATAGATAAGCTCATCGTTATAATGAATATGTGGCGTACCATTTGGATTATATTTGAAATAATGATTATAGACCCCTTGTGTAAGTTTAGAATTTAGATATCCAACTCGTAACTTTAGCTTATCAAATACCTGCCAAATTAATTTCCCAAAGTATAATTCTGTATCACGGAATTGCATAGGAACCACTTTCGGAGTACCGGTTTTATCAACTCCTCGCGAATCTATATAATCAGGGAAAATATATCCATTAATATAACCGTCTGAAGAATTAACGCGGCTTGACCCGATAAAAGAAAGGTTTTTTAAATAAGGAATTGGACCCATTGCCGCAATTTCATAATTCCAAGTTTGTTGAGAACCGGATTTTTTACCAAGTTTGTCTGTATATCCGGTAGCCTTTACGGTATAGTCCTGCACAACATTGTCGAGTGTATTCATGATCATCACTGCCGACATTGCTTCTCCAAACTGTGGTCCGAAGGTTCCGGTAAGTGTACTCAATGACTGAAGAGTATATTCACCTAATACATCTAAATTGTAACCTCCCCACAAACCATCAGTAACATTTATACCATCAAAAAGATAAAGAGTTTCATTCGTTCGACCGCCTCTAAAATGAAGTCCATCGCTCGGAATGGTTGCGAATTGACCAAATACTGGCTGAGATGAAATCGGTATTGTTGAAATATTTGCAGTCACTCCGGCTTGTTTTGTAATTAAGTCTTTAACCGATCCTTTGATCGGCAGTTCTTCGAGATCACCTGCACTGATGCCCTGAAACTTATAAGTTAAATCTTTCTGCACCGGTGGACGAGTATGCTGAACAACCACTTCTTTCAGTTCAACCGCTGATGTCTGGAAATTAAAATCAAGTTTGGTTGTGAGCCCTGATGCTACCTGCACATGCTCCATTATTTGTGAAGCATAACCAACAGCGCTAGCTTTAACTTTATAAGTACCCGAAGGTACATTAATAATGAAGAAATAACCATCTAAATCAGCGGCTGCCCCCATTGTTGTGCCTTCAATGATTATATTAGCGCCAATTATAGGAGTTCCATTTGAATCAAAAACTTTACCGGAAATTTTGCCTGTTGTTTGCGCATGACAAATGAATGTAGCGAGGAATAATAATATTAAATATATTTTTGCTCTTAACACGTTCCATCTCTGTAATAAATGAGTTTATAACTTTTATGCTGGAGAGCCTACTCAGCTCCCCAGTATAATGATTTAATTAAAAAGAACTCAGAAATTATTTTAGTAGAATCATTTTCCGTGTTTCACTAGTTCCTCCGGCACTAAGTCTATAAAAATAAATACCTGAAGTTAATCCTTGAGCATTAAAAGTCACAGAATGATTTCCAGCATGCATTTCACTATTTACAAGAACGGCGATTTCTTCTCCTAAAAGATTATATATTTTTAACGAAACGAACCCTGATTTAGGCAGCGCATAGTTAAGGACTGTTGAAGGATTAAATGGATTCGGAAAATTCTGAGAAAGGACATAATCTTTTGGAATAGTATTGCTTATCTGATCTTTAATATCTGTAATAGCTATCTTCACGGGATAACCAGCAACACCTAAATTTGAAGCATAATCCGCTCTCCATGGTGAACTATTCTCACCTGCATAAATCATCACTGAAACGCTATCCGGTTTTTGGAAATTTGGTAAGTATTTGGGACTAAACAATAAAGCTTTCGGTACAGCAAACTCAACGTCATTATTATCTACATTCCAAGCTACCCATGCGCCTCTTAATGAATCTGCCACCACAAAATCCCATCCGTTTCCTGCCTGTTTATGTTCCCATACCGCCTGAGGATACCCGGTATTTACCTGCATCGCACTATCTGGTGGATAAACTTGTACTAAGTAATCATATCCTGAACCCCACCATCCCCACGTTAAGCCTGTTGTATCACTAGTTCCTGGATCAACAGAAATATAAGCTGCAATTGCAGCTCCTCCATGATATGATGTGTCACTTGGAATATTTGTCACATTTGCGATAGAGTTCATTTTAACTCTAAAATAAACAAATTCAGCATCGCTTGCAGCGTAAACATCTTCCACATCTAAATCAGTAAAATAAGTAGGAACACTTGGGTTAGGCGCATCTGGATCACCATCTGCAAAAGTTAATTCTGGATTGTTTGGTGCAACATCTAATTGCATTCCGCTATTCCAATCAAAGAATAAACCATCAATGCTTATAGGACCTGGATGCTTCATTGGAACTCGATATCCAGCAACACCAGAATTTGAAGCATAATCAGCTCTCCATGGCGAACTATTCTCACCTGCATAAACCATTACGGCTATGCTATCGGGGATTGTAAAGTTTGGAAGAAAATGAGGATTGAATAATTTCAATTTAGGGATTGCAAATTCAACGTCATTATTATCTGCGCTCCAGGCTACTTTAACGCCGATTAGTGTATCTGCAGGAACAAAATCCCACCCATTTCCTGCTTGTTTATGTTCCCATACATACTGATCATATAGAGTATTTGCTACAGCCACACTATCACCGGGGAAAGCCTGAATTAAGAAATCATATCCACTTCCCCACCAGCCCCAAGTCAATCCTGTAGTATCTTTAGCCCCCGGGTCAACGGAAATATATAATGCTATTGCTGCACCTCCGTGATATGACGTATCGTTAGCAATGTTTTGCACATTGGCAATAGAATTCATCTTTATTCTGAAATAAACAAAGTCAGCATCATCAGTTGCATACACATCTTCAATATCCAAATCCGCAAAGTATGCAGGGTTAGCCGGGTCGGGTGCTTCCGGATCACCTTCTGCAAAAGTCAGTTCTACATTATTTGGCGGCACATCAAGCTGCATTGCTGGAGACCAATCAAAGAATACTCCATCAATTTTAATTTGTGCATTTAATTTTGTGGTAAGAATAAAAATAGAAACCACAATGAAATAGGTGGATAGAAATTTTTTCATAGCTATTACTTTCCTTTTTTATTGATAAATGTTATTTAATTAAGGTCATTTTTTTTGTAACTGTTAAATCCTCAGTGATAAGAGAATATAAATAAACCCCGCTCGGCAAATTCTCTCCATTAAATTTTATGATATACTCACCACCCTCCATTTGCTTATTAAGCAGTGATGTTATTTCCTGTCCAAGAAGGTTGTAAACTTTAAGTTTAACGAATGAATTTTTAGGAATTGTAACTTGAATATCCGTGCTCGGGTTAAATGGATTTGGATAATTTTGACTCAATGCAAAAGAAGTTCGAATATCATTATCACTCCTTTCAATATCACTTAATATTTGAATTTGGTACTCAAAAAACTGTTTATAAAAATCATCCGGGGCTATATCAACTAAGGAATAAGGTTGAGTGGACAAGTTATTTTGAACCATTAATTTTAATTTATTTGAGGGCGGAACTTGATTGAAGTAATTTAAGGGAATGCTTAATTCTGTTCTGTTAGCGTTGTTCACTTTTACCATCCCTGATAAAGGGGACCAGCTCCAGTTTGATCCGCCTGAGCCAGTGTAATCCCAAAGCGAATTATTCTCAACCATTAACTCAGCACCAATGGCAGAGGAATCTTGGAACCTGTAACCGGTTAAGGCATTATTATCAGTGTCAATAAATATATGATAAATATATGATGAGGAAAAAACGCCTTGTAAATCATAACTCAAATAAAGATTAGAGGTATCATTTGTTGCCCAGACATCCCTAATATCTGAATTCACGTCTGCAACATCACCGGCATTTTCAATTGCGTTTGGCGGTTGATCTAATTGAGGTATTTTAGTCCAATCATCAAATGATCCATCCATATGCATAAGATTAGCTCTTCCGTCTGGCGGTGTAACCGAAACAACCTGTAAATTTTTGTCTTCATTGCCAATGG
>JAVHOS010000028.1:0-6174 GCA_036170205.1 Ignavibacteriaceae bacterium | reverse complement strand
TTTTTTATTCTCATCGAATAAAACGACCGCCAAACAAACGTTAAAGCGATCAAAAGGAAAACCATTCCGATGAAAGGAGCTGTTGCTCTAAATCTTTCATCAATGGCAATTTCCATGGCAAGCAGCCCGAACAACGTTGTAAATTTAATGATCGGATTAAGCGCAACAGAAGAAGTATCCTTAAACGGATCGCCGACCGTATCGCCAATAACCGTCGCGTCGTGCAGCGGAGTTCCTTTTTCTTTCAGATCAACTTCTACAACTTTTTTAGCGTTATCCCAGGCGCCGCCGGCATTTGCCATAAAGATTGCTTGAAATAATCCGAACAGCGCGATAGAAATTAAGTAACTTATAAATAATGAAGCCGAAGAACTTGCGGCAATTTTCGCATCGTCAGTCATTCCCGTTACCAAACTAATCGGAGCCGAAAGGAACGCAAATGCTAACGCGAATGAAAAAATACCGATGAAGATATTGAACATTCCGGTTTGCGCGTACTGTGTACAAATCTTAACTACTTCTTTCGATTTCTCAGTTGAAGCGCTTTTGCTCGCGGTTTCATCCAACTGAATATTCTGTTTAATGTACTCAACTGCGCGGTATGCGCCGGTTGTAACCGCTTGAATTGACGCTCCGGTAAACCAATAAATTACTGCGCCACCGGCAAGAAATCCTAAAATGGAGTAAGGATTAAGCAGATTCAAAATCGTTTCTGGTTTTACGCCAAGTACATTTTGAATAACTAAAATTAAAGAGAAGATCATCGTGGTTGCGCCAACAACCGCAGTACCGATTAATACCGGCTTTGCCGTTGCTTTGAAGGTGTTTCCGGCGCCGTCATTCGCTTCAAGATAATGCTTCGCTTTTTCAAAATCAGGTTTGAATCCGAAATCTTTTTCGATTTCTTTGTCAACTCCGTCGATGCTTTCAATTAAAGAAAGTTCATAGATTGATTGAGCATTATCAGTAACCGGTCCGTAACTATCAACAGCAATAGTAACAGGTCCCATTCCCAAAAATCCGAAAGCCACCAGACCAAAAGCAAAAATTGAAGGATAGATCATGAATGCATCAAGTCCGAATGTGCTTGCAAAATAAGCCACAAACATCAACAGAATGAAAACCATTCCCATCCACAGCGCACTGAAATTTCCGGCAACTAAACCGGAAAGAATTGTTAATGACGCTCCACCTTCGCGCGAAGCGGAAACAATTTCGTTAACGTGTTTTGATTTGGGACTTGTAAATATTTTTGTGAACTCCGGAATCAACGCCGCGCCAAGCGTTCCGCAGCTAATAATTACTGATAACGTTAGCCAAAGATTATTTGGTAAATGTCCGATCAAGAAACTGCTTGTACCAAACGTAACAATTATCGAAAGAATTGAAGTGATCCAAACAAGAGAAGTTAACGGCGCTTCAAAATCAAATTCATCTTTATTGCCGTACCGGATTTGACTTAAAACGCGATTCACTCCAAAAGCTACAATCGATGTAATGATCATCATAATTCTCATCGCAAAAATCCAGGTAAGGAATGCAGTTCGATATTCGATCGCTTTTGCTGAATCAAACCCAGGCATAGCCCCAACAGCAAGAACAATAAAACTGATTAACGCAACACCGGTAACGCCGTAAGTTTCAAAACCATCTGCGGTTGGACCAACACTGTCTCCTGCATTATCACCAACACAGTCTGCAATAACACCTGGGTTTCTCGGATCGTCTTCTTTAATTTTGAAAACGATTTTCATTAAGTCGGAACCGATGTCTGCTATCTTTGTAAAAATACCGCCTGCAATTCTTAACGCGCTTGCGCCGAGTGATTCGCCGATAGCAAAGCCGATAAAACTTGCGCCCGCAAATTCTCTTGGAACAAAAAGGAGAATGATCAACATCATGATTAACTCAACGCAGATAAGCATAACGCCAATGCTCATTCCGGCGTCAAGAGGAATGTTTAATAATTTGATAGGTTTTCTTTCGAGTGACGCGAAAGCCATTCTGCTGTTTGCAAGCGTGTTCATGCGTATTCCAAACCAGGCAACGCTGTACGAACCAAGAATTCCGACAACTGTCCAGCTAAGAATCAGCAGTACTCCGCCAACCGAGTTACCTTGCAGATAGCCAAAATAAAAAGCCACACACACAGCGATAAAAACGAATAAAACAATCAGCAGTTTTCCTTGTTGTACGAGGTAAGTCTTTGATGTTTCAAAAATAATTTGAGCTACATCAAGCATTGAGCTGTGCGCGTGTAGATTTTTAACTTTGAAAAACTGATACACCCCGAATCCCAGCCCAAGAACACAGACTATCAATCCCCAAAAGAGAAGATTGTTCTGATCGGTTGAGAGAGATGGGATTTTGAGATTTGCTTCACTCGCAAATGAAAAAATGGGAGCAAAGAGAAAAAAAACAATGAAAGAAATCTTGTTCCTCATATGGCCTCTTGTTGGTTTTTATTTATCGAAACACAGTTATTTTTGTAAACAGAGCATAAACAGAAGAATTTCCTTTTGTGAAGAACTTCCTCTCGAATTTAACCTAACTACACCAAATTATTTTGGCGGTTTAGCATTTGCATTGTTCAAACGGCTGTTGATGTCATACATCGCCTTCTCGCCGTTTTCCACAAAAGCTTTCACCATATCAAACGAAGTATCAAGAACCGGTTCAATCCGTTTCATGGCTTCGACATCAAAACTGCTGAGAACGAATCTAACCATTTCACCGCTTTTAAATTTATTACCGACACCAATTCTTAAGCGGGAAAAATTTTGAGAATTTATGTGGTAAATAATAGATTTAATGCCGTTGTGTCCACCGTCTCCACCGCTTTTTCTAATTTTGAACAATCCCTCTTCCAGATTAATATCGTCATAAACAATGAGAATATCATCTGCAGTTAGAGAAAGATTCTCCATAACTTGCGCAATGGCAACGCCGGAAAGATTTACAAACGTCGTCGGTTTGATAAGTACAAAAGGGACGTCACCGAAACGTCCTCTTGCTTCTTGATAGCTAAATAATGTTTGAGAAAATTTAAGACCTAATTTATCCGCCAGATAATCTAAAAAGATATACCCGATATTATGGCGGGTGAGTTGGTACTTATCCCCCGGGTTACCTATTCCAATTATTGCTTTCACGTTACCTATTCTTCTTCAGATTTTTCTTTACCTTTACCTATAATTTCAGGCTCTTTTGGAGCTTCTGCGCCTGGTTCAGCTTCTATTTCTACCTTAGGAGGAACAACACCAACGATAACTGCATCTTCGGCGTGCAAAATTTCAGCATTTTCAAGCTTCAAATCTGCAACGTGAATTGATGAACCGATCTTTAAATTGCCAATGTTGATCTCAATATGTTCTGGTATCTGGTTAGGCAAACAAAGAATAGTTAGTTTGTGCATAAATTCTTGCAACTGTCCGCCTTCTCTAACTCCGGTAGGAGTGCCAAGAAACTGTATCGGAATATCAATTTCAATTTTTTGTCCTGCAACAATTCCCTGCAGATCAAAGTGAATAACTTTGTCGGTTACAGGATCAAATTGATAATCCTTCAACACACAATCAAATTCTTTTTGATTATTAAGAGTTAAGTTAATAAGATGAGTTTTTGTTGTAAAGACTAAAGCGTTGATAGAGCTTGCAGCTACATCAACAGTAATCGGGTCAACTCCTTTTGCATAAAGCACACCGGGAACTCTTGCGGCATTTCGCAATTGCGTTTTAGATGACTTACTTAAGTTTTCTCTTACATTACCATTTAAGGTTATTTTATCCATTGGGTCTCCTTTGGTTAAGTAGCTTAACCTTTATCTACGTCAAATAATGAACTAATAGATTCGTTTTTATATGTTCTAATAATCGCTTCGGCAAACAGATCCGAAGCAGTGCAAACTTCAATTTTATCCGATTGATGCTCGGGAACCAGGGCAATGGTATCGGAAACAAACAATTTTTCCAGGGCTGAATTATTTAATTTTTCAACCGCATTTCCCGAAAGCAACGGATGAGTAACCGATCCGAAAATTCTTTTAGCGCCTTTAGTTTTTAACGCTTCGATAGCCGCACAAAAAGTTCCGGCTGTATCGATAATATCATCCACAAGCAGTACATTTTTCCCTTCAACATCACCAATGATGTTGGTAACTACCGCTTGATTTTGTTTCGGTCTCCGTTTATCAATAACTACCAAATTAGCGTTCAGTTTTTTTGCATACGCACGGGCGATTTTGATACCGCCTACATCAGGGGAAACAACTACAAGATTGCTGCTAACTTCCTCCAGATTGCTGAGAAAAATTGAAGACCCGTATAAGTGATCGAACGGAATATCAAAAAACCCTTGAATTTGAGATGCGTGCAAATCCATCGTCATAACGCGGTCGGCGCCGGCTTTGGTAATAAGGTTAGCCACCAACTTGGCGGTAATAGAAACTCTCGGTTGATCTTTACGGTCTTGTCTTGCGTATCCAAAATAAGGAAGAACAGCAGTTATTTTTTTAGCCGATGCCCGTTTTGCGGCATCAATCATAATTAACAGTTCTAATAAATTTTCTGCCGGAGGATTCGTTGATTGAATGATGAACATCTCCGAACCCCTGATATTTTCGCCATATTTTACCCAAATTTCACCATCACTAAAACGTTTGATTACAACCGAGCCTAACTCATTTCCGGTTTTTTGCGCTATTTTTTCCGCCAGAGCCCGATTAGAAGAACCGGAGAAAATTTTTATGTTAAGACTCATTGACCATTTCTTATTTGAGTAAAATTAGTAAACAAATATAAAGATTAACCTTTGTTAAGTCAACAAATTTTGAGCCAATATATATTAAATATTTAAGCAAGGATTTTATAAAAAGGTCCGAAAATGAAGTAATTACTGTTATTGAGGAGGAAAGACACATTTCGACCTTAAAAGTTACCTTGTTCAACGCTAACGCTCCGCGTAAATTCTCCGGAGAGCGAAAAGTATGTAATTTCAAAATATTGCATTCCTTTTTTAAAAGGGAGAAAAATAGAAGTATAACCTAAATTTTCAGCTTCCGTATTTTACTTTGAAGGGTTGTTGGCTTCATTTGAAGCAGCGCTGCAGC
Source organism: Ignavibacteriaceae bacterium (assembly GCA_036170205.1). GTDB lineage: Bacteria > Bacteroidota > Ignavibacteria > Ignavibacteriales > Ignavibacteriaceae > UBA1563. The sequence goes on along the minus strand of JAVHOS010000028.1, from coordinate 1,067 downwards.
GCCATCCTTTCCATATATTTTCCCGTTTGTCAAAGCAATAGCCTTTTTTATTATCTTTTTTGTTTCCTCATCAAACGAGCTGGAAGAAAACGGTTCTTCCCCTGCATCGTTTTTTGCCGGATACTCTTTTTCAAATTTAAAGTGCGCAGGTTTAATTATCCCATCCTTACTTAAAATTACCGCCCTTTCCAGCGTATTTTGAAGTTCGCGCACATTTCCCCGCCATGGATTTTCGCTTAAAACCTTTAATGCCTCGTGCGACAAAATCAGCTTTTTATTGCCGAACCTTTCAGAAAGTTTTTCGAGAAAATAATTTGATAAGAGATAGATATCGTCCTTCCTTTGCCTTAGCGGTGGAAGATTAATTGGGAATACATTCAACCGATAAAAAAGATCTTCACGGAATTTCCCTTCTTTAACTTTTGCTTCAAGATCAATATTTGTTGCACAAATAATTCTCACATCAGCATGATTTGTTTTCTCGCTGCCAAGCCGTTCAAACGTTCCCTCTTGAATGGCGCGCAAAAGTTTTGGTTGAATATCGAGAGGCAAATCACCGATTTCATCAAGGAAGAGCATCCCGCCGTCAGCTAATTCAAAGCGCCCGCGTCTTGCCGAGAAAGCGCCGGTGAAAGATCCCTTCTCATGCCCAAATAATTCACTTTCCGCAAGATTATAATTAAGCGCAGAACAATTTAAGGTAATGAATGGTTTTAAACTTCTTTTTGATAAGGCATGAATTGCTTTCGCCGCTTGTTCTTTTCCCGTTCCGGTTTCTCCAAGAATCATCACGTGCGATTCTGTCGGAGCAACCAATCTTATTTTTTCTATTACTTGAAGCCAGGCAGGAGAGTTCCCAACGAGTCCTTCAACAACTGAAGAAATATCCCCGATAAGAGATGTTCTTTCGTAGATTAATGTTTCTTTTTCACTTAATAGAGAATCGGTGGCTATTGCTTGTGCAAGCGCGAGCGCGATCAATTTAGTTAGTGAGTTTGTAATGCTTACCCGTTGCGGTGTAAACATATCGCATTGACGATGATCGAGCGTCATTAGTCCAAGTGTTT
>JAVHOS010000027.1:0-1278 GCA_036170205.1 Ignavibacteriaceae bacterium | reverse complement strand
AACGATTCCTTTGGAAACAACAAATGAATTGGGAAATGGAACAATTGATTCTTTTCGATTTCTCTAATCCATCTATTTGCAAATGAAGCATATGGTCAAATCTTTTCATAGGAAAATTGATAAGACTTATGCTGAACTGTTTTTGAGTTTTACAAGTGCAAAGTGCACTTATTTGGGATGTATAATCAATCGGGCGAAAGGATGAAAGAAGGATTAGATCTTTAGAATGGATAATAGGAAAGTAATTACTCTTCGATCAATGAAGTAGAATCGGTAGTTGTATTGTACGAATCCGTAATGTGTGCATAATTAGCAACCTGAACACGCGTGTGAAGAGATAATTTTTCCAGAATATTGTGGACGTGACTTTTAATTGTGTAAGTTGAGAGGTGGAGTTTTTGGGCGATCTCTTTGTTGGCAAATCCATCGGCAATCAGTTCGATCACCTGGCGTTCGCGTTTTGTCATACGAACCGATTCGACTATTAGAGAAGGCGATGAACCGTGAAGTGCGTTTTCAACAATTTGACTAAACAATGAGCCGGTTAAATGAGGAGGTAAAATTTGTGCCCCTTCAAAAACCGACCTGATAGTTTTATAAAAATCAGCCATATTTGCATCTTTAAGGATAAATCCCGAAACCCCGGCTTGAACAAATTCGAGAACGTCAGTCTGCAGGGGAATAAGATCCATCACAATTATTTTAATTGCCTCAAATCGCTTTTTGATCAATTTTACGATTTGCAAACTGCTTTGGCTCCGCAGCCCAAGGTCTAAAAGAACAATATTTGGTTTGTGTTTTGCAACTTCAACAAGAATATTTTCTCCGTTCCCAAACGTAGCAATCACATTCATATCAGGTTGCTTTTTGAGCATTGCAGAAATACCTTCACGAAGGAGGCGATTGTCTTCGATAAGTAATATGGAGATTTTTTTCACGGTCTTTTTTAGATTCAAATGGGATAATAGAGATTGTATGCAAAATAATACTACAATGGTTAATTTGCAACAAAATTCAACTCTAGTTGAATAAATCAGACCTCAGAAAATTCCAATTTGTCATAATGAGTGATCCGCCCTGGGGGAGAAATATCTCTTTTTTGAAACGAAAACAGACTCTTCTCCGCCTCCGGTGGATCAGAGAGATATTTCACTGATATTTCGGAAGTCTCGGTTGATATTTAGTTGGATGGTTTCCCGGTGAGATGATTAAAACACACAAACTTCTAATTACCTATTCAGGGGTTTTACTTTTGTCACTTTGCGCTCAATTTGCCGG
>JAVHOS010000026.1:0-1279 GCA_036170205.1 Ignavibacteriaceae bacterium | reverse complement strand
TTTTAACAATTCAACATTTCAACTTCGCCTAAGGCCATTCCTAATTCCTAATTCCTAATTCCTAATTCCCAATTCTTTTAGGTTCAAATAATCCACAATATCAATAAGGTATTTTTCCAGTTCCGTTTTTTTTGAGATTATTAGGTTAATCTTTTCAGCGGCTTCCTTCTCATTTTCTTCATAGTCGTGAGCAAGTTCATTTCTTATGTCGCGAAATTCTTTCCAGAGATCATAATCGGAAATAATTCCAAGCTGTTCCATTCTGTTAAAAATGTCAATAGCTGGTCTGTTTGCGACTTCTTCACCTAATTCTGCTAGAACGGATTTAAAGAGTTTGTTCCCGATTGCATCTTGTAATTTCGAAAAGCGGAAAATATACTGATCAATATGCTCAACTTCTTCATCATCCAACTTAAAAATTTTTTCGGAAGTGATCGGTAAAGAAGGTTCTATCTTTTTATAAGCGCTATCCATCCTTTGCACATGTTTATTGCATTCATTTATGACAGATTTAAGTATAACACTGCTTTTCTTCAAAGTAGTTTCCCCTCGGACTTTGCTACCTCTTCAATGTACCTCAAAGATTCTGATCTTTTTATAACAATATCAATTTTTTGCTCGCCTAGTATTTTATGCAATTCAGCCAGCATCCTCAGCTTTTTTTTAAGGAGACCATCTTTCACCTCGGGTTCAATGTAAAGGTCAATATCCCCTCCTTTTTTTGAATCATCGACTCTCGACCCGAAAAGATAAACAGTTGTATTCACTCCAAAATACTTTTGGGCTGCTTCTTTTATAGTGTTAGAATATTTTTGATTTAACCGCATGGCTCTATTTGAATTCAGTAAGGATAATTACTCGTAGAGATATATTGTTTATGGGAATTATTGATCAGTAAATTTTTATTTTTACTTTAATACATCAATCTTTATTAGCAGGCATCTATATTGCTACAAATATTTAACCACTACGTGGTTAATTTCCTCTCCCTTTGTGTGAGGGCATTTCCGTTCGTGCTCTTGATCCTACTCGTGCTCGTGTTCCTCCTCTGCGTTCTTTGCGGTTACACCATTTTCAACAATTCAAATTCACAATCCATTAACCATTAACCATCATCCCCTTACATCTTTTTTATTTCACCCCTACGGGGTTTGGGATTGTTGGAGGAGGTCTTTATTCTATAAACATATCACCCCTAAAGGGGCTTTGGGCTAGGGTGTAGGACTATATTGCACCCCAAAATAGTGAGAGAGGTTGAAGGTGGAGAGAAAATGTTTGA
>JAVHOS010000025.1:22256-24645 GCA_036170205.1 Ignavibacteriaceae bacterium | reverse complement strand
CTCCCGGATTCAATGATCTCCGCTGTCATAAGCCCGAAGGGCTGACATTATTATAACATATCAATACAATATCAAGTCTCAACCCCGAAGGAGTGACATGATTCTTCTATTTATTCAAACAATTTTTAGAACCATTCTATTACATCTTTCCCGGTTTCAGTGTTCTCCTCTACATTAAGCCCGAAGGGCTGTCATTATTATAATACCAATCACAACAACAAACATAAACCCCGAAGGGGTGACATGATCATCACAATAGAACTATTCTTCTATCCACTCAAATAAATATTTTTCATTGTATTCAATTTCAAACTTTTTCAGCAACTCCAAATATTCTGCCTTAAAGGTTTTCTTCTTATGATGTATTTCCTGATTTAAAATATAATTGTAAACTCTTTCTATATGTGAATGTGAATAAGAAAATACTCCATATCCTTCCTGCCAAGAAAATCTTCCTCGGGTAAATTTCTTGTCGTTGATAAAATTAGAAGAATTATTTTTTATGTCTCTTACCAAATCAGATATTGCCATTGCTGGGCGTAAACCTATGAAAGCATGAATATGATCGGGCATTCCGTTAACGATAATTGACTTCTGTTCTTTCCCCTTAATAATGCCCGCAATATATTTATGCAATTCATCTTTCCATTGTTCACGGATTAGGTTTTCTCTCCCCTTTACTGCAAAGACAACTTGTATGTAAATTTGTGAAAATGTTCCTGCCATATTATTTCAGCCTCATGAATTTTTTATGTTTTTGTACACAGTTTTTATTATCATTTCATCGATGTTTTTCATACAATCATTATTTCACCCCTTCGGGGTTTAATTTTCTTTTATTCCTTTTTCTATAATCATACCATCCCTTCGGGATTAATGATTTTTACTCTCTATCAAAGCCCGAAGGGCTGATATTATTATAACACTAATCCTAACAACAAACACAAACCCGAAGGGGTGGCATTATCTGTGTCATTTTATTTCAATCTTTATTTGTACTCCTCAACCGGCGGACAGGTACAAACCAAATTCCTATCTCCGAAACCATTATTTACTTTAGCGGTAGCAGGCCAAAACTTAAATTGTTTTACCCATGCAGACGGAAATGCCCCTTCTTCGCGTGAGTATTTGTGTTTCCATTCCGTTGCGCTTACTGCGTGCATAGTGTGCGGCGCATTTTTAATTACGTTATCTTCTTTATCGGCAGAACCGTTTTCGATTGCGTCCATTTCTTTTTTGATGAGGATCATCGCCTCGCAAAAGCGGTCTAATTCTTTTTTCGATTCGCTTTCCGTCGGTTCTATCATCATTGTTCCGTGAACCGGGAAAGAAATTGTCGGCGCATGAAATCCATAATCCATTAAACGCTTGCCAATATCTTCCACTTCAATATTCGCAGTTCTTTTAAAATCACGCATATCAAAAATCATTTCGTGCGCAACTCTTCCCTTTTCGCCGGTGTAAAGAATTTTATAATGCGGTTTTAATTTTGCTGCAATGTAATTCGCATTCAGTATAGCGTATTCAGTTGATGTTTTCAATCCTTCAGCGCCCAACATTTTAATATATCCGTAAGATATAATTAAAACATTTGCACTGCCGAATGGCGAAGCTGATACCGCGTGAATTCCTTTTTCTCCGCCAACGGAAACAATAGAATGATTTGGTAGAAACGGAACCAAATGTTTTGCAACGCAAATCGGTCCAACTCCAGGTCCGCCGCCGCCATGAGGAATTGCGAAAGTTTTGTGCAAGTTCAAATGACAAACATCAGCGCCAATACTCTTCGGACTTGTTAATCCGACTTGCGCATTCATGTTCGCGCCATCCATATACACTTGTCCACCGTGCGTATGAATGATCTCGCAAATCTCTTTTATGCGCACTTCAAAAACTCCGTGCGTTGAAGGATAAGTTATCATCAACGCGGCTAAATCATTTTTATATTCTTCAGCTTTTTTCTTGAGATCATCAAGATCAACATTTCCTTTTTCATCACAGGCTACCACAACTACCTTCATCCCCGCCATTACCGCACTTGCTGGATTGGTCCCATGCGCAGAAGAAGGAATAAGCACGACTTTTCTGTGCGATTCTTTTTTATCAATAAAATATTGTCGGATAACCATCAAACCGGAATACTCGCCTTGCGCGCCGGAATTCGGTTGAAGCGAAACTCCCGCAAAGCCGGTGATTTCTGCCAAAGCTTTTTCTAATTCCGAAATAATTAATTGATAACCTTCCGTTTGAGACTTGGGTGCGAAAGGATGAATGTTCGTAAATCCCGGAAGCGTTATTCCAAGCATTTCAGAAGCCGCATTTAACTTCATCGTACAAGAACCAAGCGGAATCATACTGTAGGTTAAAGAAATATCTTTATTCTCCAACC
>JAVHOS010000025.1:2145-22156 GCA_036170205.1 Ignavibacteriaceae bacterium | reverse complement strand
CAAGAACCAAGCGGAATCATACTGTAGGTTAAAGAAATATCTTTATTCTCCAACCGCTTTGCGTAACGCATCAATTCGGTTTCAGAATGAAACGAATTAAATATCGGATGCTGTAAATAGGAAGAAGTTCTTTCTAACTCCAATGGATATTTTTTTGAAGAATTTTGAGACAGAGTATTACTCTTTTTCCCGATTGCTTCTGAAAATAGTTCAACGATTTCTTGAATATCTTTTTCGGTCGTTTCTTCGTTCAAACTAATTCCGATAATATTCTTTTCTACATATCGGAAGTTTATTAATTTATTTTCAGCAAGTGATTTTATCTTCTCATAAGCCTTTGGCTTATCATCTTTTAAACTGATTAAAAGCGTATCAAAAAAAGATTTATTTTTTTGTTCGAAGCCTAATTGTTTTAATGAAGATTCAAGCTGCGCAGTTAAAAGATGAATAGTCTCTGCAATATTGTGCAAGCCGTCTGGTCCGTGATAAACTGCATACATACTCGCCATAACTGCAAGAAGCACTTGAGATGTACAAATATTGCTCGTTGCTTTTTCTCTGCGGATATGCTGTTCGCGTGTTTGCAAAGCCATACGTAAAGCGGGATTCCCTTCTGCATCTACCGAGACGCCGATAATTCTTCCAGGCAGAATTCTTTTAAATTCTTCTTTCGCCGCAAAGTAAGCTGCGCTTGGTCCGCCAAATCCCATTGGAACGCCAAAGCGTTGAGTTGTTCCAACGGCAACATCAGCGCCAAATTCTCCCGGCGCTTTCAGTAATGCCAAACTTAAAAGATCGGCGGCAACTACCACTTTAATATTTTTTTGATGAGCAGCGGAAATAAAACTTTCATAATTAATAACCGCACCGTCACTATTTGGATATTGTAATAATGCGCCGAAGTACGATTCATCCAACTTTGTAGTTATAAAATCTCCAACGGAAATTTCTATTCCGTTTGGAGCTGCACGATTCATTAAAACATCAAGCGTCTGCGGAAAAACTTTTTCATCAACAAAAAACTTTTTTTTAAGAGAAGGATTTCCTGAGTGAAAGAACATCAACATTGCTTCTGCCGCTGAAGTTGCTTCATCAAGCAAAGATGCATTGGCTATCGGGAGTCCGGTTAAGTCGCTCACCATCGTTTGAAAATTTAATAACGCTTCCAATCGTCCTTGAGAAATTTCAGCTTGGTACGGTGTGTATTGCGTGTACCATCCCGGATTCTCCAAAATATTTCTTTGGATTACCGCCGGAGTAATCGTCGGGTAATATCCCATTCCGATATACGATTTGGCAATTTTATTTTTTTGTGCGATTGAATAGATGTAATCTAAAAACTCTTTCTCACTCATCGGATTACCGAGGTTGAGTCCCTGTTCTAATTTTATTTGTTCGGGAATAGTTTCGTCAATTAATTGATTGAGCGAAGAGACACCGATCTCCTTTAACATTTCACTGGTTTCTTTTTCAGACGAGCCGATATGGCGTCTTAAAAATGATTTATAAGAATTAGCTTGTGGCATAAATAACTTCTTTATTGTGGAATAATTTTTTTTTGGTAATTAAAAATATGGAAAATAGAGGAGAGAAAATAGAAACAATGAGTAAAGTTCGTCAATAAAATTAAATTGCTTCCGTTTTATGCGATAATTTTCTTTGTTCGGTTGGAATAGATGCCAGCGCATTTTTAGCGGCTTCTTGTTCGGCGGCTTTTTTACTTTTCCCTTTCCCTTCGCCCCAAATTTTTCCGTCTATCTTAATTTGCACGGTGAACTCGCGGTCGTGCTCGGGTCCGCTTTCGCTTGCAACAACGTACTTTGGATTTTCCAATCTTGCGGCTTGCGCGTACTCTAAAAGTTGACTTTTAAAATTCTCATCGATCAAATGCATCCCTAATTTTAGGTTTGGCTCAACGATGTACTGTCTAATAAATTTCTTCGTTTTTTCCATTCCGCAATCAATATAAATAGCTCCTATCAACGCTTCCACGCCGTCGGCAAGAATCGTTTTGAAACTATTCCGTGTGCCCGAACTAAGTTCCGCCCCAAAAAACATGAACTGCAATAACTTGATTCTTATTGCGCATTCATAAAGCGCAGCTTTGTTTACAAAATTTGAACGAATTTTTGTAAGAAATCCCTCATCTTCAGTAGGAAAAGCGTTAAAGAGCGCTTCACCTATAATAAATCCTAATAGTGCATCACCAAGAAATTCTAATCGCTCGTTTGATTTAATAAATTTTTGATGGTCTATTGCTGATCGGTGGGTAAAGGCTTCAATGAAGATTTTGGGATGAGTAACTTTCGCATTGATAAGTTCTTCAAGCAGCTTTAGATTTTTTTTTGTAAGAAGTTTGACCGATTTCCGATGATCAAAGTACCTTGATAGAAGATTAATCACACTACTCCGAAAATTTCTTGAACAGAAGTGAGGCATTATGTCCTCCAAATCCAAAGGTATTGCTGATTGCCGCGTTCACGACTTTTTCAGTAAAAACTTTTGCGCTATAATTTAAATCGCATTCGGGATCAGCTTCATCTAAATTTATTGTCGGAGGAACAATATCATTTTTTATTGAGAGTACCGTTGCGATCGCTTCGATACTGCCTGCAGCTCCTAACAAATGTCCGGTCATAGATTTTACCGATGATACAACAAGCTTATACGCGTGATCACCAAAGACGGCTTTAATTGCTTTTGTTTCCGTAACATCATTGTATGGTGTTGAAGTTCCATGGGCGTTAATATAATCAATATCCGAAAGTTGCAAACCAGACTCTCGCACAGCTTCTTTCATTGCACGAATTGCGCCGTCGCCGGATGGCTCCGGAGCTGTAATATGGTGTGCATCGGCGGTTAATCCAATTCCGACCAACTCGGCATAAATTTTTGCTCCGCGCGAAATTGCATGTTCCATATCCTCAAGTAGTAAAGCGCCTGCGCCTTCACCAAGCACAAAACCGTTGCGGTCTTTATCAAATGGACGCGAGGCTTCTTTATATCTTTCGTTCCATGTTGATAATGCACGCATGGAATTAAAACCGGCAATCGCCATTTCTTCTATAGGCGCTTCGGCTCCGCCGCATAACATTAAATCTGCGCTTCCCCTTTCAATCAGCATAAACGCATCGGCAATTGAATGAGATGAAGTGGCGCAGGCGGAAGTAGTTGCGTAGTTGGGTCCTTTCAATCCGAATCGAATTGAAATTTGACCGGCTGCAATATCCGGGATCATCATGGTAACAAAGAAGGGACTGATTTTTTTAGGGTCTCTATCTTTGAAGAAAACGAAATGTTGTTCGGTAAGAGTTTTGATTCCTCCGATTCCGCTGCCAAAGACAACTCCAAATCGGTAAAGATCAGTTTTTTCTAAATTGATTTGAGAATCAGCAATAGCTTGTTCGGCACCGGCTAAAGCATATTGCGTAAAAGGATCGACGCGTCTTACAGCTTTTCTATCAATATAAATCAGCGGATCAAAATTTTTAACTTCTGCCGCAAATTTTGTATCGAAAAGTGAAGTGTCAAATTTTGAAATTAATTCAACGCCATTTTTCCCTTCTATTAAAGCATTCCAAAATTCCTTTGCGGAATTTCCGATAGGCGTTACTGCGCCTAAACCAGTAACAACAACTCTTCGTTTTTTCATACTTCAATATCCCGGGAAAATGAGGGGAAAAGAAAACCTTTTCCCCAATGAAATTAGCTTACTTTTGATTTTAAGTAGTTCACTGCATCGCCGACCGTGCCGATTTTTTCAGCATCTTCATCAGGGATAGAAACGTTAAACGCGCTTTCAAATCCCATAACTAATTCTACGATATCTAATGAATCAGCGCCTAAATCATTCGTGAAAGAAGCTTCAGGTGTAACTTGAGATTCTTCAACGCCAAGTTTATCCATAATGATTTCTTTTACTTTTGCTTCAACATCCATTTTAGGACTCCTCTTTTTATTGTTTATGAAAAATAATATTAATGAACACTACATGGTCATTCCGCCATCGACACAAAGCACCTGCCCGGTAATATAATCTGCATTTTCAGATGCAAAGAAGAGGGCTGCTTTGGCGATAACATCAGGTGAACCAATTTTTTTTAACGGAATAACAGAAATGATCGCTTCTTTCTGTTTGTCATTCAATTTTTTTGTCATATCTGTTTCAATAAATCCAGGAGCTACCGCATTAACCGTAATATTGCGGGAGGCTAATTCTTTTGCAACAGATTTTGTGAATCCGATTACACCGGCTTTTGCCGCAACATAATTTGCTTGACCAGCATTTCCGGAGATGCCAACCACAGAAGAAATATTAATAATTCTGCCATACCTCTGCGAAACCATTGGTTTAACCGCACATTTAGTATAATTGAAAACACTTTTAAGATTAGCGCTAATAACCGAGTCAAATTCTTCTTCCGACATACGCAGGAGCAAATTATCACGAGTAATCCCAGCGTTGTTTACTAAAATATCTAAACGGTTGAACTTTTCCAAAGTAAAACTTATAGATTTTTCAGCGTCGCTAAACTTGGATGCATCGGCTTGAATGCCATAAATTTCACACTGATTCTCTTTTCCCCATCGTTCAATCTCTTGCGCGGCTTCTGAAGAGCTATGATAGGTAAAAACAACTTTAGCGCCGTTCGCTGCAAAGACTTGCGCAATACTTTTTCCGATACCTCTAGTACCGCCGGTAACTAATGCTACTTTATCTTTAATCATTTTAGTTATTCCTTCCATTCAAGAATTCTTCTTTATATTGAAGTAATTGAGCGTAACCTTCGACTCCTAAAAAACGGATTAACTCGTCTTTACATGCATCAATAATGTTCGCACCATTTTCATTAGAACGATTACATTGTTTTAATCGATTGATGTGGTCGTCGTCTAAAGTTAACGTTTTTTCAAAAATGGTTATAGGGAAAAGATAGCAATAAAGAGGTTTATAATCCCATGGATGTTTTCCTTCGTTTATTGCAAGAGATTGGATTACGCAAAGTCCGTTTTTATCTAAAAAAGTACATTTGCCATTGATAACTTCAGTACCAACTGCAATGCCTGAGTCGAAATCATCATCAGGTTCAGGTTCTTCAAACCAGTCAACAACATTTTTTGATTGAGTTTCATCCATTAAAGGAATGAGTTTATCTTTTAACGAAAGGATTTTCTCGTGCTCTGCTTTATCTGTATAAACACCGTAATAGCAACATTCTCCGTTGCAGCGGCATCCGAATTTATAGGTGAATAGTTGCGGATCAATTTTTAAACCATTGATCTGATAAATTTTTTCGGATTGGGTCATAAATATTTTTCTACTTCATTAAATTTATCAATTCCAAGACAGAGAGCGTTTGGATTAATTCTTTTTACAAGTCCCTGCAAAACTTTGCCCGGTCCGATCTCAACGAATTCATCAAATCCGTCGTTCGTCATATTTTTGATCGTTTCTTCCCAGCGAACCGGAGAAGTTACTTGCTCAAATAATAATTTTTTAATATCATCTTTTTTCTGAACCGGCAACGCAGAAACATTTGCATACACCGGAAATTTTGCATCGTAAATGTTTGAGTTTTCTAACTCCAAATAGAGGGAATCTTTTGCTGACTGCATTAACGGCGAATGGAACGCGCCGCTGACAACCAACTCTTTGACCAATTTCGCACCGTTAACTTTTGCAAGCTGCATCGCTTTTCTAACACCATCGACGGAACCGGAAATAACAATTTGTCCCGGGGAATTAAAATTTGCACACTGAACAATTCCCTCTGCTGAAGCCTCAAAACAAAGGTTTTCTAATTTCTTTGCGTCCATTCCAACTACAGCCGCCATCGTTCCGGGATTTTCTATTCCCGATTTTTGCATGGCAATACCGCGAGCTCTAACTAATTTAACCGCATCTAAAAATTGAATTGCGTCGGCAGAAACTAAAGCAGAATATTCGCCAAGAGAATGCCCAGCGGCACCCTGACAATCAAGCATTCGTAATAAACTTGCAAGAACCACACTGTGTAAAAAAATTGCGGGTTGCGTGAATTCTGTCTGTTTTAAAACTTCTTCCGGACCATTGAACATTATTTCAGAAAGATTAACTCCCAAAACTCCATCAGCCATGCGAATCATTTCTTTGGCTTCAACAGAATTTTCAAAAAGGTCTTTTGCCATTCCGATATATTGCGAGCCTTGACCGGGAAAGAGAAATGCGCGTTTGCTCATTTTTAATCCATACCCCAAGTTAAATAAGTAGCGCCCCATGTATAACCCGCGCCAAATGCAGCAAGAATTAAATTATCCCCTTTTTTAATTTTGCCCGCTCTATAATATTCAGCCAAACAAAGGGGAATTGTAGCAGCAGTAGTATTTCCATATTTGTCAATATTGATCATTACTTTGTCTTTGCCAACTCCCATACGTTGAGCGGTTGCATCAATGATCCTTAAATTTGCTTGATGAGGTACAAGATACGCTACGTCTTCTCCGGTGAGATTATTCTTCTGCATCAATTCATATGAAATATCTGCCATACCAACAACCGCAGCTTTGAAAACGGGTTTCCCATCTTGAAAAATGTAGTGCATTTTATTGTCAACCGTTTCATGTGTAGCAGGATTCAAACTGCCGCCGCCTTTCATATACAAATAATCTTTTCCTTGTCCGTCGCAATGGAGTAATGCATCTTTGAATCCGATTGAAGGATCATCAGTTGGTTCAAGTAAAACAGCAGCGGCAGCATCGCCAAACAAAATACAAGTGTTTCTATCGGTATAATCAGTTATCGCGCTCATTTTGTCTGCGCCGATAACTACAACTTTTTTATATCGTCCGCTTTCGATTAATGAGCATCCTGTTTGAAATGCGAAAAGGAAACCCGAACAAGCCGCAGAAAGATCAAATCCCCAGGCATTTTTTGCTTTAACATTATCTTGAACAAGGCAAGCGGTAGCAGGGAAAAACATATCGGGAGTTATGGTTGCAACAATGATAACATCAATTTCTTCGGCTAACAAATTGTGTTTCTCCATCAAATCTTTTAAAGCGCCGGTTGCTAAATCGCTTGTTCCACCCTTTTCAAGAATTCTTCTTTCTCTGATACCGGTTCTTGTGATAATCCAGTCGTTTGATGTATTTACTATCGATTCAAAATAGGCGTTATCTAAAACTTTTTCCGGTGCATACATACCAACGCCGGTGATTGTAGCATTTATTTTCTTAGTTGACATTCTCATTCATCCATTATTAAAGATAAACCTGCGAGTGCAGGGATTTATTGTTTGTTCATTTCCAAAGCAAGCTTTGCAATCAATTTTTTGTCATGCATTTCTTTTGCTGTAAGAACCATGTTTTTTATCCCCAGTACAGAACTGGACCCGTGTCCAATAATCGTAATCGCTTTAACTCCGAGAAGAGGAATTCCTCCGTATTCATTCGGATCAAATACTTTAAAAGTTTTTCTAATCGCGTTCCGTGAAATTGCAATTTTAATTTTATCAAAGAAATTCGCATCGGCTGTTTTCTTTAGCATCGGTTTCATTATTTTCAAAAACGATTCACCAAACTTGAGCAAAATATTTCCAACAAAACCATCGCAGATAACAATGTTTACAGCGCCGAGTAATATGTCACGCCCTTCGATGTTACCAAAAAAATTCAGATTAGAATTTTTAAGAAGTTCGAAAGTTTCCTTTGTAACTTTATTTCCCTTCTCATTTTCTTCTCCAACCGAAAGTAACCCGACGGTAGGATTTTGGATTCCAAACATTTCTCGAACATACACATTAGCTAACTGCGCGTATCCTACAAGGTGCTGCGGTTTAGAGTCAACAAAAGCGCCTACGTCAAAAACGGTTGTTATCCCTTTTAAATTTGGAATGTACGTTCCAATGGTTGGTCTTTCTACTCCCGGTAATCTTCCTATCAGCAACGTTCCTGCCGCAGCAACCGCGCCCGTATTTCCAGCGCTTACAAACGCATCAGCGCCGCCTGAAGCAACCAATTTAGCTCCAATCACCAAAGAAGAATTTTGCTTCGTCTTCAGTGCGGTTGTTGGAGAATCGTGCATAGTGATTACTTCATCCGAATGAATAATTTCGACGCCTTCCAGTGAGAGATTATTTTCTTTTGCGATCGCTTTAATTTTTTCCTCATCACCAACAAGAATCAAATGAAAAGATTTGTTTTCGTTCAAGGCGGAAAGAGCTCCAAGCACTTCGTGCTGAGGGGCGAAATCGCCCCCCATCGCATCAACAAGTATTTTGCACATTGGAGAATCGGAAGAAGATAAAGACATGAAAGTCGGTTTAATTTTTCGGAATTAACATTGAGCGGCCGTTGTAATATCCGCAGCTCGGGCATGCGTGATGAGCTAATTTCATTTCACCGCAGTTTGAACAAGCGCTTAACGCCGGAGCTTCGGCTTTATAATGTGTTCTTCTTTTATCTCGTCTGGTTTTAGACATTTTTCTTTTAGGATTTGGCATTTGCTTCCCTATTTTACTTTAGTTATTTGATAATTTATTTTTTAATTCTTGTAACGGTAACCAACGGTCGTCAATTTCTTCGGTTTTACAATCACACATTTTTACATTTAAATTGGTTCCACACCGGGGACATAATCCTTTGCAATCTGTCTGGCAAATTTTCTTTAATGGAATTGCTATCTCGGCATAATCATAAATCTCTTGCGAGATGTCAATCTTATCGGCTTCGTAAGAAAGATACGTTACGGATTCATCTTTATCATTCTCCGGAAATTCATTTCCAAAAAGATAGACGTGCTTAAAATTAGTTTCAATCGGCTGAATAAATTCAGTGATGCATCTATCGCATTCAAATTTTGCTTCAAGCGAGAGAACTGCATCAATAACAATTTGATTATGACGTTTATCCATCTTCAAACTAATTTTAAATGAATTTAAAAACGGTTCCGGCAATCCAATTTCGCCAGGTTTTCCGTCAAAGAACAGTTCGTGAATTCCTTCACTAAGATTTGCAATTTTTAGTATCATATTACAAAAGGATGCGTAAAAAACTTGCCAAATATAACTATTGACGTGTTGAAAATCAAAAAATTAGGGAGATGAATTTAAATGACAATTTGCCTTTTTTTACTGCTTTCTCTCAATAACAAAGTCGATTAAAGTTAATAAAGAGGTTTTTGATGCGTTTTCGGAAAACGGTTCGAGACAACGTTTTGCTTTTTCAGCATATTCTTTCGCAATTTTTTCGGCGTAGGCAATTCCTTTTTTGGAATGCACAAAATTGATCACTTCGGAAACCGAATCTTTTTTGCTTCCGCTTTTAATAAGTTTTTTGATTTTTGAGGCTTCAGCTTTAGACGATTGAGCTAAGGCATAAATTAACGGAAGAGTAATTTTCTTTTCTTTAATATCGCCGCCAATCGGTTTGCCGAATAACTTTGCTGAACCCTCGTAATCGAGTATATCATCTTTAATTTGAAAAGCGATTCCAAGGTACTCACCATATTTCCGCATAGCGATATGAAACTCAGCGTTATCGGATGAACTTCTCGCACCGATCTCACAACAAGTTTCAAATAAAGAAGCGGTTTTGTCAGCGATAATTTTGAAATAAGTTTCTTCATTAATATCAAGTTTACGGGTTTTCTGAATTTGCAGCAATTCTCCTTCAGACATCCGCTTTACGGTATCGGTCATTATTTTTAAGAAGTCGAAATCTTTTCCTTCAACAGCAATCATCAATCCGCGGGAAAGTAAATAATCTCCCATCAGAACGGCAATTTTATTTTTCCAGATTGCATTGATGGAAGGAAACCCTCTTCGCTTATCGGCATTATCAACAACATCATCATGAACGAGCGTTGCCGTATGAAGAAGTTCGACTAATACAGCTCCGCGGTAGGTTCGTTCGTTAACTTCACCCGAAATTTTTGAAGAAAGAAGAACTAAAAGAGGGCGAATCTTTTTTCCTTTTTGTTTTAAAATATATTTGGTAACTAAATCAACCAAGCCAACTTTGGATTTCATCGATTCGCTAAATACCTCTGTGAATTCCGAAAGTTCGGTTTTTATCGGTTTACTTATGTTTGTCAGAGAGACGTTGTTCAAGATTTTTTCACCGAATATTTTGAAATAATAATACTCAATTCATAAAGTACGAGCAAAGGAACGGCTAACACAATTTGAGATACAGGATCGGTTCCCGGAGAAAGAACAGCCGCTAAAATCATAATCACAACGATAGCATGCCGTCTGTATTTGCGCATAAAACCTGGAGTCAAAATTCCAAGTTTTGTTAAGAAGAAGGAAATCATCGGCAGTTCAAAAATCAATCCGGCGCCGAGCATAACACTAAAAATTATCGACATGTACTCATCAATTGAAAATTGATTTTTAATAGTTGTCGTACCAAAATGAGCCGCAAAATTAAGCGTTAAGGGCAGCATAACAAAATAGGCAAACCCGATTCCGAACAAGAAACAGAATGACGAAAAAATAACAATTGATAGAATATATTTTTTTTCGTGTTTGCGCAGCGCTGGTGAAATGAAACGCCATAATTGGTAGAAAACATTAGGAATACTCAAAATAAATCCGCCAACAATTGCAACCTGGAAATAGAGGAATACTTGTCCGAACGGTTTTAAATTTTGGAGAACGGCGCCAACTTTACGAGCCGGACCGAGCAGAACAGTATCAACTAAAAAGTCGATGAAAACAAAACACACAACCGCCCCGACAATAATACCGATCAAAGAATAAATAATCCGCCAGCGAAGTTCTTCAAGGTGATCAAGAAATGTCATCTCAACTTCACGTTCGCCGTTTCCAATTGTTTTGTTCGAATTCTCTTCCACTAAATTTTTCTACTGCTGCTAGAGTTCAGAGTACAAAGAGAAATTTTTGCAGAAAGTTTTTACTTCCGCTTTAATTTTTTCAAGTTGAGCGTCATCGGATGAATTTTGCACTGCCCGGTTTATTAATTCTGCAATTACTTCCATTTCTGTTTCTTTCATCCCTCGTGTTGTCATCGCCGGGGTTCCAACGCGAATTCCACTTGTTACAAAAGGGCTTTTCAGATCGAACGGAATCATATTTTTGTTCACGGTAATTCCCGCTTTGCCGAGGGCAATTTCGGCAACTTTGCCGGTAACATTTTTCTTCGTCAAATCAACAAGCATTAAATGATTATCGGTTCCGTTGGAAATAATGTCAAAATCAAACTCAATTAATTTTGAAGCGAGAGTTTTTGAATTTTTAATTATTTGTTCGGCATAAACTTTAAATGAATCCTTAAGCGCCTCACCAAAAGCAACAGCTTTTGCCATAATGATGTGCATCAAAGGTCCGCCTTGAATTCCCGGCATAACAGTTGAGTCCAAAATCTCGGACATCATTTTGGTACGATCGCCTTTTGGCGTTTTAATTCCCATTGGATTTTCAAAATCTTTTCCCATTAAAATTATTCCGCCGCGTGGTCCGCGCAATGTTTTATGCGTAGTTGAAGTAACAAAATGGCAATGCTGTAAAGGATTATTCAGAAAACCTGTTGCAATTAATCCTGCGGGATGAGCCATATCGCACATTAAAAATGCGCCGACCGAATCAGCAATTTGTCTGAACTTTTCATAATCCCAATCGCGTGAATAGGCGCTGCCGCCGGTGATAATTAATTTCGGTCTCTCTTTTTTTGCTAATTCTTCTATTAAATTATAATCAAGTAAACCGGTTTCTTTTGATAACGTGTAACCTGAAGCTTGGTACAAAATTCCTGAAAAATTTACCGGTGAACCGTGAGTTAAGTGTCCGCCGTGCGCAAGACTTAATCCCATAAATTTATCGCCGGGTTTCAGAATCGAAAAAAGAACCGCCATGTTCGCTTGCGAACCGCTGTGTGGTTGAACGTTCACATATTCTGCGCCGTACAACTTTTTTAATCTTTCGCGCGCAAGGTCTTCAGCAAGATCAACAAACTCGCAGCCGCCGTAATAGCGTTTGCCGGGATAACCTTCAGCATATTTATTTGTTAAAACTGAACCTGCAGCTTCAAGAACAGCCGGACTAACAAAATTTTCGGAGGCAATTAACTCCAAATTGAATTGCTGTCTCTCCAATTCCAATTGAAGAACTTTAGCAATCTCGGGATCGTTATTTAGGAAATTCATATTCTATCTTTTAATTATTAATAATCTTGTCTCACAAACCAAAGTTCACCAAGGCTTAACGATGCGCCGAGTTTGAGAATATTTTCTTTCAGCAAACCCGGATCCGTAGAGCCGCGTGAAATATATTGAAGTGAAAGGTCTAAATAATTTTCTCTGCTGAAAGGTAATGAAACTCCGGCGCTTACAGATAATTCATTGATGCCCGTTCCGTTTATTTTATAAGGAGAATTGCCGTAACTGAATCCGCCGCGCCAGATAATTAAATCTGATAATGTGTAAGCTTGCACACTGTTTTTGTATTCAATACCTAAACTGATTTTTGAAACATTTTGCAAATTAGTATTAGCATTTCCGGAGATGGCATAATCAGCCCAATTTTGGAAAAGATAATCGGCATAAAGTTGCGTGCGAGCATTCAGTTTTGCCGAAGCGCCAAAGGTAAATCTTGGAGGAATTTTCATCGAAGTAATTCCTTGTGAAAGGGTATCGTTCACATAGGCGCCGATCTTTGTGAATGAAGTGTCGGCATTCATTTTTGAAATGAAAGAAACCGCAACACCTAATCTAAAATCTTGAATTTTATCACTCTTAAAAAGATTTTCATTTAAATTTTGAGAGATCAATCCAAACGTTCCGCCAAGCCCTTTAATTCTATATTCTGAAGTAAAAGAGGAATTTGCCGTCGTGCTGTTTGGAAAGTTAAGTTTGGAATGATAAGCCAAAGTTCCAAAATTGTAATCCAATGTTGCACCTAAACTCATATCGAACGGAAGGGTGTAAGATGTACCAAGATAAACTTTTGAAAGTCCGCCGTCGCCGGAATAATCGAAAGTATATTCTTCAGTTTGAGTTGTTGGATTTATTACTTGTACTTTAGTTTCGTACGCAACTTTAGACAAAGGGGCTAATCCCATTGCAAAAGCGATTCCGTATTGTTTACTAATTGGGAATGCGAAGGAGAATCCTGAAAAATATCCGCCGGAATAAAAACTTTTCTGATTTTGATCTTTAACAAAATTTCCGTTGAAATAAGAGGCGAACTCAACTCTTGTTAGGTTAATTGAGTGCCACGCCGCCGGATTAAGCATTGAAATAAATGCGTTATCGTCCATAGCAACGCCAAGCCCGCCCATACCGGCTCTTCTGGCAGAATAGGAATATTCCAATTCACCAATCCCGTAGCGCGAATAAGGAGAATTAACTTGACCAAGAAGCGGTAAACTTAACGCTGCAAACAAAATTATTTCTTTTAAATATTTCATAAAATTTCTTATTTCTTTTTCTGTGAATAAGTGATGGTCAAACGAGGTTTCAAATCTCCATTCAACGCATTTCCGTTAAATAAAGCGAAGTTCTCAATTCCTTTTACCTGATAGGAAGGCATTATTAGCATACCAAAATTGTTCTTCGGAAAGATCGAATTATTAATAATATCTTTAACATCACCTGTGTAAGTATTTCCTGAATGGGAAAGAGGAATTACAAATTGTGAGCTGGTCGAATCGGTGGTTGAATTAGCAATTTGATAAACCAACAATCCATCTGTAAAAGATGAGCCGACTTTCATACTGAGTGTATCGATATTTAAAGTTAATATTGCTGTATTTGCAATTGCATCTTCGGTAAGTTTGGAAAGATCAAACCACAATTTGCCTTGAACGCCGGTTCCGCTTTGTATGGTAAGCGTTTTATTAGAAGCTTCCGGGAAGGTTCCCTGGATTAAATGAACATCAACCGATCCGTTGTAAGTCAGCGTGTCCTGGTAAGTTTCATAAGCCGAGGTTTTCTTAACTACAATTTTAATTGTAGGAACATCGGTATAAGAAGTAGAAGCCGCGAAACCTGTGAATCTGCAGGTTCCGTTAGGTTTTAACAAAACTCCGTAATTTGTACCAAGCGAAGTATCCTTAGCAGCTTTGAACCAGTCCTTAGCTAAATTCGGATCAACAGAAAATGAATATGCCGTTCCCTCATTTTTTTGAGAGAGTACAACAGATGATGCATTGTAACTTAATTTAGGAAGTGAATCACTCGTAAAAAGAGAATTCCATGATGAAGTTATCTGGTGAATCCCAACATTAAACGGCTTGAGTGTATCGCCGAAAAAATATGTTCTTGTAAGTGAAATATCGGCAGAAACAAAGGTAAGATTGGAATCAAGATCGGCTAAATATTTACTTGATACGCTGAAATAAAACGCCAGAAGAATTTGCGATTCAACATTTGCATCTTTACCAACAAGCAGTACTTCGGAAGAACCGAGCGATAATTTAGCCTGATGAGATTCAAACTTTTGTGAAAGAGAGTCTGTAAACGAATCTAATTTTGAAACAATAATATTGTCCTGATTTAATAAATCGCTGCCTAACAATGATGGATCATCACTGCAGGCGGTAAATAAAAACGGAACAAGAATCAAGAGCGCCAAAGTATAACTGAATTTTGGGCGGACAAGAAAAATATTTTTCAGATAATTCAACTAAATATCTCCATTAAAATCATGAATAAGGAAGTCAACAGCCTCCCGGAAATTTTCGGCAACAAAATTGGGGATTTTCTTTTCTGCAAACAAGAGAGAAAGATGGGCATTGCCATAACCGGTTTTAACAAGAATAGATTTCACCCCGGCATTCATCGCGCTTTCGATATCGGTTTTTGTATCACCAATAAAATAAGATTTTGAAAGGTCGATTTCAAATTCTTTTGCTGCATCTTTAAGCATTTGGGGTGAAGGTTTTCTGCAAAGACATTCTTCAGGAGAAGAGAATTCGGGATGAGACGCGCAGTAAAAAAACTTATCGATCTGCACATTGTAAGGAAGCAGTAATTCGTTTATCTTTTTATTAACCGAAATCACCTGTTCCTCTGTAATAATTCCACGGGCAATTCCGGATTGATTGGAAACCACAATCAACTTAAAATGAAAAACATTTTTTAAAGAAGCTAATGCTTCCGGAACACCGGGGAAAAGTACAATTTTGGTTGGGTCTCCGATGTACCCCGTATCTTCGTTCAGGGTTCCATCTCGATCAAGGAAAACGGCAATGTTCATATTTTAGATTGACAAAACCGTTTTGTATAATTCTATATATTTTTTAGCGGAAGATTTCCAGCTAAAATCAGATTTCATTCCGTTTTTAATTATTTTTTGCCACGATTTCGTTTCCTGGAAAAGTTTTACCGCTCTTTTTATTTCTTTTACCATTGCGGCTGATTCATATTTCTGGAATACAAATCCGTTGCCTTCTCCGGTCTTTTCATCAAAGGCAAAAACAGTATCGGCTAAACCGCCGGTTTCCCGCACAATCGGAATCGTTCCGTAAACCAGGCTGTACATTTGATTCAGTCCACACGGTTCAAACTTTGAAGGCATTAAAAGCATATCAGAACCGGCTTCAATTAGATGTGCCAGGTCATCATTAAATCCAAGGTAAGAAGCAAACTTACCGGCATGTTTTTTCGTTAATTTTTCAAACGCCGATTGATATTTTTTGTCTCCGGTTCCAAGCAGGACTATCTGAATCTCCATCTTCATTAGTTCTTCAAACGATTCGATAACCAGATCAATTCCTTTTACATCGTTCAACCGGGAAATAATTCCAATAACCGGTTTGGTTTCATCAAACTGAAGCCCGAACCGTTCAACTAAAACTTTCTTGTTATCTAATTTCTTAGCTATTGTTTCAAAAGTATATTTGTGCGGAATAAATTTATCTAATTGAGGATTCCAAACCGCAGTATCAATTCCATTGACAATTCCGGTAAGCGTTGATTTTCGTTTTGTAAGACATGGTTGTAAATCCAACCCGACTTCCTTTTTACCGACGATTTCTTTTGCATAACCTTCACTAACAGTGGTAAGATAGTCAGCGTATTGAATACCGTTTTTTATGAAATTGAATTTTCCGCAAAGGAGAGAACCTTTGTCGGTTGCTAAAGTTTTCGGCAGCTCAGTCTTTTCAAAAGTTGCAGCCGGGAAAATTCCCTGGTAAGCTAAGTTGTGAATTGTGAAAATACTTTTTATAGAATCGAACGGCGCCTGTGCAGCGTGAAGATTTTTATGATAAGCCGGAATAAGTCCGCATTGCCAATCGTTACTGTGGATTATATCGGGAACCCAGCCTAAAAGCGTTATTAACTGGAATACCGATTTCGCCAACAAAATGAACCGCTCATCGTTATCTTTATAATCTGCGCCAGACAATGGATCGGTGTAAAGACTTTTTCTACTTCCAAAATATTCTTGATTATCTAAGAAATAGATTTGAACACGAACGCGCTGTGAAGGTAAAAATGAAGAACGGAGTGAAAAAACCACCTCTTTCTCCCCTATTTTTACGGTAATGTCTTTTAAGCGTACAACTTCGTGTATCTTGTACTTTCTGCTGTCAATTGCTCCATATTTTGGAACTAAAATTCTTACCTCGTGTCCTAATTCAGTTAGCATTTGCGGGAGCGCTGCTGAAACATCCGCTAACCCGCCGGTTTTCATGAATGGGAAAAGCTCAGAAGTAACGAATAGAATTTTTAATCTTTTTGAAGATGTCATTGGAACCTTGATTTTATTTAGCGTAAAAATAACAAAATTTAACATTTTTTCCTAAACGGAATCATTTGTCCTTCAGCTTATGAACTAAACGGACGAACGAGTTATTGAAGATTTCCGTTTATTGGTGATTTTACTCTAAAATATTTTTTTGTTAAGCCCCAGATTAAAAACTCAACTGCCTATATCTTGAACTGAAATATTTTTATATTTCTTTACCTTTTTCAGAAAGTTTATGAGAAATTTCACTTTACTATTTTTTTGCATGGGAATCGCTCAACTGATTTCTTCTTGCGGAACATCTATTGATTCTACCAGCGGACGCTACAAACATGAGGATGAAGCAAAAGTTCAGACGAAGGAAGAATCGGCTTCTCCATTAATTGAAGATTTTGATTTTTCTCCATACTTCTTAAAAATCCCGGATGAAAAACCAAAACAATCCGCACCAACTTCCAATAAAGATGAATTGTGGTGGAATTACCCCAAAGTTGATACATCTCAAAAAATAACGGTGCGCCAACCAGGCTACCGTGTACAAGTGCTTGCAACAGATGATCTTGATGAAGCTCAGCAAATACGTTCTGATATTTATTTTAAAACAAATAAGAATAATATTTACATTTCTTTCCAGGCGCCGCTTTATAAAGTTAAAGTCGGCGACTATGCCACACCGTCCGGAGCAAATAATTTAGCGTTTAAGTTAAACCAACTTGGATTTTCGCCTACGCAAATTGTCGCCGATACCGTTAATCTGCTGCAAAACACCCCGTTGAAGAAATAACCGTGAAGACGCTTCTCAAAAATCCCGCACAAATTGTTACGGTTTCTACCGGCGGGAAAAATTACAAGCGCGGTAAAGAGTTAAACGAAATACATGTTCTCGAAAATCATTCGTTGATTTTTGAAGGCGATACGATAAAAGATTTAATTTCGAACACTTCGATAACAAATGAATCTGAATATAAAATCATTGATGTAACAGATAAAATTATTTTACCGGGTTTGGTTGAATGCCACACCCACACTGCTTTTGCCGGATCGCGGGGTAATGAATTTCGTTTAAAACTTGCCGGAAAATCTTATGAAGAAATCGCAAAACTTGGCGGAGGAATAAACACCACTGTTTCTGCGGTGCGCAATGCTTCGTTAGAAGAATTAATAAAATTAATTTCTCCGCGCATTAACTATTTTATCGCTCAAGGGATAACAACGCTCGAAATTAAAAGCGGCTATGGACTCGATTTCGAAAACGAGATAAAACTGCTGGAAGTAATTCAACATCTCCAAAAAATATTTCCAATTACCATTGTTCCCACTTTTCTTGGCGCACATACAATTCCCCCCGAAAGAAATGAGAATCGAAAATTATACATCAATGATATTACTCATAAAATGCTTCCGTTTATTGCTGAAAATTCTTTAGCAAAATTTTGTGACGGATTTTGCGAATCAACAGCGTTCTCAGCCGGGGAGATAAATTTAATTTTTTATCATGCACAATTATATGGATTAGAACTGAAGCTGCACACGGAACAATTTAACTCAATCGGCGGACTTGACGTTGCACTGAAGCATTATGCGGTAAGCGCTGATCATCTCGAAGTGATAAACGAAAAAGATATTTCTAAAATCGCTCAATCGGATTTGGTTGCGGTTTTGCTTCCGGGTGTTTCTTTCTTTTTGAATTATGATTACGCTCCGGCAAGACAATTAATTGATGCAGGCGCCATCGTTGCACTTTCAACTGATTATAATCCGGGCTCTTCCAACATTGCTAACTTAAATTTTATTATGAGTCTTGCTGCAATCAAAATGAATATGACGATTGAAGAAACTCTTTCCGCGGTAACTATCAATGCCGCCAAAGCGTTGAATTTGAACGATGAACTTGGCAGCATAGAAATTGGTAAAAAAGCTGATCTTGCTATTTTCGATACACAAGATTATTCCGATATAGTTTACAACGTCGGAAAAAACTTAAATGCAGTTACAATTAAAAACGGCGAAGTGATTTATGAAAACGCGGATGGATGAACGGTTGCCTGAATGAGTGAAAGCGTTTGCTGTTTCTCATTCAACGCCGCAAACATTCCACCACGCTGAACCCGATAGTTCTCTTTATTTTATCCCAAACTTATTCAGAAAGTAAATCGGAATTCTCTTATGAAAATTATTGAATGCGTTCCAAATTTTAGCGAAGGGGTAAATACCGAAACATTTGAAGCAATTAAAAATGCTTTAACTACGATCGGAAATGTAAAACTTCTCAGTCTTGAGCCGGACAAAGACTATAACCGCGTTGTAGTTACTTTAATCGGCAATGAAGCTGGAATTGTAAACGGCGCCGTTGCTGTATCAAAAGCGGCGGCTAAGTATATTGATATGCGAAATCACAAAGGCGAACACCCCCGGCTCGGCGCTATTGATGTAGTTCCTTTCATTCCCGTAAAAAATGTTTCAATGGAAGAATGCGTAACTCTCTCTGAAAAGTATGGAGAAATTATTTCAAAAGAAGTTAACGTGCCGGTTTATTTATATGAAGATGCGGCAAGAAAAAAAGCAAGAAAAAATCTCTCAGATATTCGCAAAGGTGAATACGAAGGATTGGAAGAAAAATTAAAAAATCCGGAGTGGTATCCTGATTTCGGAACTAATGAATTTAACCCGAAGCTTGGCGCAATTGTAACCGGCGCAAGATTTTTTCTTATCGCTTATAACGTAAATCTAAAAACTCCCGATGCAAAATTTGCTAAAGAGATTGCGGGAGTTCTGCGTGAATCAGGAAGACCCAAACGTGATGCCAACGGCACAATAATAAAGATCGAGGGGAAAACCATTAAGGAACCAGGACGGTTAAAATGTTTCAAAGGAATGGGCGTTAGCCTGGAGAAATATAATCTCACTCAAGTTTCAATCAATCTAACAAACTATAACGTTACACCGATGCACACTGCTTTTGAAGAAGTTAAAAAAGAAGCTGAACGAATGGGAGTGGAAGTGTCCGGAAGTGAAATTGTCGGACTCGTTCCCCTTGAGGCAATTCTACAAGCCGGTAAATTTTATTCGGATGGCAAAGCTTTAAATGAAACGGATCTTGTAAATCTTGCAGTTGAGAATTTAGGATTGAGCAGCCTTAATCCATTCCATCCGAAAGAAAAAATAATTGATTATATGATTTGATGTTGGTCATTGGTCAGCAGTCATTGGATATCATTGAGTATCACAAGGTATTAGCTCTGAAAAGGCGAAATACATCAGCATTGGGCGTTAGCCCTATGAAATTATAAAGATTTATTTGCATTGCAGCCCTGCAAGGG
>JAVHOS010000025.1:0-2045 GCA_036170205.1 Ignavibacteriaceae bacterium | reverse complement strand
GGGCGTTAGCCCTATGAAATTATAAAGATTTATTTGCATTGCAGCCCTGCAAGGGCGTAATAATTTATGGACACACAGAAAACCAATTCAAAAATTTTAAGGAGATAAAATGGAATTAGCAAAAACAATAGAAAATTATTTAGAAGAACTTTCTTCAAACTCCCCTACTCCCGGCGGTGGGAATGTCGCGGCGTTATGTGGAGTGCTCGCATCATCGCTGGGGATAATGGTTTGTAATTTAACAATCGGCAAAAAAAAATATGCCGGAGTTGAAAACGAACTCACCATCATCAAAAATAAACTCGATCTGTTCAAACAGAATTTTATTCTCCTTGCAAAAAAAGATAATGATGCGTTTGATAAAGTGATGCTTGCTTTTAAAATGCCGAAGGAAACGGATGAACAAAAAAGCGAACGCGCAAAAGCAATTGAGGCTGCTACAATTGATGCCGCAATGGTCCCTGCCGAAGTTGTTGCAACCGGGATGGAGCTTCTTCCGCTGTTTGAAACTATTGTCGGAAAAGGAAATCAAAATTCTTTATCCGATGCAGGCGTTGCTGTTTCGCTTACTAAAACCGCGGTTGAAGGAGCCTTTTTAAACATTGCTATAAATTGTGCCTCGCTTGCAAACCAGACTTTTGCTAATGAGATTTTGATTCGTGAAGAGATGAAATATACCGAAGTTAAACAAAAAGCTGAATTCATCATTACTTCAATAATCAAAAAAATGAGAGTTAATTAATTAGGAATTAGGAATTACGAATTAGGAATGCGGTGAAGGAAATTAATATGAAAAATTTTAAAATTGTTTTGTTCATCGCAGTACTGCTATTACTGCCGATTGTTCTTCTTCCTCAACCAAAAGTAAAACTTGGAATTGACGTTTTGAAAGAGAGAAATTTTGATGTACTTAAAGGAAAACGTGTTGGATTAATCACCAACCCTACCGGCGTTGACCAAAACTTAAAATCAACAATAGATATTTTATTTGAAACGAAAGAGTGCAAATTAACCGCGCTTTATGCACCCGAACATGGCGTGCGTGGAGATTTTTCCGCCGGAACGGAAATTGATTTTTATACTGATTCAAAAACTAATCTTCCCGTCTATTCTATTTACGGGAAGACACGAAAACCAACGAATGAAATGTTAAAAGATATTGATGTGCTTGTCTTTGACATACAAGATATCGGCAGCCGTTCCTATACGTTCATCAGCACACTCGGGTTGGCAATGGAAGCCGCCGCAAAAAATAAGATTCCTTTCGTCGTGCTCGATCGCCCAAATCCTTTAGGTGGAATTAAAGTTGAGGGAAATCTTGTTGAAGATGGTTTTCATTCGTTCGTAAGCCAATATAATATTCCTTATGTGCATGGGTTAACGCTTGGTGAATTTGCAAAACTGATTAATGAAGAAGGAATGCTCTATAAAGATTCACTTCGGATTGAAAAAATTAAATGTAAACTTACCGTCATTCCGATGCGCGGATGGAAAAGAAAAATGAATTTTGCCGCAACCGGTTTACAATGGATTCCCACTTCGCCGCATATTCCGTACAAAGAAACAGTGGAGTATTATGTTGCCACCGGAATTTTAGGAGAACTTGGATATATTCACATCGGTATCGGTTATACAATCCCTTTTCAAACCTATGCAGCAGAATGGATCGATGGTGAACAACTTGCGCAAAAAATGAATGCTCTAAATTTAAAGGGTGTTACTTTTCGTCCAACTTCATATAGACCATTTTATGGCCGGGGCAAAGATACGGTAGTTCACGGCGTACAATTGCATATAACCGATTATTCAAAAGTTAATTTGATGAGTCTGCAATTTTTATTTTTGCAAGTGCACAACGAAATGTATCCGGAGAAAAATCCTTTTACCAATTGCGATACCTCGCGCTTAAAAATGTTTGATAAAGTCTGCGGAACTTCTAAAATAAGAGAACTGTTTACAAGAAGAATGAAGTATGGAGACATTACATCTTATTTGATGAAAGATGTTGATGCTTTTAGAAAACTTTCTAAGAAGTATTATCTTTA
>JAVHOS010000024.1:0-6224 GCA_036170205.1 Ignavibacteriaceae bacterium | reverse complement strand
GATTTTCCTAAGGAATACATTTCCATGCTTGAGAGTCACGATGTAATCTGTGACGGGTTGCAGATTGTTCCCGGTGGTAAAACATTTCGCTGGGCAGGCAAATATCATTACGATTTGAACACCCGCGATACGCTTCTAACAGAACTGAATGTGTTTGAAACTTTCGATCCGATCATTCCGGATGCTTTGAAAAAATCTAAATATCTCTGTCTCGGAAATATCGATCCGACTTTGCAGCTAAAGGTTTTAGATCAAATTGAAAAACCACATTTTGTAATTTGCGATACGATGAACTATTGGATTGAAGGTAAAAAAGATGAACTTATCAAAGTCTTCCCGAAAATAGATGTATTGATCATAAATGATTCCGAAGCACGACTCTTAGCGCACGAACCGAATTTAATTAAAGCCGCGAAAGCAATTAGAGAAATGGGTGTCCCTTCGCTTATTATTAAAAAAGGGGAACACGGCGCATTGTTGTTTTCGGAAGATACCGTTTTTTCAGCTCCAGCGTATCCATTAGAAATGATCCACGACCCAACCGGCGCAGGTGATTCTTTTGCCGGTGGATTTGTTGGCTATTTACATAAATGTCAAGATACAAGTCCCGAATGTTTAAAACGCGCAGTTGTTTACGGCAGCGCGATGGCGTCTTTCTGCGTTGAGCAATTCAGTACAAAAGGTTTGGAAGGATTATCAAACTTACGCATCCAGGACCGGTTTAGAGAATTTTTAACAATCTCACGGTTTGATGAAGAAGCGTAATTATTTTGCTTTATCTTTTGAGCATGATTCGCTTACATTTTTAGAACAAACTAAACTTCCTTTTGTTGAAGAATACATAACTACCGATAATTACGAGCGCATTGCCGAAGCGATTGAGCGTCTGGAAATTAGAGGCGCGCCGGTAATAGGTATCGCCGCGGCTTTTGCAGTCGCCCTTGCAATGAAAAAAGATTGTTCTTTGGATAATTTTAAAAAAGCTTATGACCGATTATCCGTTACTCGTCCCACTGCAGTGAACCTTTTCTGGGCTTTAAACCAAATGAAAAATCTGTTTGAATCTTTAACGGATGAAAAAGGTAGTTACACAAAGTTATTACAGAAAGCGAAACAAATTCAGCAAGAGGATGCTGCAATGTGTACAAAGATGGGTGAACACGGGCTATCTATTTTCAAAAAGAAATCAGTTGTACTAACCCATTGCAATACCGGCGCTCTTGCCGCAGAAGGGGGAACAGCTTTCGGTATTATTAAAAAAGGATTTGAAAATGGATTAGTCTCTTCTGTTTTTGCAGATGAGACCCGTCCTTTGTTACAAGGCTCCAGGTTAACTGCATATGAGCTTTCGAAGAATGAAATTCCTTTTGAAATCATTACCGATTCAACTGCGGCTTCTCTTTTTCTAAAAAAGAAAATTGATCTTGCAATTACCGGAGCTGATAGAATTACCGCAAACGGAGACGCCGCAAATAAAATTGGGACTTACAATCTTGCAGTGCTTTGTAAATACCATGGAGTGCCGTTTTACATCGCCGCTCCTTCTTCAACAATAGATATTTCAATTTCACATTATTCGGAAATTCCGATTGAGCAGCGTTCTTCAAAAGAAATTACATCCATGAACGGAAAGCAAATTACGCTTGTGAGTTATCCATGCTATAATCCTTCGTTTGATGTTACTCCGGCAGAATTAATTTCTGGAATCATCACAGAGAAAGGTCTTTTCACTTTTCCGTATCAATTTAAATGAGCCAGATTGAAAAAACTGAAGGAATAGTTTTATCGAAACTTGACTACAGCGATTCGAGTAAAATTGTTTCGCTTTATACGGAGGAATTTGGTAAAATATCCGCGATAGTAAAAGGAGGAAGAGGAAAAAATTCAAAAGTTGGTTTAGTAGTTGATCCGTTGAACATTGTAAATTTTGTTCTTTATAATAAAGAGCAAAGGGAAGTGCAATTGGTCAGCGGAGCTGAAATTATGTTCTATCCGGTTCATCTCCACGATGACTTTGACAGCATCAAATATGCTTACGCTGTACTTGAACTTCTGAAATATCTTACCGTTGAGAATGAAGCGAATCAACGTTTATACAAAGGGTCAAGAAAAATTCTTCAATTAATGGATGCAAAACAAGAGCCGTCGGAAATCATTTTCATAAAATATTTCCTTTTTATTTTGCAGGAAACAGGATTTGAAATACAAATGGATGTTTGTTCAATATGTCATAAAGAGATTGAAAAAGAGAAAATTAACGGATTCAATTATGAACACGGGATGTTATGTTACGAATGTAAAAATCTCTATCACACTTTTTTAGATATCCCAATGGAACTTTTTGAACAAATTTATAGTCTAAAAGTAGGAAAGAGGTTAAAAAATTATAATCTACAAGCGATGAAAAAATTAATCATTGCTCTTGAAAAATTCCTCAAGTTTCATGTTCAAGGTTTTAATGGTATAAAATCGTTGCAAATGTAAAACAAAACGAGAAAGAAAAATGAAAACGAAAAAATTATTTGGTGTTTTTGCACTCTTAACAGTCGGGATATTGTTGAGTGCAGTTATGGTTTCCGGCTTTGGCTGGGCATATCCCGGTTTATCTGATATTAAATTAGGCGCCTCAAAACCACCGGTAAATCTGAACGCAGACGCCAGCGCTTTTAACCAGGCATTTGTTGAAGTAGCTGAAAAAGTTACTCCATCGATTGTACAAATTACCGTTGTAGCCAAAGTTGATAAAGCCGAACAACAGCAAAATTTTATGTTCCCATTCCATGATTTTAATATGCCGGATGAACAAGAAGGTTCCGGAAGCGGAATAATAATAAGCGAAGACGGTTACATTTTAACCAATAATCACGTGGTTGAAAACGCTACAAAGGTAACTGTCGGTTTGCATGATAAGCGTCAGGTTGAAGCAAAAGTAATTGGCACCGATCCTTTAACCGATTTAGCAGTAATCAAAATTAATGCTGATAATTTAAATGTAGCCTATCTTGGAAATTCCGACAATTTAAAAGTTGGTCAGTGGGTAATGGCAATTGGAAATCCTTTGGCGTTATCTTCAACTGTTACTGCGGGAATTGTTAGTGCGATGAACCGTTCGCTTCGATTAATAAAAGATAATTACGGTGTCGAAAACTTTATCCAAACAGATGCCGCAATTAATCCCGGCAATTCCGGCGGCGCTTTAGTTGATCTTTCCGGCGCTGTAATCGGCGTTAATTCTGCAATCGCCACTAAGACCGGAACATATATCGGTTATGGTTTTGCAATTCCAATTAATATGGCTAAAAGTGTTGCGCAAGATTTAATCGCTCACGGGAAAATTAGCCGCGGATATATCGGCGTGCAAATTAGAGAAGTTGATGAATCGCTTGCACTGTCTCTTGGGATGGATAAACCGACCGGTGTTATCGTAGAAAAAATTGTTGAAGGCGGAGCCGCTTCAAAAGAAGATATTAAAACCGGCGATGTTATTTTGAAAATAGATCATCTTGCTATCGATCAACCAAATCAACTGCAAAGTTATGTTGCCGGAAAATCTGCCGGATCAAAAATAAAATTATTGATCTTTAGAGACGGTAAAAATATTGAACGCGAAGTTACTCTTAAACCAAAAGATGAAGATAAATCGGAAGTTGTAGATAATTCGTCCGGTAAAGATAAAGAACCGGAAGAATCTGTGTCGAGCGAAGTAAGTTTTGACAACATTGGATTAAACGTTAGGAATATGACTTCAAAAGAGAAAGAAGCTTATAAAATTTCAAGCGGTGTTATAATAAGTAACGTCAAAGATTATAGCTCAGCTTTTAACCAGGGTTTAGGAAAAGATTTAGTAATTACCAAAGCAGATAAGAAGGAAATCAAATCAGTTTCTGAACTCAAGAAAATTATTGAAAGCAAAAAAGGTTCGGCAGTTTTCCTCGTGGTGAGTGATGAAAAAGGTAATTCGAGATTTGTCGGATTAAAAATTCCTAAATAATCTTTCACTTAAAAGGAGATTTCAAACCCAATTCTACACCTGGAATTGGGTTTTTTATTTCTTTCAATTTATCTTTGCAAAGCCTAAATAATTAGGAATTAGGAATTAGGAATTAGGAAAATAAAATGATTAGATTTTTAACTGCAGGTGAATCTCACGGAAAAGCCTTAACGGCAATCATCGAAGGATTTCCTTCGAACATTCCGATAACAAATGAGTTTATTAATTTTCATCTTGCCCGCAGACAAGCAGGCTATGGACGCGGTTTGCGAATGAAAATTGAGACGGATAAAGCGGAAATTCTTTCCGGTATCCGCTTTCAAAAAACTTTGGGCTCGCCAATTTCTCTGTTAATAAAAAACAGCGATTGGGAAAATTGGATTGAGAAAATGTCGCCTGAAAATAAAAAAGGCAAAGTTGAAAAAATTACTATTCCAAGACCGGGACATGCTGATCTTGTCGGCATTTCAAAATATAATTTTGATGATATCCGGAATTCGATTGAGCGCTCAAGCGCAAGAGAAACCGCCGCTCGCGTTGCCGTTGGTTCTATCGCAAGAAAATTTTTAGAGGAATTTGGAATCAGAGTCGGAAGTTTTGTTGAAAGTATTGGAGGAATTTATCCGAAGCAAAACTTTGCTGAAGAACTATTCAACAATAATAAAACGTTTGATGCATGGGAACTTTCGGAGTGGGCGGATAAAAGTCAAGTGCGTGTTTTAGAAGAAGAGCACGAAGAAAAAATTATTAGAAAAATAAAACTGGCAAAAAAACGAGGGGATACTTTAGGTGGGACATTTTTCACCGTTGCAACAGGTTTGCCTGTCGGATTGGGAAGCTTCGTTCATTATGATACGAAACTTGATGCAGACATTGCTCATGCGTTCATGTCAATCAATGCGGTAAAAGGTGTTGAAGTCGGAACCGGATTTGCGTGTGCTGATGCTTTTGGTTCTGCTTCGCATGATGAAATTGTTTATGAAAAAAGTATTACGAGAAAAACAAATAGAGCCGGTGGTATTGAAGGCGGCGTTTCAACCGGATTACCGATTATTGTAAGAGCTGCGATGAAACCGATTGCAACGTTGATGAGTCCGATCGCATCAATTGATTTGGCAAACTTTAACGCAGTTGATGCACGCCGGGAACGTAGTGATTTTGTAGCGGTTCCTGCCTGTGCGGTTATTGGTGAATCGATGCTCGCATGGGTTTTGGCGAAATATCTTTTAATTAAATTCGGCGGTGATTCACTTGAAGAAACGAAGGACAATTATAAATCGTACACAAAAAATTTTGAGGGGCGTATTAAAAGAAATTTTAAGACGAAATGATTGAAGTAAAAACCTTTACGTTTAATCCATTTTTGGAAAACACTTTTGTTGTATGGGAAGTGGAAACTAAAGAAGCAGCGGTGATTGATCCCGGTTGTTTTTCTGCAAGCGAAGAGGACGAGCTAAAAAATTTCATTTCGAAAAATCAACTTTCGATAAAATATCTTTTCAACACCCATTGCCATCTCGATCATCTCTTTGGGAATAATTTTGTACTAAAGGAATACAATCCACAATATTTTATTCCGGAATTTGATAAACCATTACTTGAAAACGCTCCCGCGCAAGCGAGGTTGTTCGGAATGGAAATGTCAAAGGTGCAATCAACTGAAAATTTTCTTTCCGAGGCAGTTTCGTTGTGTATTGGAAAAGATGAAATTAAATTTTTATTTACTCCCGGACATTCGCCCGGCGAATTCTCCATCTATTTCCCCGGAAGCGATATTTGTTTTACCGGCGATGTTTTATTCGAGAACTCAATCGGTAGGACGGATCTCTTTGGTGGAAATTATCAGACCTTAATAAAGTCAATCCAGGATAAACTTTTCACTCTTCCCGAAATAACTAAATTTTTTCCCGGTCATGGATATAGTTCTACAATCGGGAGAGAAAAACATTCAAATCCCTTTTTTAATTCTTGATCTGCTAATCGAAATTTTTGGGATCAACTAATCTTAAACAACTATTGGCCAATGAGTAAAAATAGTGCAAATGCGTTATTTCAATAAGTAGAAAATAATTCTAAATTTAGATTGTCAAAAAAAGCTTGTAAAAAAATACTTGACCGATAAGAATGAATTACATATGTTTCGGTCAGAATTAGAAAAAGATAATTCAGTCAATAACAAAAAGGAGTTCTATATGAAAAGAGCGTACAGTTTCTTTACAATGATTATTCTGGG
>JAVHOS010000023.1:0-6232 GCA_036170205.1 Ignavibacteriaceae bacterium | reverse complement strand
AAGGGAATGCAAAATCTTCCCGAAGTAAAAAAAGATATTCAGATGTGGAAGGATAATTATTTATCACAATTTATGAAAAAGGTGTTTGTTGATTCTTCCCGTGTAACCGATGATGAGGCGCATCAGTACTATCTTAAAAAATCCGGGAATCAACTTGCAGGTGTAAAAGTTCATCTGATTGAGATTTTATCCGACAATTTGGATTCTGTGCAGACGCTCTTAAAAAAGATTAACGATGGAGAAGATTTTCAAACCTTGGCGGAAAAGTATAACCAACGGAAATCTACCCAAGCGCAAAAAGGAGACTTTGGCTGGCAATTTACTTTTCAACTTAGTGAATTTGGCAAAATTGCCGAATCGATGAAAGAAGGAGAAATCTATGGTCCGCTTAAAGTTGAAGGCGGTTATTCAATCTTTAAATTGCTTGGCAAACGAGAAGAACATGATTCAGTAAAACAATCTTTTGAAGCGGCAAAAGATCAAATTAAAGAAGAACTTTTTGAAAAACGGCTTTACCAAAACGTAACTGATGGAACCGCACGATTAGCGCAAAAATTCGGCGTTTCCTATGATGAACGATTGTTAAAACAACTCTCCGTTACCGATGTTAATATGTTTACCTACCGCTATTTGGGTTTTGGCGGAAGGATTAGCGGCGTTCCTACAGTTCTATCAAATTATGAATGGATGAGCATCTGGCAAAAACAGAAAAAATTGCTTCCATAAGTTTTCGTTATGTTCAAGAAAGCATTAATAAGTCATGTTACGCATTATTAGATATTGCATTGCCACGAGCTTTAGCTCGTGGGATAAATGGGACACCAAACTATTGGCTTTAGCCAAAATCGGGCTATTTTTTGTGGCTAAAGCCGATATTTATGCTATTTATCATCCACGTTCCGAAAGCTTTCGGGACGTGGCAATTCAATTACAAGTTTTGCGTAACATAACTTAATAATAGTAAAACTGTTGTGAAATGAAATTTGAAAAAACATTTTATGTAATTCTTAGCGGAATAGTAATTACCGCGTTCCTGTTGATTACGTACGTCTTCCCGACGGGTTCGGGTTTACAGACTGCAAAAGTTCACGCTACAAAAATTTATTACGTCGATAATATTTCAAAAGCTCACCAGAAAGTTATCGACGCCTTTAACAAAAAGTACGCAGGTCAAATTGAAGTTGAAGCGATAAATCTTTCGTTCGATAAATTCAGCACGAACGAACGGAAAGAACTTCTTGCCAGATACCTTCGTAACAAAAGCGACCGCATCGATGTTTTTGCGGTAGATCAAATCTGGGTGCCCCGGTTTGCAAAATGGGCGGTTCCGCTTACTCCGTATTATTCAGCGCGTGACCGCCAAAATTTGTTAAGCTATGCAATTGAAACCTGTGTTTATGACGATGTATTAATGGCTTTTCCGTTGTACATCGATATTGCGCATCTCTATTACCGTGATGATTTTTTGCGAAAACTTCCCAATTACAAGCAGATTCAAGCCAAATTAAAAGCTTCAATCACCTGGGAAGATTTTGCTGATTTGTCTAAGCAGTTTCCGGTGGCTAAAAATGCTTATTATGTTTTTCAAGCCGATAATTATGAGGGATTGATCTGCAGCTTTTTTGAAATGATGGCTAACGGGAAGCGTTCTTTTTATAGGAATGATACCCTTTTCTTAAGCGAAACGCGCTTCAAAAAAGTGTTGAACCAACTTCTCAAAACTATTTATCAAGACAAAGTTTCTCCCGGCAAAGTTGTTGAGTTAAAAGAGAATGAAAGTATCGACTTTCTTTTGGAAGACGCAGGTTTTTCGGTTCGAGGCTGGTGCAGTTTGAAAGAAAGAGGAACTTCTCCCGATCATGCTTCTATACTTAACAATTTGGAAAGAGCGCCAACCCCGCATTTTGCCGGAGAAAAACCGGTCTCTATTTTTGGCGGCTGGAATTTGATGATCTCTAAATATTCAACCAATGTTAGTGAATCGGTAAAGTTCATTAATTTTTTTACAAGCGAAGAATCGCAAAGATTGATGTACAAAGAAGGCGGCTATCTGCCTGTACTTAATCATTTATACGATGATAAGAAATTCTCGGAGGAAAATCCTGATATAAATTTCTACAAAGGACTAATGAAGCAGGGTGCGCACCGCCCGTTTTTTAAAAAATATACCATCTTTTCAGATATACTTGCCAGGATTATTCATTCGGCTTTAAAGCACGAAATTTCTGTTGACGCGGCGGTGAAATCAGCGTATGAAAAAATCCGTAAAGCCGGAATTATTGTTCAACCGGCGGACAATTAATTTATGGCACAAAAAAAAATATTAGACCGTTTCCGCGAATATCATTTTGAGTTTAAACACCTCACGGTGCTCTTTATCGTTATCTTTGCTTTCCAGTTGATCATTTCGATCATCAATAAAGTTTCGATAACAAATTTTTTAAGTACGACACAAGAATGGTATCAGAAAGATTCCGCCGAGCGGTTGGCAAATTTAACCACAACTTCAATCGAGCTGTTACTTGAAACGGTCGATCCGCAAAAAGTGTTAAACGATGAGGAATCAAAAAGGATCACACAGTCGTTCGATATTATTTTTAGTCAACAGACGTTACAGCACAATATCGAAGCGCTTTGCATCCTTGTAAATAAAGGCGACAGCGTAATTGCCATTGATGAGGGAAAAGATTTATACGCGTATTTAGTGACCGAAAATTTGTCTCCGAAAGGGATTAAAAAATCTTATTCGCAAGCTATCTCGCTTTACATGCCGATAAAGAATCAAGTTGAATCGCAGGAACAAATACAAACTATCTTAACCAATAGAAAATCATACAATATTTTTGTTCCGTTTGTGGTGCGGGGAGAAGTGATCGGCGCGCTTTACATGAAGAATTCGCCCGATTTTTCTTTCATTACCGATCAAATTATTTCCGGGTATGATGAAACTTCGGTTATTTATCTTTCGCTCATTTTACTTGGTTTGTTGGCGATGTATTTTATTTCTTCCTACACGGTAAAAGAACGCGATGAAGCGCAAAAACTTTTGTTTGATGAGCATGAAGAAAATCTGAAGAAGCAAATCAATTACCAGAAAGAGCTCGTCTTTACAAAACGAATTTACCACACGCATCATAAAGCTGAAAAGATCATGGGCTTTATAAAAGAAGACCTCCGGCAGCTTGCATCGGGAAATATTGACGAAGTAAAATACCGCGTTGCCAAATATTCAAATTTTATTTCGCGCGTAATTTATGATATGAAGTGGTACGATCCGCCGATCCAAACGATCCGCAATCAGTTGTTCCAAACAGATTTGAATGAGGTAATCCGCTTTCTGGTGCAGCATATCTTTTTAAGAATAGCGAAGAAGACGAACGCTTTCAATATCAAGCTGGCGCTGGATGAAAGTCTTCCGAATGTTCCGGTTAACGAATTTGTTGTGTGGGAAATTCTTGAACCGCTCATCCAAAACAGTATTGATCACGGCGGTGAACAGAATTTGCAAATAACTATTGCTTCGGTGTATGATCAGGCAAGTCGAAAATCGCTCATAATAATTTCTGATAACGGTAAAGGAATTTCTCCCGAACTTCTTAACATTGAAGAAGACGGAAGAAAGTATCTTTTCCACGAAAATGTATCGACAAAGAAATCCGATATCCCGACCATTGGCTACGGATGTTATATTGCTTATGAGATTTCCAAACGCTGCGGCTGGAGTCTTGACGTGGAAAATCTTCCGCAAGCCGGATGCAAGTTTGTTATATCAATTAAAAATTAAAAATATAAAATTAGAAATGAAAAATTATACCACTAACAACCGGCAACAAACAATCCGCACCAAGGAGCAAAAATGTTTCTAGAAGGAATTATTAACGTTCTCTTAATTGAAGACGAAGAATTTGACGTACGCCGTGTGCAAAACACCATCAAACCGTTTTCCGATCAGATCAAGATTGGCAAAATTGTTTCGGACGGTAAAGGCGCTCTTGAACTTCTAAAAGAAAAAAGCGAACGCTTTGATCTTGTGATTATGGATTTTCAAATTGCCGGCGGTTTGATGGGAGAGGAGTTAATTCACAAAATAAAAGAAGTTGATTCCGCGCTGCAAATTATTGTTGTAACTAAGATGACGATAAATATTTCCGACTATGCTTTCGCAAACAAACTAATGAAAGCCGGAGCGTTTTGGTACTGCACTAAATATCCGGGTGATATTGAAGAATTTATTTATCAGCCTACCGATTTTATCATAAGTATTTTTAACGCTTTTGAAAAAAGAAAACTTGAACTTGAACGGTTGCGCGTAAATCAAAAATTGGTTCGCAATGCTGAAGAAACATTAGAGCAAAAAAGGATGGTGGGGCAATCACCGGAAATTATTAAACTGAAAGAGCAAATAGCCAAATGCGCGCAAAGCACTATTAACGTCCTTATTCGCGGCGCTTCCGGTACGGGAAAAGAACTTGTTGCGTACAACATCCATTATAACAGCGCGAGAAATCTTGAAAATTTTGTCATCATAAATTGCGGAAGTCTGCCGCACGATCTGGTGGAAAGTGAATTGTTCGGTTATGAAAAAGGAGCGTTCACCGGCGCAGATAAAAAGAAACTCGGACTTTTTGAAGTAGCCAATAACGGAACGATTTTCCTAGATGAAGTAACCGAACTACCGCTTGCGGCACAGGTAAAATTACTCCGCGTCATTCAAGACGGCGAAATAGAAAAGATCGGTAGAACGGAAAAGATTAAAGTTGATGTGCGCATCCTTGCCGCCACAAACAGAAATATTGAAGAAGAAGTAAAAGCAAGACGTTTTAGAGAAGATTTGTATTACCGCCTAAACGTTTTACCGATCCATGTTCCCGATCTGAAATATAGAAAAACCGATATTCCCATTTTGCTCGATCATTTTATGATGATAATGAGTATTGATATGATCCGTGAAAAGCCGAAGTTTGAAGATGATGCGATGAAATTATTAGTTGATTATGATTGGCCCGGAAATGTTCGCGAATTAAAAAATGTTGTGCAGCGACTGCTTTTTAACGATGAGAAAAACATTACGTTGAAAGAAGCAAAACTTGCAATCGGAAAATATGGCTTTATGGATGAACCGGTTCAACAAGCCGGAGTAAATTTCGATAAAGAAAATATTTTGTCGCTGCGCGATTTGGAAATTCTGGTAAGACAAAAATATTTTACCTTTGTTAGAGAAAATTCAACTTCCGATACCGATGCCGCAAAAAAATTAGGACTCGCCCCGCCGAACTATTTCCGTATGGCAAAAGAGTTGGGGATGAAATAAAACAAACAAATGATTAAAGCAAAAAAGAAAAATATTTTCCTTTCCTTCGTCGGATTTAACGATGCGGGAAAACTTTCCGGAGAAAATGATGGAGCAATCCTCACCGCTCTTTCAACAAAGAAGTTTTCTGATGTTATTTTACTTTGGAACGATAATAAAGGGAGACAAATATCTTTCAAACAAATAGCGGAATATCTTCAACATGAAATATTAAAAAGAAATTTTGCCGGAACAGTTACGCTGGAGCAACTCAATATTCCCGATGTTGCTGACCACAATGTAATTTATCCTTTAATTAAAAACTTCTGCAACACACTTAATAAAGAAAAAAATTTTTCTTACACAGCTGGAATTTCATCCGGCACTCCGGCTATGCAAGTCTGCTGGATTTTATTAGCCGAATCGGGAGATTTTTCGGCAACAAATCCTCTTAAACTTATCCGTAGTATTGAACCGAAATTCAGTAAAAAGAAAATTGCGGAAGTAAAATTAGGAACTGCATTACCAAGAATTATCAGTCTGCAAAATCAAATTGAAGCACTGCAAACAGAAAAAGAAAAACTGACCAAAGAGAAGTTCGATTTATTCCCCGATGTAAAACTGTCTGTAAAAAAAGGTGAAGTATTTATCGGCGGGAAAGAAGTAAATCTTTCGCCGGTTTTATTTTGTTATTACCGTTACTTTTTAGAGCATGCAAAAGAAGAAAAAGAATTTGAACGCTTTTCTGTTTACGGCACTTCCGTAGCATTTGTAAAAGCGATTGCAAAGTATCACGAAGAAACTTTTCCGGACTCCGATGTTACCCGCGAAGAAATGAGAAAACTAATAAAAGCTAATCAAGGAATAAGTAAAGAAACATTGCTAAGCAATCTCTCTAAAATAAAGGCAGCAATTAAAAAAGTTGTTTCCGTTCCTTCAATG
>JAVHOS010000022.1:0-6243 GCA_036170205.1 Ignavibacteriaceae bacterium | reverse complement strand
TCCAAAAACCTTGGTGATATTTTCCGCTTTTAATTCGTAACTACTCATTTACGATGACCAATTTTCCCAAGGCTGTACGCTCCGGTGATTTAATAAAATAAAAATAAACACCGCTCCCCAATTTTTCGTTTTTGTTGTTCAATCCGTTCCACTCAACCACCGACTCGCCTTTTATAGGGTCACGATACAAAGTCAGATTTTTGTCGTAAACCATGTTCATCGAGATTGAAAAAATCTTCAATGATACCTCCTCGTTAAAATTGCCCACAAACGGAATTTTAAGAAAATCACTTTTACCATACCGGAATGGAGATGGGAAAGGATCTTTAGCGGCAGCATAAACTTTTTGGCTATCGCTTATAACGATATTATTTATGATGGAAGAATTTTTCCAAAGATACGGATTATCAACGCTAAATAAATAATAATAACTATCGGTTAGTTTTGTAAAACCATCTTGCTTTGCATTGCTTATTGTAACGGAAGCAGGATATGTTTTGTCTAAATTATTGACTCCGTTTTCCAATTCAAAATTAGAGATAATAAAATAGAGTGTGTCTTTTGGACTTGTTGTTTGGTTAACTAATTTCAAGTAGCTATTTGAAGTAACAAAAGGATTTAATTGTACCGGCGTTGCTGTTCCTAAAAAGTTAAAGGTCATAGAAGGTTTTATTAGGGGATAGTTAGCCGCTTCATCAAAAAATAAACCGGGAACAGTTCGGTAGCTTGTGTAGAATGTCCACAGACCAAATTCTTTATAAGCTTCGAGAAAAGAAGATTGTTCTTCTATCAAACTTCTATTGATAGCTTCCAGAGCGCGATACGTTCTCATTAGTTCCCACTGCCGTCTGATAACGTTATAATTAAATTTATCTTTCAAAAAGATATTCCAAATTGCAAGATTGTACCCTTCGTTAGAGGCGAAAGCTTTGTCAGTAAAGTTAAAATAGCCTCCGGACTTAAAGTAATAATAATAGTCGTTGATTTCATTATACACAAATTCTTCCATGGATGTGGAAGTTAATTCGTAAAAATAAAGATCATAAATTTCGGAAGCTGATTCCCGCAAAATATAATTGCCGATTTGGATTGCATGGTGCAACTCGTGAGCAGCGGTAACTTTTGCTGCAAGAATTCCTGTTGTCGGATAACCGGAAAAACTGTTATCCATTTCGATATAAGAATAAAAAGTTTTTGAGCCAGGGGAAATTTCCTCTTCAGAATTTGTGTTGCCATAAATTCCGCGGCTCATGGTATAGATATAAACATCATACTTATCATCGCCGCCGTTGCCAAGGTCCCGGGGCGGGGGAAGAAATCCTAAGTAATTCACTTCAAACGAATAAGCCGAATCAAACGCTACTGCTAATTGATTGACATCATAAGTTGGCGCATCCGTAACTTTGTTAAAATGGATTCTGAAAAATCCCGAAGGAGAAACAATGCTCGTATCAAGCTCCGGGCGAATGAACAATGTCTTCAATACTTTTTGCTGCCCGGGAGAAAAAGAGTTAATTCCAAGTCGAACCGCATTTTCAATTCCGAAGCTGCACTTAACAGGCGGTTCATCTGTTGTGCTGTGTCTAAAATTTCCGGAACGGTTTTTCTGATGGAATGAAAGGTAGTTGTTGTAAAGGGAATCAATCCGCGATTGAGCTGATATTCCGATGTTAAAGATTAAAAGAGTAACGAAAAATTTCATAACTTTTTAAGACTCACACAATTTTCGTTTGTATTGGCATAAAGCAAATACCAATTTTTGGCGCTAAATTTATCGACGATAAAAGTTCCAACGCCTTCAGCTTCGGTCAAGCTCTGAATGCCGAACAAACCGGTATGTTTGTTCACTCCGGCGGAAAGAAAATTCCCGGTAGTTGAAGAATAAAGAAAAAATCGTTTTGAACCGTCGCCCGAATATTTTCCGAAATAATCTATTCGAGAGTCAGTTAATAAAAACGTTTTTGCTATAGCCGGTTTTTTTAAAACTTTATGAAATTTATTGTTACCGACAAAAAAATAATTTGATTGATTGTTGGAAATCGCCGTAAAGATAAATTCTTCTCCGGTGTTATAAACGTCTGCCAGATAATTTTTTTGTTGAAAGAGTGAATCATATTCAACAGTGTGGATCGTTTTTACGAAGACAGGATTTTTAAAAGAAGCATAGGATAAATTGGCTTCGCCTTTTTCTTTTGTCCAATAATAAATATCTCCTTTCGCATCAATTTTTGCGTCAAGCAGTTTTCCGGTTGTTAATGATGCGGTTGCGAGTGAGTAGCGGAAATTCTTATAAGTAAAAGACGAGTAAAAAAGTTTGTCATCTACCGTATGAACCACGATAATATTGGCTCTTGTTCCCGAAGCGCCTTTCATTAAACGGCAGTCTTTTATTCCTCCGTCAACATACAAGTAATCTCTTTTTACTGTAAAAGAATTAAAATCAATTAACAG
The DNA here is from genome assembly GCA_036170205.1 of Ignavibacteriaceae bacterium. GTDB lineage: Bacteria > Bacteroidota > Ignavibacteria > Ignavibacteriales > Ignavibacteriaceae > UBA1563. Next base: position 3,792 of record JAVHOS010000022.1, on the reverse strand, counting down.
GTATTCAATTACTCTTTCATCGAGACTGAAAAAATAAATTCCTTTTTGAAACTTTTCTTTATCGTCAATCAACACTGATGAATAAGCGCCGTTAATTCTTTGAGAAAACAAGGTTGATGGAAGTCCGTCTTTTCCGCGCAGTACAAAAGTGCAAAGACCTTTATCTGCGTTATACAAACAGAGATCGTTGATGCCGTCTTTTCCATTATCAAAAAGAGTAATGGCGGATGGCATATTGCCGAAAACCATATCGGAAGCATCGCCAAACGAAGAAAGATTCGAGATGAAATAGATTTTCCCCTCACTGTTAAGCGCGGCAAAACCATAAACAAATTTGCTGTAAAATGGAATGAGATCGGTGAATCCTTCTTTCTGCAAGTAAGGTATTTCCGGGTAAAATGAACCGTCGCTCTTTTGGAATAATACAGAAATTTGTGAAGCGTGGAATCCGTTGCCTGTGGATAAATAAGCGATGTCGAATTTTCCATCTTTATTAAAATCACCCCAGATAAATTTATCCGGTTTTAAATTTGTTTTGATATTCTCAACTCTCTGGTATCCGGAAACAGAATCTCCATAGATCACTTTCAACTCCTTTCCGCAAATAAAGCAGAGATCGGAGTATGAATCAGAATTAAAATCAAATGCTTGTAATGATGAAATGGGGTTTTGCAATTCAATAGTTCGAACCAACTTAAAATCACCGCGGCTGTTATTGTAAAAGAATTCAAGTGCGTTGTTGTTGATATTAAACGCGGCAATGTCCGGGTATGAATCACTATTTAAATCTACTGCAGCCGATTGAGAAAACGCCGTGCCGGTTTGCATTTTCTTTTCTTCAATCTTTCCATTACGATTTTTCAAAATTGATATTCCATCAAACGCAGCGCCGGAGATGAGCAGTTCATTTTTACCATCGTCATTAAAATCAGCTTGATTTATTACATCGGGAAAAGAAGAGAAAGAAATTTGTCGCGCGACTGAAATTGCCCCCGATGATGAAACGTTCAGCCAACCTGCTTTTTTTTGTTTTCGGGATACAAAAGCATAGTAGGGCGATTTGTTATACTTTTCGATGTAAGAAATAAAATTAGAAAGTTCGGGAGAAAAGGAAGAGGAAATAGCTTTTGAAAAATTGTCAATTCCTTTACCGGCAATAGTTGCAAAAGATTTTTTCTCACCGCCGGTTAGTAATAAATCCGAATAAGAATCTTGATTGAAATTAAGCGCAAACAATCTGGCATATTTCCCATCATCGGAGAAAACCGAATATTTACAAAAACCATTAATAGGAATTTGAGCCGCACCGCTTTGGTAAAGCATAAATACAATAAGAGAACCGTTAATGACTTTTCTTTTCAGCAAGCCTTGCGTCTCTTCTTTGTAATGCTTTTTCAAATCTTCTCTTTTCATCTTCAGTTTCGGGAATAACCTGTATTGCTTCAACCGGTTTGGCATCGTTATCAACGCTTACGAAAGTAAGATAAGCTGAATTGGTATGAATTCTTTTCCCCTCGCTAAAAGATTCTGCAAAAACTTTTACTCCGATTTCCAGCGAGGTTTTAAAAACTCTGTTCACCGATGCAACCAGAGTGACTGCATGCCCGAGTTTTATAGGATGATGAAAACCGATGCTGTCCACGGAAGCGGTTACGCAAACATGCTGCGAATGTTTAGCCGCGCAAAGAGCGGCGCAAATGTCTATCCAATGCATTAATTGTCCGCCAAGTAAATTACCAAGTTGATTGGTATGCTGCGGAAGCACCAATTCCGTCATGGTCATTATTGAGTCGCTTACTTTTTTCGGACTCATTTTTTTGCGGTATCCTTACCCGAATTCTCAAGTTGCGTTTTCAGTTCTTCAACTTTAAGGTAGTTTTCATCCTGCGGATATTTTACGAGAAAGTTTTCAATCTCTTTCAATGCCTGGTCATCTTTTTTTAAACCGATTAAGACATTTATTTTTTTATAAGATGCCATTGGTGCGTATTGAGTATCGTGGAAAGTAGTTTCAACATTATCGTAATAGGCAACTGCCGCATTACTGTAATCCATTTTTTCATAAATTACAGCCGCATTAAAAGCTTTATGGGCAAGCCTATCGTTCAATTCTTTTATTTTCGCTTCGGCATCGGGCACTTTGGCGTCAGTCGGGAAAAAATCTATAAATGCTTGAAATTCCTCAACTCCTTTTTTAGTATAGCGTTGATCTAACGGAAAAGGAGGAGAAAGCTGATAGTAACATTCTGCAAGATTATATTGCGCTTCCGGCACGAAAGAACTTGCGGGCATATTTTTTATCAACCGGCTAAATTCGGAAGCTGCTAAAATATATTCTGTTCTGGCTAAACGGCTTTTCGCCAGATAGAACTGAGCGTCATCAACAATTTCGTTACCGGGGAATTGAAGCATGATAGCGTCAAATTCCTGGATTGCTTTGTCATACTCTTCATCGTTATAAAAATCCATCGCATACTTAAAACGCTGCTCGGAAGTCATGTTCGCCGTATCAACGGTAGAAGCGCAGCCGATAAAAAATAAAAATAGAAAGGGGAGGAGGATTAGTGTTTTTGTCATAGTCTCTTTATGTGTTAAAATTAAAGTGTCATTCTGAATTAAGCAAAAAACCGGTAATTATTCCCAACTTTAATCAATTGTAAAACCAATTTTCTTTTTAACCGGTTCAGGTGGATTAATAAGTTGATTAATTACTTGAATTATCTGCAAGATCTTTTCGTCGTGATCTTTTAGGTTACTATCAATTTCTCTTAATTTTTCTTCAACCTTTTTATGGGTTGAAATTATTTCTCTTAGTCTTACGAAAGCGCGCATGATCAAAATATTCACTTCAATTGCTTTTTCACTTTTTAATACTGAAGATAGCATTGCTACGCCTTGTTCGGTAAAAGCAAAGGGTGCCGAACCACCAAAATAACTTTTAGATGGTATCACAGTTTGTGATACCATCAGCTCAATCTCTTTCTTGTTGAGAATAAACATAAAGTCTTCAGGAAATCTTTTTATGTTTCTGCGAACAGCTTGCTTTAATGCACGGGTTTCTACCTTATAAAGATTTGCAAGATCTCTATCAAGAATTACTTTCTGATTTCTAATAACCAGAATTTTATTGATCACACTTTCCACCGGAAGTAGTGGTTTATCGCTCATCTAAACGCTGCTGTAAAATTGATTTTTTTTAGCATTTAATGCTGGTTTCCAGTCGAATATTCCTATTGCCGGTTTATAAAGTGCTTCGTAATGCCGGTTACAAAATAAGGAAAGCCGAAAAGCTTACCAAGATAAAAAAAATTACTTACTTCTTGCCGAAAAGAATATATACACCGCCGCCGCCGCGGAGCCGAGAGCAATTGCCGGTTCCAGCAAGCTTGAGAAAAAGGGTTCAGCCGGAATTTTCCCCTGGGTGAACGGAAATGAGGAATTTTCTACCGCAGTTATATCTTCGTAGGGAATTTCATCGCTTATGGAAAAATGAAAATCTTTTACGACATTTGTTACAGAAACAATTGAATAGTTCCCGGATAAGCTGAGATTCCTTTGAACAACAAATGATCCGAAAAGGTGTTTTCTTTCGGGTTCGTTGTACTCAACTTTTACTTCGGTAACCGAAAAATGCACAGAACTATTTTCTTTTTCATTGCTTACTTGTTTGTTCTGAAAGTGAGCTAAAATTGTATTTTGAAAAACTTGATAATCTTTACCGAGAACAAAATCAATTTGAACGTTCTTGTCGCTACCTATAACATTGGCTAACTCATTTGCGGAAGAATCTGC
>JAVHOS010000021.1:0-6249 GCA_036170205.1 Ignavibacteriaceae bacterium | reverse complement strand
TTTTTCCAAAGTATTATCGGGTCTCAATATCATTTTTTGTTGAGCAACAAGAAATACTTGTGAAAAAAGTACCAAGAAAAAAAACATAGAAAGTTTTCGAATCATAGCGATCTCCTTAGTATTGATGAATAAATAGAAAAAAAAATAAAAACTCCGAAACAATAGATTCCAAACGGAACAAATTATTTTCTTGTAACAGAATTACAAATATTTTAACTGAATGTCAAGTACTTTTTTCCAATCAAACTAAATTTTTACCGTATAAACGTTGTTTAATCCTTCGATAGATGAGATTGTTTGTAAAACTACTTTATCTATTGGTGAATCAACGTTCACAACCGTGATTGCTTCTTTACCAATTCCGAATCTGCCTAATGATAATCCGGCGATATTAATTTTATTTTCAGCTAAGATTTTCCCAACCTGCGCAAGCATTCCGGGCTTGTCAATGTTGGTGTAAAAGAGCATTGCTCCTTCCGGTTTTAATTCAAGATGGAATTTATCAATGTCAACAATGCGTATTTCATTATTACCGAATACGGTTCCGGCTAAATATTTTTTTTCATTCGATGAAGAACATTCAACTGCAAGTAAGTTTGTATAATCTGAATTTGCCCCGGCATAAACTTCATCAACTACAATTCCCATTTCTTCTGCAAGGAACGGAGCGTTAATTAAATTTATTGTATCGGAAGAAAGCTTGGAGAGAAATCCCTTGATAACAGCGGATGAAATCAACTTGTGCGATTCGCTTAAAAGCGTTCCGTAAAAAGTAACTTTTATCTTCTTCAATTTACTTTGTAATATTTGCGCATGCAGTGAACCAATATTTTCAGCTAAACTAACATATGGCGCCAAATCGGGATTGCCGAATGATTCAAGTGCCGCAGCATTTACAGCGCCGCGTAAAACTTTATTTGTAAAGTATTCTACAATTTGTTCAGCAATTTGAATTGCAACTTTTTCCTGCGCTTCACCTGTAGATGCGCCGAGATGCGGAGTGGTTACAACTTTAGGATGTTGAATTAATGGATGATTGAAATCAGGCGGTTCGGTAACATACACATCAAATGCGGCTCCGGACACTTTACCGGAATTTAATGCAACTACCAAATCATCTTCATTTATAATTCCGCCGCGCGCGCAATTAACAATTTTAACACCGTCTTTACATTTTGCAAGTGTTGCAGTACAAATAAGATTTTGTGTTTTTTCATCAAGCGGTACGTGAACGGTGATGATGTCTGAAAGTGAAAAAAGAGTTTCGAGATCAACTAATTTTACGCCGATCTTTGCAGCGGTTTCTTCTGCAAGGATTGGATCATAGCCAATAGCATTCATCCCGAATGCTTTCATGCGGATGGCGACTTCGCGTCCTATTTTTCCTAATCCGATAACGCCCAAAGTTTTTCCATAAACTTCCGAACCCTGGAATTTTTTCCTTTCCCATTTCCCTGCTTTTAGCGAAGCGGTTGCCTGGGGAATATTTCTGCACATCGAAAGCATTAAAGAGATTGCATGTTCGGCTGTTGAGATTGTATTACCGCCGGGCGTATTCATTACGATAACGCCTTTGCGCGTTGCCGCTTCGGAATCAATATTATCAACGCCGGTTCCGGCTCTTCCGATCACTTCCATATTATCCATCAGTTCAATTATATCGGCGGTTACTTTGGTATCGCTTCTTACAATCAATCCTTGATATTCGTTTATTACTTTTTTTATTTCTTCTTTCGCCATTCCCGGTTGATAGGTGACATTAAAGCCCGCAGCAGTTAAAACGGCAACACTTTTTTTATCAACGGCATCCGTTATAAGTATTTTTTTCATTCTATTTATATATGTTATTCTTGTTTGTTAAAGATTTGCATTAAGTTTTTGTACGAATTGTCCTTTGGGAACAGCGCCGATAATAGTATCAACAACTTTTCCTCCTTTGAAAATTAAGAGAGTCGGGATACTTCTAATTCCAAATTGAGTGGCGGTTTGCGGATTGTTGTCAACATCCATTTTACCGATTTTAAATTTTCCATCATATTCCGTTGCAAGTTCTTCTACAATTGGAGCGATCATTCTGCATGGTCCGCACCACGTAGCCCAAAAATCAACGAGCACCGGTTTCTCTGATTGAAGTACTTCCGTTGCAAAATTGTTATCTGTAATTTCTAATGGTTTCATTTTTATTCCTTTATTTTAATTTAAATAATTTTTTAACGAATCGTTTCCCGGCTCACCTTGTCCAACAAAACTAACAATGTCCTCACCTCCGTCTGCGTTGATGATGCCGCCGGATATCCACTCTCCGCCATCATGGCAGAAAAGCGAAATGATCTTTGCGACTTGTTCAGGCGTGGTTAGTTTTCCGCGAGGATTTTTTCTTCGCGCTACTTCTATCATCGGGATGTTGCCCGGAATTTTTCTTAACGCAGGAGTATCTGTTACACCAGCCATAATTGCGTTCACGGCAACTTCCATATGCCCAAGTTCAACAGCAAGCTGGCGGCAGTGAGATTCTAATGCAGCTTTAGCAGCTGAAACGGCTCCGTAATAAGGAATCGCCGAATGTCCGCCAGAACTTGTCATCGCAAATATTCTTGCTTTATTAATTAACAACCCGCTGCTCACCAAATCTTGAACCCAGTAAACTAATGAGTTTGCCATTACGTCTATCGTCATTTCGATTTGTGCTTTAGTAATTTGAAGCTCACCCGTTTTTGGTATCAACGGTTTTAAGGTTCCGAATGCAAGTGAGTGCATTACAACTTTAACTTGTGGTTTCCCTTCAGTTCGTTTCAGTAGGTCATCAATTATTTCTTTGCGTTTTTCTTCATCGGCAGCATTTACGTTATAAAAAACTTGTTCAACTTTATAGGATTTTAATTGGGCAATGATCCTTTCTACATTCGGCATGGTCGCTTGTCTATCGAGATGAACGCCAATAATATTGTAACCGTCTTTTGCCAATTGTAATGCAGCGGCTTCTCCAAATCCGGATGACGCACCCAAGATTACCGCCCAATATTTTTCGTTAGTTGTTTTACTCATTTAGCTCTCTTAAATTTTTTGTGGACTATCTTACGATTCAAATATAAGGAAAATTAAAAAATAGATAGCAACATAGAACCTTCTTTATTTCGGAAGAAAATGCAGCGATTCTTCTCCTAATAACTTATGAATTTCTTTTATAAACTTTTCCGAAATTTTTACTTGCATTGATAACCTGAAACCTTTAATTCCGATTTTTGCCGAACTTACTTCCAGCAAAATTTGAACTTTGCCGGAATGTTTCTCTAAAATATTTTTTAATTCTACTAACCTGGATTCCGTATCGCCATTCTCTTCCACAACAATTTTAACAAATTTCGTCAACAATTCTCTGGTCTGTTCCATCGGAATCACTTCTTCTATATGAAGTTTAATTGCGTCACCGCTGCTTTCCGGTCTTCCTATCAATAATACTGCGGCTTCCGGTTTGAGAAATTTACCATACTTTTCATAAGTAGAAGAAAACATTAAACATTCACACGAACCGGTAAAATCATCCAAAGTGAAGAACGCCATTGTTCCGCCGCGTTTATCGATTTTGGTTGTTAGTTCTGTAATTACACCGCAAGCTTTTATATTGTTGATTTTTTCGATTTCTTCCGTTTCACCTAATCTTATAGTGGAGAAGGAATAATACTCAACTTCATATTTCCTTAACGGATGTCCCGTAACATAAAACCCGATGACTTCTCTTTCGCGCGCAAGTTTTTCATTTTCGCTCCAATCTTCAACCTCCGGCAGTTCCGGTTCCGGAAGATTGTGGTCGTCTTCGTCGCTGCTGAAAAGGCTGTTGAAACTTTTTGTTTTTAACGATGCAGCTTTTGATGTATAAGCAAGTACCGATTCAACCGCGGCGTAAAGTTGTGCGCGGTTTTTATTGAGTGTATCGAAAGCGCCGACAAGAATTAAACCTTCCAACACTCTTTTATTTACAATGCGCGAATCGTTCACCATGCAGAAATCAAAAAGAGATTTAAAGTTTCTGCCCAACTTCTCTTTTGATTTTATGATCGATTCAACCGCATGAACGCCGACATTTTTAATAGCTGAAAAACCGAACCGGATTTTTCCTTTTTCAACATCAAAAAATTTGGAAGGTTTATTGATGTTCGGCGGCAGCACATCTATTTTCAATTTCCGGCAGTCTTCTAAAAAGTTAGTGACTTTATTTTTGTCGCCGAATTCGTTCGTTAAGTTCGCCGCTAAAAATTCCGGTGTGTAATGAACTTTTAAATATGCCGTTTGATAAGCGACTACAGAATACGCCACCGCATGGCTTTTGTTAAATCCGTAGTTGGCAAATTTATCAATGTCGTCAAAAATTTCGGTTGCAATTTTTTCGCTGACGTTATTTTTCTTTGCCCCACCAACAAAAACTGTTTTTTGCTGCTTCATCGCGGCTAAATCTTTTTTCCCCATCGCGCGGCGAAGAATATCAGCTTGAGCAAGGCTCATTCCTGCAACCTTATTAGCAAGCTGCATAACTTGTTCCTGATAAACGATGATGCCGTTAGTTTCTTTTAAAATTGATTCAAGGATTGGATGCTTGTACTCAATTTTTTTTCTGCCGTATTTTCTATCGATGAAGTCATCGATAAATTCCATTGGACCGGGACGATAAAGCGCGTTCATCGCTGTTAAATCTAAAATGGATTGCGGTTTAAGCTTTTTCAAATACTCACGCATCGGGGCAGATTCGAATTGAAAAACGCCGGTTGTTTGTCCCTTGGAAAATAATTGATACGTCGATTCATCATCAAGCGGAATATCATTAATATCCAGATCAATGTTGTGATTTTTTTTAATCAGCTTAAGAGTATCTTTTATGATGGTCAGCGTACGAAGCCCGAGAAAGTCCATTTTGAGCAGACCGTTATCTTCAAGCTCTTTCATGTTGAATTGCGTTACCAATTCCTCTTGAGCATTGTATGAAGAAAGCGGGACGAAATCACTTACCGCTCCCGGCGCAATAACAACACCGGAGGCATGTTTGGAGGCGTTTCTGTTCATGCCTTCCAAAACTTTTGCATATTTTATTAAACTTTGGATCGACTCTTCTTTTGAATCCTTCACCCATTTTAATTCGGGGACTTCCTTCAAAGATTGTTCAATCGTATAAACTTTTCCAAATTTGCTTGGGATAAGTTTGGTAATGCCGTTTATCGTTGCAATGGGAATGCCAAGCACACGTGCGACATCTTTTAAAACAGCTTTAGAGGAAAGGCGGTTGAACGTAATAATTTGACTAACGCATTCCGCACCGTACTGTTTTTTTACATAGTCGATTACATCGCCCCGCTGATCATCTGCAAGATCAACGTCAATATCGGGCATTGAATTTCGTTCAGGATTTAAAAATCTTTCGAACAGCAAATCATATTTTAACGGATCGATGTTGGTAATGCCAAGTGCGTATGCGACCAGACTCCCGGCGGCGCTTCCTCTGCCTGGACCAACAGGAATGTTGTTTCTTTTCGCGGCGTTAATAAAATCCTGCACAACCAAAAAGTAACCGGGGAATCCCATCGCGTTAATAACCGATAATTCATAATCAAATCGATCTTTAATTTCGGGTGTAATTTCTTTAAAACGATTACGCAATCCTTCTGAAGCAAGGAGTTCCAAATATTCGTCTAAATTTTTTGCGGGAGAATCATCCGGTACCGGAAAAACCGGGAAATGCTGTTCATCATAGTTAAAAATCAGATTCGTTTTTTCTTCTATCTCAAGCGTGTTTTCAATTGCCAGCGGAAGATGCTTGAAAAGGTCTTTCATTTCTTCCTGAGATTTGAAATAGATTTGATCGGTTCCGTAACGAAGATTTTTATAATCTGCGGTGCCGGATTTATCCGATAGCATTAGCAGAATATTATGCGCTATTGAATCTTCTTTGTTAATGTAGTGGCAGTCGTTAGTTGCAACTAATTTGATTGATAACTCTTTTGCAAGTTTCGGCATCTGTTCAAGCACGATAAGTTCTTTATCAATATTATGATCTTGAACTTCCAGATAAAAATCTTCACCGAACATTTCTTTAAATCTTATTGCAACTTCTTTCGCTTTCTTGTAATCATTATTTGCAAGAGAAGAAGCGACAACGCCGCCAACACAGGCGGAGGTACATATCAATCCTTCATGATATTTCTCCAGCAATTCCATATCGATGCGGGGACGGTAATAAAAACCTTCCGAAAAACCGAGTGA
>JAVHOS010000020.1:3212-6249 GCA_036170205.1 Ignavibacteriaceae bacterium | reverse complement strand
TGAAAAAACTTTCTGATGCCATCATCAACAAAGACAATGCCGGGGTAAAACAAGCAATAACCGATGGAGCTGATGTTAATGGAATGACGGAGCATAATCAACCTCCGCTGGTGGTTGCCATCGCATATATGAATCCGGAAGCTTTGCAAATTCTTTTGGATAATAAAGCGGATCTTGAAAAAGTACAATTAGATCCTATCGCACTCGGCGCTTCAAAAAAACATATGGAAATAATTAAAATTCTTCTCAAAGCCGGGTTGAATGTAAAAAATGAAACCAGACCTGCTGTACTTACAGCTCTTTCCGCCGGAGCGCATCTTGATGTTATAAAAATGTTAGTTGATGCCGGCGCTGATCCTGAAGCAAAAAATGCCTTCGAACAAAACGGAATAACACTGCTCGCTGGCATTATGTCTCCGCAAAAAAGAATGGAAGGGATAAAAACAGCTATCGAAGATTCCAAAACAAAAGGAACGAAAATCCTTCCTTATTATAACAACGCTGAAGAATCTGATTTTTCAAATCCCGTTGAAATTGCTAAATACCTGGAATCAAAAGGTGTTGACCCAACAGAAAAAAGTGTAGTGGGTAATGCACTTTATTTTTGTGCATCACTTGGAACTGCTGAATTTGCACAATATCTCATCTCAAAAGGAATTGATCTTGACCCGTCGGGAATTAGTCCATTGTGGAATGCGATTCACTATAAAAACACAGAAATTGCTAAAGTGATAATTAATGCAAAACCCGATTTGGAAAGGTTACATTTTTATCCAGCCGGAGATTTTGCGTGGAAGTTAAGCTATCTCTGCGAAGCCGTTTTAAACGGCGATGTTGAAACTGCGAAAGCGTTAATCGATGCAGGTGTTGATATTAACGAAACATTTGAGCGGACTGAAAATGAAACTACTACTTCCACTGCAACTCAGATTCTTACCACTACGGAATACACTGTTCATACTGCATTATCATTAGCGGCAGAAGTTGGTAAAGATGAAATGGTGCAATACTTAAAAAGCCGCGGCGGTAAAGGTCCTAAAGAATTGTAAAAAATATATTTATTTATCTATTGTAGTTTCGTAGATGTGAACGCTGTTTTTTTAAGTAGATAAACAGCGTTTTTTTTAAGAAATATTTTTAACTAAATAAACTTTATCGCGGGGTCTTACTAAAGATTCACAATTGAAAGTAACTTTGTCGCCTTTCTGCGCTTCACTTACTTCAACTTCTTCGTTTAAGATTTTTACTACGGTAGATTCAATCACTCCGGTAGTTTCTCCAATAAAAAGAAGATTATCGCCGACCTTCAAACCTCCGGTTTCAATTGCAACATGAACTATCTGCGGAGTTTTGTAATAGTTTAAAACTTTTCCAACATATTCTTTTCTTGTTGTCGCAACACTTCCGTGTACGTTGATAATGTCTTTTCCATCAGGTTTATTAAAATAAAATCCGGAAGAAAAACCACGGTTATAAACAGAAGTTAGTTCAGCTAAAAATTTCTGCTTTACGTCATCTGTTAGTTTATTCTCAAAATAAAAATCGATTGCCCGGCGGTAAACGGAAACTACTTTGGCAACATATTCAGGACTTCTTTTCCGCCCCTCTATTTTAAAAGAATTTATTCCCGATTCAATAAGCTGATCAATAAATTCAATCGTACAAAGGTCTTTGGCAGACATAACGTAATCTTCACCGAGACGCAGTGAAGTATCTTTTGTTCCGTCATAGATTTTATACTCGCGCCTGCACGGCTGAACGCATTCGCCGCGGTTTGCGCTTTGCCCGAAAATTTCGTGACTCATAAAACATCTACCGCTAACGGCAACACACATTGCCCCGTGCACAAACGCTTCAATTTCAAGACAGGTATTGGCTCTAATCTTTTTTATTTCTTCAAGGGAACATTCGCGCGCAAGTACAATTCTTTTTGCGCCGAGCCGTTCAAAAGTTTTTGCAGAAGAAGAATTGGAAATAGATGCTTGTGTAGAAACAGCAAAAGGCATTTCGTATTGATTACATTTTTCAATAATTCCAAAGTCCCAGCAGATGACCATATGAACGCCGGCATTTTTAATAGCGGGAATGATCTCGTCAAGCGCTTCAAGTTCTTCTTCAAAGAGAATAGTATTTAACGTAAGGTAAGTTTTTACTTTGTGTTCTTTACAGAAAGAAACAATTTCGTTCAATTCATCAAGGATAAAGTTTTTTGCTTTAGCCCGCATGTTTAGTTTATCAACACCGAAGTAAACAGCGTTTGCGCCGTTGTTTACAGCGGTTCTCAGCATTGTCCAATCACCAGCGGGAGCCATAAGTTCAGGTTTGTTGATCATTCGTTTCTAAATTCTTCTTTTAAAAATTACAATTTCAATGGTAAAAAATCATTGGTCAGTTGTCATTAGTCATTTTAATTTTGTCTATTTACAAATGATTTTTGACCAATGACCATTGACTAATGACTAATAACGTTTCTTAGATCATTTCGCTGAGTAATTCTTGTCTCGGCTGTGCAATAACAACTTTGTTTACAAGCAATCCTCTTTCGGAAACTACTTTTGCGCCGGCATCAACGGCGGCGTTAACTGCGGCTACTTCTCCCGTGCAGGTAAAAAATGCTTTCCCGCCAAGCGCCATCGCAAGTCTTACTTCAATCAATTTTACATTTGCTGATTTTACGGCGGCATCCGCAGCTTCAATTAAAGAGGCAACGGAAAATGACTCCACAATTCCAAGCGCATCTAAAAGCTGTACATTCGTGTGTCCCGAAATTGCCGGAAAAATATCGCGGTGTACATTGGGAATCACAAAATGATCGATTACCCCAAATCCAACAGTCTCAACAGCCGCTTCAACAGCGGCTGAAACAGCCGCAACTTCTCCACCAATCAGCGTCATATATTTACCCGAGCAGATCGTGCGGGATAATATTAATTCAACGTGAGAAGTTTTAAGCATAATATCGGCGGCTTGCATACCGGCGGCGATACTGCTCATTTCAATTAATCCGAGTGAGTTCATTTGTATCATAGTTTTCAGT
>JAVHOS010000020.1:0-3112 GCA_036170205.1 Ignavibacteriaceae bacterium | reverse complement strand
TCAGCAACTTATCTTAATGTACTCATCACTAACATGCGTAACCATTCCGCTAATTGATGCGTGAATATTTGCGCCAAGTTTTCCTTCAGGCACTTTTGCAATCAGTTGATCTTTTTTTACTCTATCACCGGTTGAAACAACCGGATCAGCTTTTTCTCCTACATGCTGCTTTAACAAAATTTTTACTTGTTCGGTTTCAAGTTTGTTAGGATTGAAGGGAGTATGAACATCGTAATCTTTTAGCTGAAGTTTTTGCATCAATTGTTTTAAAGGAACGCGTCTTCCATCTTTCATCGGATGGACTTTCACCGGTTTTGTTTGTGTGAATTTTGTTGCTTGCAATCTCATTTCTTTTTTCGAATTATCGCAAGCTTCTTTGGGGAATAAATCTTCGGGGCAAGAATAAAGTGTGCACAATCCGCAAGCGCAGCAAAGTTCCGCCATTTGATTCCAAACTTCCGCGCCGGTTTTTGTAAACTGTAGCGACCTCATCACTTTATGCGGCTGCACATCGTAACCAAGTAAGTAGCGGGGACAAAACTCCGTGCAGTAACTGCATTGGTCGCAGGCTGATTTTCCGATGCGGGCAAAATTTTCTTCCGGTTGATTCTTTCTTTTAATAAGGTAATGATTCTTTGGAAGAACAATTAATCCGGCAGTTGTTTTGGTTACAACTTCGTCAAGATCAAAAGTTAATTTTCCCATCATTACGCCGCCAACGTAAAGGGCGAAATCGTTCGTTGTTGTTCCTCCGGCATGTTTTATCAATTCACGGAACGTAGTTCCTATTGGAGCAAAAAATGTAGATGGATTTTTAACGGCTCCGGCGATACACACAAATTTTTCTGTAACGGGAATTCCTTCATCAGCTTTTGCAATGTTGTAGAGTGATTCAACATTGTTTACAACACATCCAACATTTAACGGAAGTCCCGCGGGTGGAATTAATCTTTTTGTAGCAGCATAGACCAATTCATATTCATCCCCGGCGGGATAAAAATCGCCAAGCAGGGTCATCTCGATCGAACTATCCTTAATTTCTTTTTGAATCAACTCAATCGCCGCTGCATTTTTTTCTTTTATTCCGAAGTAACCTTTTTTTGCAAAAGTACTTTCTATCAAAAGGTTTATCCCGCGAATTACTTCTGCTGAAAAATGAAGCATCAACTCGTAATCTTTATGAATAAGCGGTTCACATTCTGCGCCGTTAGCCAAAACAAATTCAACTTTTGAGTTTGCTTTAATATGGGTCGGAAATCCCGCACCGCCGGCGCCAACTACGCCAGCCGATTTAATTTTTTCTGAAATCATAAACCAAAATTTTTTGTTATCGTGTAGCAAATCTAACGAATAGAAGAAGAAAAATTAAATAGAGAATGACTTCCTTTGAATAAAAAACTAAACAAATTGAGGTTAATTGCAGTTTAAACATAATAAAATAATGTTTTCCTTGACTTTAAACTTACTAAAGATTATGTTGCACCAGAGAAAACCTTAATTAATAAGGGTAAACATTAAAATTAACTTAATAAGTAAATAATCAAATAAAACAACAATAGGAGTAACTATGAAAAAAATAGAGGCAATCATCAGACCTCACAAATTAGATGAGGTTCACAGCGCTCTACAAGAAGCCGGATTTAACGGGCTTACCGTAAGTGAAGTTCGCGGTTACGGCAGACAAAAAGGGCATAAAGAAATCTACCGCGGTTCGGAGTACAATATCGAATTTGTACCAAAACTGAAATTAGAATTGGTCTGTGCCGACGATAAATTGGAATCAGCTATTTCAATTGTAATCAACACTGCCAAAACCGGGCAAGTTGGTGATGGAAAAATCTTCGTTACGAACGTTGAAGAAACGATCAGAATACGGACAGAAGAATCAGGCACAACGGCTTTATAATTTTTACTAACAATAATTGGAAAAACAAAATGAAAAAAAACATATTAATGCTTACAGTCGTACTTTTATCAAGTTTCAGTTCATTCGCGCAGCTTAAATTTGGAACTGATATTTATAGCAGATACATTTGGAGAGGCGTGGATTTTGGTGATTCACCGTCATTCCAACCAACTCTCTATTACACAACCGGAGGTTTCACGATCGGTGCTTGGGGCGCATATAGTTTCCCGGGAAATCCTGTCAACTATGCCGAGAATGATCTCTATGCTTCTTATGCTATTTCAACTGAAAAAGCCGGGACTTTCAATCTTCTGTTTACAGACTATTACTTCCCGTCAGCGGGTATAAAATTCTCTGATTTTGAAAAAAACGGTGGCGCCCATACAATGGAAGCGGGGATTAGCTATTCCGGTCCGGAGAAGTTTCCCGTTTCTTTAGCAGTATATGCAAACGTCCACAACGATGTTGACAATTCGTCTTACATACAAGTGGGGTATCCATTTACCGTAGACGATGCAACTCTAACATTATCAACTGGCTTTACACCGGCGAAAAGTGTTTATTACGGAACAACCAAAGGGGCTATTATTAATCTTGGAGTTTCTGCAACTAAATCGATCTCTCTTTCAGATAAATTCGCTGTTCCAGTTACCGTTTCTTACATAAGCAATCCGAACCTCGATAAAACCTATTTGACATTCGGTGCTAGTTTCGTTTTTTAATTTAATAAAGTCTTAAATGGAATCGGCAAATAACTAAATATATTATTTGCACCAACTAAATCTCGGAGAAATAATTACTACATGGTAGTTTCTCTAAAAGCAGTAGTTGCGGGATTCCTTTAAATAATAATAAGGAGAAAAAATTATGATGAAGATAAAAAATAGCTTATTAGCTGTAGTAATGTTTTTCGTTCTGCTAACATCGCTTGCGCCTGTTAATTTATACGCGCAAGCTGATCCAACCGGAGCAAAAACTGGAACAATTAAAGACGTCCCGGCAGAAAAACCGGGTGAACCGACTCTTACCGAAGTTGCCGAAGCGGTCGGGCATAATAAAATTGCAACAAACATTATTTGGACACTTATCACCGCATTTCTGGTAATGTTTATGCAAGCCGGATTTGCAATGGTTGAAACCGGATTTACCCAGGCAAAAAACGTCGCACATACAATGGGAATGAACTTCCTTGTTTATGCGATCGGA
>JAVHOS010000019.1:3086-6266 GCA_036170205.1 Ignavibacteriaceae bacterium | reverse complement strand
GGTTTGAAGGGGAAAGGAAATCCGGGTGAATATTTTCCATCGTTATCTGTATCGTAAAAACAGTAAAGAGAGTATTTGCCCGGTTCAACTCTCGTGAAAGCAAACGTCCCTTTTTTACCTAAATGCTTTGTGTAGCTTTTATTTTTATCGGTTTTACTTTCCAGCACAAGAATTGGATTTTTGGAGGAATCAATATTTTCAACTGAACCGGAGAACCCGGTAAAGTTTAAACCGTTAAACGTTTTGAATTTAAATTGATAGAGAGAATCAATTTTATTTCCGGCAACATCAAGAATATTATTAAAGTTAAAGATGACAGCATATGATTCTAAAGATTTTAACTTTTGTCCCGCTCTAACAACAAAAGACGCATCATCTATTTTATCAAGTGTAAAGTTTAATTTATTGCCAAGTGTATCAACGAATAAGATTTTTGATCGCAGCCCTTCTACATCAAACTCATTATCAAAATGAAAGGTAATTTCCGTATTGAGGAAATCAACTGCGTCACTTCTTTCGGGGGGAAAAGTATTTATCAAGGTTGGCGCGGAAGTATCAACTCTATCACTTACCGTTAGCGAGATTTCATCAAATCGAGTTCCGTTTTTTGAGGCATCCTGAATATTCATCGCACGCAAATAACATTGATCATCAAGCGGAAGCGTATCTTTTACTGCAAGAAATAATTCCTTTTCTTTTGCGCGACCTTTAAAAGCATATGAGATTGAAAATTCTTTTTTTGCAGTTGAATCCATGATCGAAAAATTCTTCGCATTGATTGAAGCCGGATCAAGTTCTTCAGATAGTGTAATGAGAAGATGATATTTGTCTGTCATAACAGCGCTAAATAAGCGTGGACTAACCGTATCAATTTTAGAAAGAGAAAAATTCAATCCGTTAAAAAGCGTATCGGATTCAGTAAGAGTAACTTCGGTAGATGGAACGCCGATTAAATCCTGGTCGGGTTGAAAAAGAAAATCACGATACTCATCCTGCACGGCAAAAACTCTATATGTTTTATAAGCTAAACCGGAAAGTTTGAAATTTCCTTTTTCGCCAACTTGAGAAACGTAATCGGCTTTTTGTTTAACGGGATTGATAGTATCCCCGGTAACCGTGTAAGCAAAGATCATAACGCCGGAAGGTTTTTCGGAGTAAACATTTCCTTGAATAATGCCTTTGTCTATTTTTGTTCCGGTGGAAAAAGAAAACGTGAACGCTTCAGCCATCCGGTTTTTATTGTTGTAATCGACTAAGTCGGTGCCGATTGTTACATTATACGTAACATCTTTTTTTAACGCTGCCGGAAAATATACGCGAACGGACTGACCGCTCCAGTTAAGCTCCAGATCGCCATCAATTTGCGGTGAAATAAAAATCGCATCTTTCAAACTTCTCTTGTCAACATATTCCGATAAATCCAATTCAAAATAGTCATCGGTAAAATTTGTAGTTCCGTCAACCGGATAAACTTCAATAATTTTTGGGGGAATAGCATCAAGCGGACCGCCACCCGGAGGAAGTTGATTAGCGCAGCTCATCAGAATAAATGACGACAAGATGCATGCAAGATATTTTATTTTTTTGATTGGCTGTTTAACCATTTGTAATACTCATGCGCAAGTTTTTTATGCTCTGAAAAATTTTTAGAAAAAAGATGAGCTCCTTTGGTATCGGCGACGAAAAATAAGAAATTATGTTTTTCGGGATATAAGGCTGCAAGCAAAGCATCTTTGCCGGGATTGTTAATGGGTCCCGGAGGAAAGCCGAAATACTTATAGGTGTTGTACCTGGAATCTATTTGTAAATCTTTGCCGATCAATCTTTTCCATCCGTTTGTCTGTAAGTATTGTAATGTGGGGTCCGCTTGCAGTTTCATTCCGCCGTGAAGACGATTTAAATAAACTCCGGCAATCCGGCTCATCTCTTCCTTATTATTTGTTTCCCCGTCAACAATTGAAGCAAGTGTTACAACCTCATGTTGGGTAAGTCCGATTTTCTTTGCTTCTTCCTTTAACGAATCGACAAAAAACTTTTGAAATGCGTTATACATTTCGCTTACAATTTCTTCAGGCGAACTGCGCTCATAAAAATTGTAATCTACCGGCAAAAGATATCCTTCAAGTGAAGAGTGAGTGAAATTTAATTTTGAAAGATATTCTTCATTATTGATCAACGCGTGCAGCGAATCTGCACCGGCAATATTTTCAGATTGCAGCCTTGCGAAAAGACCTTTAGTTGAGATGCCGCCGTAAAAAGAAATTTCTTTTAGTTCATCACCTTTGCGGGAGACAAAAAGATCAAGAAGAGAGAGATAACTTAATCCATTTGGAATGTAATAACGGGCGGCTTTAATTCTTTTTGTGGCGCCGTAAACATAAGCCGCAAATTTGAAATTACCTTTACTCGCGATCATTCCCTCGTTATATAGTTTTTGCGCAAGCAAGTCTAACGACTCACCTTTACTAACTTTAATAATTTTCGGAGTTTCACCTTTATAATAATTTGGGCTGAAAAAAGTATAAGATAAAATCGACAGAATGACGATGAAAAAAGAGAGGATGATGAGAAATTCTTTTTTCGAGAGAAGATTCTTGAATGAAATTTTACCTTCGCTTGAAAATAATTTATAAAGATTTCCTTTGTTTGCTTCTTCCCTTTGTATTGCGCGTGACTCGTCAAGAATACGTTCGTAAATTCTCATCACTGCTTCTTTGCGCAGCGGTTCTTGGGCGTACGTTCCGATCCGTTCGTTGATGAATTTTTCACGTACCGGATTATAGGTTGGTAACCCCATCGAACGTTTAATTCTACCGATCAAGATCGAGTGTTTAGTTCGTTTGGAAAGGAGCGCAACTAATTCTTTATCGATTGAATCAACACTTGAACGAAGTTTATTTAACAGCTCTTCTTTCTCTTGAGTAGAGAGAGTTTCGAGTTCATTTTCTACTTTTTTGTAAACATTTTCCATTGAGTAAAGATAAGAAATTTCTTTTTCTACAGCGAATTAGCAGAAGAGGGATTGATAAAATATTTTGAAGAAAAATTGGGAAAGGCGTCGGTTTCAAGAGAAAAAGTTTCGCCTGCATTAATTAACGATTGGGCACGGAAGGCGATCATTGCGCCGTTATCCCCGCAATATTCCAAACCGGGGATTACAACTTTCTTTTTATACTTTTC
>JAVHOS010000019.1:0-2986 GCA_036170205.1 Ignavibacteriaceae bacterium | reverse complement strand
TTGAATTTTTGGACCGCCGGGATACCCGAGTCCCATCATTTTAGCAACTTTATCGAAAGCTTCACCGGCGGCGTCATCAATAGTGGAGCCGAGTTTAATAATTTCGGTAAAACTTTTTGCAATTAAGAGAAGTGTGTGTCCGCCGGAAACAGCCAAAACCAGTAACGGGAATTGCGGTTTATCTTCGGTAAGAAAACCCGAAAAAATATGACCTTCAATATGATTAACGGGAACAAATATTTTCTTTTTTGCGAAAGCTAATCCGCGAGCAAAAGTGTAACCGACAAGCAGCGCGCCAATCAATCCCGGTCCCGCAGTTGCGCCAATTGCATCTATTTCATCAAGTGTGCAGTTTGCTTTTGCAAGAGCGTTTTTTACAAGCGTGGTAATTATTTGAATATGTGCACGGCTGGATAATTCCGGAACGACACCGCCAAAGTTAACGTGAAAATCTTGTGAGGAAATAAGATTCGCTAAAATTACCTCATCTTTTAACACCGCTACAGAAGTCTCATCGCAAGAACTTTCAATTCCTAAAACGGTCATGTTTAGTGACGTGAAAAAAGATTTTTTACAATTTGCCCGGCAACATTCGGGTTTTCTTTCAATCTTCTGATGGAGTATAAATACCAGTCTTTACCGAACGGAACATAAATTCTAACTTTGTAACCGGATTCTGCGAGGTAATCTCTCAAATCTTCGTGCACGCCAAGCAGCATTTGAAATTCAAACGCATCACGCGGAATTTTTAAAGTTTGAATCAAATTTATCGCTTCATCAATAAGATAAGAATCGTGAGTAGCAATGCCGACGTAATGGTTATTTTCAAACATCCACTTCAGGTTATCTAAATAATTTTTCCTTATCTCTTCTTTTCCCTTAAAGGCGATGGAGACAGGTTCAATATAAATTCCTTTGCAGAGCCGAACGTTTGGTTTAAGACTACTTAAAGAAATTAAATCGCTCAACGTTCTTCTCATATATGCTTGAACTACTATTCCGCAAGCGTCATGCGTTTCCCGCAATTTTTTGTAAAGGCGAAAAGTAGCGTCAGTACAAGAGGAATCTTCCATATCAAGTCTTACAAAATTCTGCATCGATTTTGCTTTTTCAACAAGAGTCAAAACTTGATCATAACAAAATTGTTCATCAAGTTGTAAACCCATTTGTGTCGGTTTTATAGAAAGATTTGCATTCAACTGAAGTTTTCTGATCGCATCTAAAACATCGGAACAAGCCTGCTTAGAGGCAACAGCTTCTTCTTTTGTTGTGATCGCTTCGCCGAGAACATCAATAGTGGCGTAAATACCTTTTTTATTCAATTCAGAAACAACTCTCACTGCATCTTGAATTGAACTTCCGGCGATGTAGCGGTTTGAAAATTTTTTAACCATAGATTTTGGCAGGGTCTGAACAAAAGAAACAATTAGCTCATTGATTAATGACACAAGAACTCCATAAAATTGTTACTTAAAATTACCTTTATAATATTTTCTAACAAAAACATTTGCAATAAATCGTCAGCTTTTATAAATTTCTCCCTTTTCGTACGTGCCAAAGACTTTGATTGAAAGAGAAATTTCCTCCAGATTTTTCAACGCATTTTTAATACGTTCTTCACGCAAATCTCCGAAAAAGTCGGCATAAAACCGGTACTCAAACGGCTTGTGAGGGATTGGCCGGGATTCGATCTTAACCAAATTGATCTCTCTTAATGCAAAGACGCTTAAACTTTTGAACAGTGCGCCGGGAATATTCTTCAACTCAAAACAAATTGATGTTTTGGGAGATCTAAAATCTTCCAACAGAGGTTTATTGGCAATAATTAAAAACCGGGTATAGTTTTCACTGTTATTTTGAATATGTTTTTTCAAAATTTTTAATTGATAAACTTCAGCGGCTTCCTTGCTTGCAACAATCGCAATCGGATCTCCGTTATGTTTAAGCAATGTAAGCGCGGAGCCGGCGGTATCGTATGATGGAAGTATTTCAGCGTTCTTTAGCGTTTTAAGGAACTCCGAACACTGCCCCAACGCCTGCGGATGTGAATAAACTTTTGTTATTTCAGTCAATTCCAGATGTCTTTTGGCGAGCAGATGATGATTAATTTGAAGCTGCAACTCGCCAACAAGACTTAAATTTGATTTTAGCAGAAGGTCGTAGGTATCAAATACACTTCCGTAAAGTGAGTTTTCAATTGGAACAACGCCAAAGCGGACTTGTTTGTTTTCTACTTTTTCGAATACATCAGCAAATGCATATGACGGGGATGTTTCTATTTTATCACCAAAAAACTTTTTCGCGGCAACTTCGCTGAATGCGCCATACTCGCCCTGGAAAGCAATTTTCATTATTATTTATTTCCTTGAGTTAATAATTGGAGAAGTAAGTTAGCTTTTTGTTCTAACTCTTCAATGGTTCCGTTATTGTAAAAAGTAAAATCAGATTTTTCTTTTTTAATCTCATCCGGGATTTGGTATTTCATCCGTTGTTTAACTTCTTCGCTTGAGATATTTTCTCTTTTCGTTGTTCGGTCTATTCTCCGTTTTTCATCCGCAGTGATTAAGATAATATAATCGAACAGCTTTTCCATACCCGATTCAAAAATAAGAGCCGCTTCAACAAAAATAATTTGATCGTTTTGGTGGAATGACATGAGTGTATTGATTTCTTTTATTACTACCGGATGCACAAGTGCGTTTAATTTTTTTACTTTTTCTTCATCCGTAAAAGCTTTCTTGTAAAGCGCAATTCTATCAAATGCGCCGTTAGGATAAACTTCATTACCAAATTCTGCAATAACTTTTTGTTTTAATTCGTCGTTAGTTACGTAAAGTTCCTTTGCAAGAATATCAGCTTTAATTACCGTAAAATTTTTCGCGCGAATATAATCAGCGAAAGTGGATTTCCCGGAACCTATTCCGCCGGTAATTGCAACTTTGAGTAACTTTTTCATAGTGAAAAATAAGAAAAAACCCCGAGAGAT
>JAVHOS010000018.1:0-6279 GCA_036170205.1 Ignavibacteriaceae bacterium | reverse complement strand
AGCGAATTTTCTTCTCTTACCGCTGAAGAGAACAGCGAGATCATGTCGGAACTACAACTTGCGCAACAAGCATTATCAATTGCAATGAAGCCGCATGGATTTAATATCGGTGTGAATTTAGGTAAAGTAAGCGGAGCCGGAATTGATGCCCATCTCCATTTTCATATTGTTCCAAGATGGAATGGAGATACCAATTTTATGCCGGTGTTGTCGGAGGTAAAAGTTCTTTCTGAAGATTTAATGCAGACCAAAGCAAAATTACTTGCCGCCTATTTGCAAATAAGCGGCAAATAATAAACGTACTATTTCTCCTCTTGAGCCATCCATTTTTCAACGGCGGAAAGAAGACCTGTCATTGCAGTAATTAAAGGTTTATGCTGATCTTTATCAATATCGCCGAGTATTTGGGCATGGATATCGACATACGCATCGTTTAATTTATGAGTAAATTCTCTTCCGTTTTCAGAAAGATATAATCTCATATTTCTTCTATCGTTCGGTTCAATTTCTCTAATTACATAACCTTTTGCAACCAAACCATCGATAATTCTTGTTAAACGGCTGGCGCTAAGGTCCATCCGTTCGGCAATTTCTTTATTATTAATGTTTTCGATTTCGTTTATTTGACGCAGGCATCTGAATTCTGCTTGCGTTAAATTATGCGCCTTTGCAAGTCTTTCTTCTTTTTCGTGGCAGCTTGTTAGCAGTTTAAATGTTAAATCGGCTAATTTGCTTGCTGATTGATGAAGTTCTTGTTGTTCCATAAGGGTTATTTTGCTGCTGGGATTGAATGTTTAATCTTAGCCCACATTTCATCAAATTTAAAACCTTTGAATGAAGGACTTTGGTTGTTATGGCAGGTAACGCAGAATTTTTCAACTTCAGCATGCATAACTAAACCTTTGCTAACTGCGTCTTCTTTGTTTTTCATAATCTTCATATCTTTATAATCAGCGCCGCCGCCATGGCATGTTTCGCATTGAACGCCATCTTCAACTTTGAATTTTGCGCCAAGTAATGCGGCATCTGCATTGTAACCAACAGCATGGCATTTTAAACAAGCTTCGGTTTTAGCTGCAGGAGTTTTGAATCCTTTTTCGGTTGCAATAGAATCAGCTTTTTTACTTTGTAATGTTTTAAAAGCCTGAGCATGTTTTGAATTGCTCCAAATGTCTAATTGTTTACCGGCTTTTTCTGATTTATGGCACATTCCGCATGTTGCAGTTCCAACAAATGCGTGAGGTTTTTTAGCCGTCTCAGTCTGTGCATTAACAAAAGAGACAAAGAGGATAATGAGCAAGAAGGACAGGATATTTTTCATTTTTTCACCTTTTTATTATGTAGTAGTTATTTACGGAATTTTGTTCCAAAAGCGTTTACTTTTCCATTTATATGCTTAGATTTATCAATTATTGTACCGGAGGCATCAACTACAGTTGAGTGACACCATACGCACTGGTCAATTGTGTATGAAACGTGCCCAATTGGTGATGGATCGGCATCACTTTTACCATGACAACTTGAGCATTTCACTTCACTTCCATCAAGCAGGTTCCACTTTGGAGACCTATTATTGCCTACCATCTTATCCGCTGTGTATTGATTTTGAGACACAGATGATGCGTCTGCTTTTTTGAACTCGAAGTTTCCATGACAATATGTGTTTGAGCATTTGTTAGTGCCAAAATCATAAGTTGTCCCACCGAATTTGTTTGTGAAAGCTCCAAAACTTAATTCTGCTTTTCCATCACTTCCAAGATGTCCGGCATCATTAACATCAGCTGGAACTGTATGGCATTCGGAACAAGCTAGCGAAGTTCCGTTTGCAAATGCTGATAAATGTTTTGTATGAGCGCCAACTCCCGGTGTAGATGTAGAAATATTTCCATCTAAATCTCGAGGCGGAGAAACTTGTGATGGATTGTTGAAATCTCCATGACAAGTATTACATGCGGCTGGTCCTTGTGGACTGTTATGACAGTTAGCGGTTGCGCAGGTCGGACTTTGAATTCCACCGGTAAAGTTGCTGCCGTGGCAATTAGTGCATGCTGAAATATTCCATCCGCTTGCTTTAATAAACCTGCCGTGAAAGTCTGCTGAATTCTTGTCAATAATTCCTGTTTTGTGAACAGTAATTGCAGCATGGCATGTTGTACAAGCTACTGCGTTGTTTCCACCCTGGAAGTTATCTCCATGGCAAGTCTTGCATTCTGCAAAAGTATTGTTTAACGGATATTTGCCATGAAAGTTTGCTGAATTTGGATCAACAATTCCGGTTTGATGAACATCAATCGTTGAATGGCACTCTTTACATGTAGGACTTTGTTTTCCTCCTCCAAAGGTAGTGTTGTGGCAAGATGAACAGTCGGAAAGTCCGTTTTTAAGTTTGTATTTACCATGAAAGTCAGGAGAATTTACATCTTTTATTCCGGCTTTATGAACGTCAATAGATTGATGACATCCGGATTTTGCGCAAGTCGGACTGTTCAATCCACCTTCAAAATTATTTCCATGACATGTTTTGCAAGCTGTAAAATTTTTAGAGTCAGCGTTTTTACCGTGGAAGTTACTTGAGTTAACGTCTAAAAATCCATCTTTATGAATGGTGATGGTTGAGTGACAAGTAACGCAAGAAGGACTCTGGCTTCCGCCTGAGAAGTTTACTCCGTGGCAAGAAGTACAATCTTTAAATCCTTCCTTAAATTTATATTTACCATGAAAATCTGCCGAGGCAGTATCAATAATTCCGGTTTTATGAACATCGATCGATTTGTGGCAATCTGCGTTTGCACAAGTTGGACTTGAAATTCCACCTTGAAAATTATTACCATGGCAAGATTGGCATTGAGAGAATTTATTTATCAATGGAAATTTGCCATGAAAATCTGCCGATGCCGGATCGAGGAAATTTGTTCTATGTACGGAGATTGCTTTGTGACATTCAGCGCAGCTTGGGCTGCTTGAACCGCCTGTGAATGATTTTCCGTGGCATTGACCGCAATCAGCTAAACTGTGCTGTAATAAATATCTTCCATGAAAATTTGCTGAAGCTGTATCTTGAACTCCATTCAAGTTTAAATGAATGGTTGCAAGTGAATGGCATTCGCTGCAACTTTTTGCCATCGTGATTCCGCCGTCAAGATTTTTACCATGACATTTTTGGCAGTCGGTAAATTTCATGTTTTTTTGCGCAAAGAACTTTCCATGGAAATTTGCTGATGTTGAATCCATTACTCCGGGTTGATGAATGTTCAGATTTTCCAAAGCTTCTAATTGAGAACTTTCTTCACTACAAGAAATCAAAAACAAAGCGGGGAGGATAAAGAACAAGTAGATAAGTATTGTTTTTTTCATAATTGCTTCCAAAAATTTTATATTAATCAACTTAGTTCGCTTGACTTCCGTGACAGAAACCGCAGAATCCGACTCCCGCGATTCCGTTTGATGAAGCGCCGATATGACATGAATAACAGACGGCTCCGTCAGAATCATGCCATGAGCCATGTTCATTTTTCATAAAGCCAGCCGGATGAGTTTTTGGATTATTTCCTTTGCCTGGAAGATTATCAACATGGCAAGTGATGCAAACTGGATCTGCGCCATCTGATTCATGGCAGGCTGCGCATCTTTCAATATCTCTCCGGGCTAAAACGGCATGTTCGCCGCCGCCTGAGCCTACTCCGAAAGTTGTGAAGTTAGGACTTTTGTGATTGGTAGGAGCTATTCCCAAATAATAAAGATCGCCGGATTTGTTTTCGTGGCAAGTAACGCAAAAAGTTTCTACTTGATGACATGTTTGGCAATTTGTTTCTTTGCCTCGTGCATCTATTCCGTGGGTGAACTGGAAATTAAGATCGTGCACTCTTGTAACTTGTTGCTGCTTTGTTCCATCAACAAATGTGTGAGGTTTGTAAGGTGCATAAAAGTTTAACCAGTTGCCGGTTTCGGTTAACATTGTTGTTCCGGTATGGCATTCTTCGCATGAATTATTATCATGGCACATCACGCAGTTTGCGTTTGGTTTTTCAGCAAGAAATTTATGGCTCTTTTTGAAATCAACTACATTGTGCGATTTCGGAAAAAGATTTACCGTTGAGACATGGCAAGCTTCGCATGCTAACGATGCGGTTTTCTTTTCGCCATGGCAATTTGAACATGTTTCCATTGATGGAACGCTTCCGGCAGATTCAAAAGCATAATCAACTTTATCCATTCCTTTATGGCAAGTGGTGCATTCAACTTTATTCCCGACATGAAAACTGTGATTAAAAATTATCACAGATTTTTTTTGAATAAGAGGTTCTTGAACGGAATCATAATGGCATTTATTACATTCATCGGTGTTTTCAACATCATGGCATGTGGCGCAATCTTCCATTTTGGGAAGAAGGTCATCTTTCATGGTTTTTGCGTCGGCTGCTTTTGTGTGGCATCCTTTGCAATCGGTAATTTCAGAATGAAATTGATGAGAAAATTTGATACGCGCTTTGTTGTTATCAACTTCAACGGCATTTGGCGTGTGTTGAATTGAGAAAGCGGCAAACGCAACGACGGCGGTTACCAAAAGAAAAAGCAGAGTATAAAAGTGTTTTATCTTCATATTACATCACGTTTAAATTTGTGTTAAACCAATAGTTAATTTTGAACATGAGTCTAAAATCATGTTTATATAAAGGATTATTCAAAAATTGACCTTGGACATCGCAGGAAAGTGTTCTCCACGGGCGAACGTTTAGATTTGCGAGTAAAGATGTCAAATTATGTGTCTGATCTTCGGGATTTAACTTGTAGTGTGTATAAGCCGCACCAAGTGAGGGTGTTATTAATCCTTCCATGAAAGAATAACCGGTGGAAAGGGAGATGGCATCCAACTCACCTGCGTAGCCTAAATTTTTTCTGTAAAAGATTGAACCGTAAGTTGTGTTGCATCCAACGGATATGCGTTGAGAAGTTTCATCTTTATAGACCACATCTCCTAATTTGGCAATAACGGTAAGTTTAGGAGAAATCTTATAATCAGCGCCGAGTTCAAATTCTTGTGAGTTTTGTCCATCGAAAACCGACAGAACTGTGTTGTATTTTAGCAAAGGCTCTCTGTAGTTATAATAGAAAAGAAGTCCGAGGTTTTGGATTGCTTGATATCTTCCTTCCAGCTCAATAAGGGAAGTCTTTACATAATTTAAATCAAAGTTATAGCGTGTGTCAATCGATAGCCCATTTTGATTGTCGTAACTTGCTTCGGCAGATGCAAAATCATAAGTATTTGCATCTCTTTTAATAGTTGCAATGTAGGGATTTAATAATGAGTCAAGTCGAAGGGCATTGTAATCTTTTGGTTTATAATTTTTGTGCATATAGTTTAACCCGAAGAAAAAGTTTGTTACTTTAGAAGTAGTAACTTTAGCGCCGTAAATATCGTTGTTTGACCAGTCATTTATCAATTCAAGTTTTTGATAAGCCGGTACGTTGGCTCCATAATAACCGGTAAACTGCATATCCCAATAATTCATTTTTACTGTGGCGCCGTCAAATACTCCGCCCGAAATAGAATTGATAATCGGCTGTCTTCCAAGTTTAACTGTGGCTATATTAAAAAGATTTCTTCCTTCAAGATAGAGATTATAAAATCTTACTCTTGGATCGTAGGTTTGGGCATTAAAAAAATCGGTTTCATAGTTAAAGAGAGTACGGAGCGAATAATTGTTTTTGTTTACATTTAGAGAAATCATTTCATAATTTCTCATGTATTTCGCAGAACTTCCCGGGCTATCATAGCGCTGAAATGTATAAAACATTGAGGTGATCCTACCGTTAATATTTTGAGCCGGAGAAAAGACCGGAATTAGCAGAATCAAAAGGAAAGTGTAAAGACCTTTTTTCATACAGAATCCTATTTTGTGTTATCGTAAATTAAGCAAATATTTTTATTTATTCTCTCGAACGGGGACAAAATTTTTTTGTAGTCCTAATTTTAACAAAACTAATTATTGGCAGTTATCAATCAATAATTATTCCAATTATTTTGTTATTTTCCGCCTAAATTTTTGTTGATTTGGAAGGTTTTTTTTAGTGGACGGTCATCAATTTTTAACTTTGATAATCTGTTTCCGAATATTGAGAAAAGGAGAAAGAATTTTTTGAAAGATTTTGCTAAAACGGAAGAAAAAGAGTAATTTTGCACACCGAATTTCAACTGAATAGATGGGCTCATAGCTCAGTTGGTTAGAGCAGCTGACTCATAATCAGCGGGTCGGAGGTTCAAGTCCTTCTGAGCCCACT
>JAVHOS010000017.1:0-6291 GCA_036170205.1 Ignavibacteriaceae bacterium | reverse complement strand
TCTTTTTGCATTTCCTTCCTCATTTTTTCCATATCGAGTTTGAATTTTTCCATCTCTTTTTTAAAAACTTCCATGTCCTGATTCATTCTGTCGTTGAACTTGAAGGTCTTCGATGAATCCTGGAAAAAGAATCGGAAGAAATTTGCTAAAGAATCGGGATTAGGCATAACAAAATTTTCATCACCAACTTTAAACTCAAACTTTTGAACATTTTTCCGTTTCCTTTTGTCGGTTGAAACAGAAGCGCTCCCCTTTTCATTCGTTTCAACTTGTATGTCGAATTGAAAATTTCTAAGTTGATCGAACGCCACATCCAACGCTGAATTTATCGATTCAAAATCGGGTAAACTTTCCATTGCTATTTCTTGCGGGATTTGAATCCGGCAAATGTTGGAATCAATAAGAACTTTCATCTTTTGTGAAGAAGTAAATTCATCCGGAAAAACTTTAACGTCAATCTTAAATCTTTTCAATTTATTTAATCCGCCGGAATGATTACTCATTTCTTTTTTAAATCTCTTGATCTCATTTTTCAACTCTTCTCTATTAATGTGAAGCTTTTGAGTAAAAATGGTATCGGGGCAAAAAACGAAATAAGTATCATCATCCAGACCATTCGGCGCTGGGGCTCTGTTAACGGGTGAAACATTGCTTGCTGCAAATGCAACCGGCATAATTCTCTCGGATACTTCTTTGTTCACACTTGCTATATACGCAAGCAAATCGGAGCGGATCGCATTGCGGGAATTCCAGATACTCGGACTAACGGCAACTGTATTTTTTTCATTCACAAGAATATGAGATGAAATTTCATCAGAGTGGCTTAACAGAATCGAATCAACCGTATGTTTTTGCTCTTTGTTAAATTTGAAAGATTTTACAAACGCAGAAAGATTAAAAACATTTGAGGTGTTCCCTGCAAATTTAACTTCCACAAATTGATTTCCGTTTGAGTCGCGATCTAATTGCAGCATCTGCCGGTCTTCTTTATTTAACGGAAGATTATTATTAAAAGCGAAATTAAAAATATCGTCGCTGCTAAGATCAGCCGCGTAAATAAAGGGTTTCATGTTCTGCGTGTAAAAATCAACAATATTTGATTTTTGTTTTGAAAAGAAAGTCGGAAAAAAGCCAGGATAAAACTTCAGAACTCCCATCAACGAAATTGAAACAATTCCGAACGCAATTACCGGTTTCTTTAAGAAAGAAAATATTTTATCAGATTTTTTTTCGCTCTTAATTCGTTCCATAAGCCGCGTGGTAAAATATTCATCTTCGGGTAAGTTTTTTAAAGATGCAAGCCGGTTTTTTATTTTTCTTCCTTCTTCTGCATCCAAACGCAAAACAGCAGAAGTTAGTATTTTGTCCTCAATAATATCTTGTTCATGTTTTGGCAGTTCGTCATCAAGATAAGCGGAAAGTTGTTCTTTGATATTTTGGCTGTACCATTTCATCATAGCAACTCCTTCTTCAAAGGTTCGAGATGTTTTTTCAAAGTTTCTCTTGCTCTAAAAATTCGTGACTTTATAGTTCCAACTTCAACACCAATCGATTCGGCAATCTCTTGATAACTTAATCCTTCAAAATCTTTTAAAATGAGAGGCGCACGCAACTTTATTGGAAGTTGGGAAACTGCCTTGCGGACAATTTCTTGAATTTCAGTGTCATCGTGTAAGTTGTTGGAAGAATAAGAAAGCTCTTCTTCCGAAGCCGAAAAGGGAGACAAAATACTTCTAATCTTTACTTTGCGCAGATGATCCCGGCATTTGTTTATGGTGATGCGGTAAAGCCATGTTGTAAATTGGGATTCGAATCTGAATCGATCGAGTTTTTTAAACACAGAGATAAAAACTTCCTGTGAAATATCGTCGATCATATCGCCATTGTTAAGCGTAACAAAAATCAGGTTACGGACTTTTTCTTTATGCCGATTTACCAATATTTTAAATACCGTTTCATCTCCATCGATAAATCGTTTGATGAGTGAAAAATCATCGTTCAGGGTCAATATTGTTTGTGGTATCAATGGTTCGTCTCTTTTTTCTTTTTCCATAACTTTTGACGGTTTGTGTAGAAATTTGTTCCATTTAAGTAACGCTAAAATTAATCTTACTGCTTAAAATTAATGAAATAATTTTGAAGAGTGGAAGATTAATCTGAGAAATGGCAATTAATCGCATAAATCTCCCAAAAAAGAATATTTAATCTTAAATTAACTTGGAAAAGAAACTCCGACTAATTAAATTTTAGATGAAAAAATAAAGGAGAAATCAATGAAATTAAAAGTTGTTGAAAAATATGAAGCGGTAATTATTGAATTATCTGGAAGCGCATTAGGCGGTAATGAAGCAACCGAATTTAGCGCTACTCTGCGCAAACTTTTGGGCGAAGGAAAGAAGAACATTGTAGTTGATTTAGGTGAGGTATCTTTTATGAATAGCTCCGGATTGGGTATGCTGATCAGCGGATTAACTACCGTTAAAAAGGAGAATGCTTCATTTAAACTTGCGCGTGTTACCGAAAAGATCGAAAGCTTACTGGTAATTACAAAGCTTACAACAATATTTGAATATTACGATACGGTAGAAAACGCTATCAAGGCTTTCTCTAAATAATTATTTTCTAATTTTTTTTCGCGAACTCCGGATATAAGTTTATTCGGAGTTTTATTTTGTGAAATAGTAAAGGAACTTATATGGCTGTATCCGTACTTGTCGGAAGTCAATGGGGTGATGAAGGAAAAGGCAAAATTGTAGACCTTCTTTCAAATTCTTATGAAATTGTTGTAAGATACCAAGGCGGCGCCAATGCCGGTCACACGGTAGAAATTGGCGATAAAAAATACATCTTGCATCTTATTCCATCCGGAATTCTTAGAGAGAATGTAATTTGTGTAATTGGAAACGGTGTGGTTATCGATCCCATTGCATTATTGGATGAAATTGATTTTCTGGAAAAACAAAATATTTCCGTGAAGGGAAGATTATTCATCAGTCAGAATGCTCACCTTATTATGCCTTATCATAAATTGTTGGACTCGATAAGTGAGAGCGGTAAAAATAAAATTGGCACAACCGGAAGAGGAATTGGTCCGTGCTACATTGATAAATACGCCCGCAAAGGTATAAAGATAAATGACCTGCTTCATCCGGAAGTTCTTGAAAGAAAAATTCGCGAAAACATTGCAGAGAAAAATCTTCTTTTAAAAAACATCTATCATCACAAAGAACTGAAAGTTGATGAGATTATTAAATCATACTTAGAATTTGATGAAAAAATTGATCAGTATATTAAAGATGTTCCATCTTACTTAAATCAAGCAATAAAAGATGGCAAATCAATTTTACTTGAAGGAGCGCAGGGAGCGTTACTTGATGTAGATTTCGGAACGTATCCTTTTGTTACTTCCTCGCATCCAACCTCCGGCGGAGCTTGTACAGGAACCGGAATCCCGCCAAATAAAATTACCGATGTAATCGGAATTGTTAAAGCTTACACAACCCGCGTTGGTGAAGGTCCGTTCCCAACAGAATTATTCGACGAAACCGGAGAGAAACTCCGCAAGATAGGCGCTGAGTTTGGCGCAACCACCGGCAGGCCGCGCCGATGCGGCTGGTACGATGCTTTTCTCGTTCGTTATTCTGCCATGATAAATGGAATAAATTCGGTCGCTTTAACCAAGTTAGATGTATTGAGTGAATTCGAAGAAATAAATGTTTGTGTTGGCTATAAATATAACGGAAAACCTTTGAAATCTTTTCCAACGGATTTTGAGCGACTTGATTCAGTTAGACCAATTTATAAAACTGTTCCCGGCTGGAATTCTGATATTTCTAATTGTTCTTCGTACGCAGAGTTGCCTCAAGCAACAAAGCATTACCTGAATATCATTTCTGAAGAATCGGAAATCAACATAAATATTATTTCAGTTGGACCTAAACGAGCGCAAACATTTTTTGTTTCATAACTCAATCTTTTTCCCGGTAGCTAAATTATGAAGATGTCCGGCGGACCCGCTTCTGTAAACATTAAAATAATTTTGTTGTTGCTTGCTTTCAGCATTGGCGGCGGCACGCTTTTCTTTACAAGTGATCTTGTAGAAAAACTCCAGGGGAAAGAACGGCAAATTGTTCAACTTTATGCTAAAGGATTGGAATATGTAGCGAACACCTCTGATGTGAATGCCGATATTACTTTTCTTTTTGAAAACATTATCAGACCGATTGACTTTCCTCTTATTCTCACAGATCAATATGACAACATCAGCTTAAAAAGTAAATCGGATATCAGGAATATCAGATTCGATTCTACACTCTCTGAGCAAAAATTAACATCTTTTTTGCGATCTAAATTAAAGGAGATGGATGAAGCCAACAAACCGATCAACGTAACTTATGTAGCGGGAAGCGATACTATTATTCTTACCAGAATACATTACGGAAATTCCGGGTTAATAAATCAACTAAAGTATTATCCTTACTTACAGATAATGATCGTCGGACTTTTTATTATCATCGGTTATATTGGATTCAGCCAAATTAAAAAAAGCGAGCAGAGCAATATTTGGGTGGGAATGGCAAAGGAAACCGCCCATCAATTCGGAACGCCAATATCAAGTTTAATGGGATGGATTGAAATACTTAAACTCCATTATAATGATCCCGACAAAGTATTAGACACCGCCGAAGAAATTGAAAACGATGTTGAAAAGTTAAATAAAATCACGAACCGGTTTTCGAAAATCGGATCTAAGCCGGAACTTAAAAAAGGAAATATTACCGAGCTGCTCTCGAGCGTTGTTGAATATTATAAAAGAAGAATTCCTCAAACCGGGAAAAAAGTTTCAATCGAACTTTTGAAGGAAACTAAAATTGAAGCCAACCTTCATGCAGAATTATTTGAATGGGTAATCGAAAATTTAATTAAGAATGCTCTGGATTCAATCCCGCATGAAAACGGGAAGATTACAATATCAGTTAGGAAGATTAGACACAAGGTAGAAATTGAAGTTGCCGATAACGGAAAAGGAATTGACACGAAACGAAGAAAAGATATTTTCAGACCCGGCTACAGCACTAAGAGGCGTGGTTGGGGGCTGGGATTGAGTCTCTCCAAAAGAATAATTGAGGAATATCATAAGGGGAAAATTTTTGTTAAAAGCAGCACGATTAACGAAGGAACAGTATTTAAGATTATCATTAACGCTTAACAAATGAAATTCTTCGTTTTGATAATTTTTTCTCTTTGAGTGTAATCGAGTCTGCAATAATTTCTTTTCTCTTTATTTTCAATCATTATTTCGTGGCACAGGAATTGTCTCTATTAACCATGTATGAAATAAGTAGTTATTTCATCATAGCACCCTCCTTATAGAAACACATAAACTGCCAAGGTTTAGCCCTCTTCCTTGGCAGTTTTGCTTTTAAAAAACTCTAAAAATATTTTACTACCGACAACAATTTGTGATTATTGTAAAAGACACTTTCAATCAGAAACTTATAAGAGTTACACGAAATTATCTTATGGAATAGAAGTGAATTAAATTGGAAGATAGATGTTGAAGGATGTCCCCGGTTTATTCTCTAAGGAAAGTCTTGATGGGCTTTGTACGGTCACGGTTCCATTATGTTTTTCAATCACGCGTTTGATAATGGATAATCCCATTCCCGTTCCTTCGTAACCCTTCTTTCTGATATTTGAAGCACTATAAAAATCATCAAAAATATTTTCCAGATCTTTTCCCGGTATGCCGACTCCGTTATCACAAATTTCAATCTGCACACCTTTTCCTTTTTCGTCGAGTGTAATCTTCACCAATCCTTCTTCTTCGGTATATTTCAATGCGTTGCTGCTTAAATTAGAGAAAGCTATTTCGAGCAAGAAGCTATCGCCTAAAATTTTCGTTCTTACTTTACGGTTATCTTTGAAATGCAGTTTTACTTTTTTTCGATCAATGTTTGCTCTTTGCTTTTTGAGAACAGAACTAAGAATATCTCTTACCTTAATTTCCTCTTTTTTTATTTCATCCAGCAGACGAATTTTTGAATCCTTTAAAACATCATTAGTGAGTTGAATTGCCTCTGCTGATCGAGCGCGCACTCTTTGCGGTTTATCCAATATTTTTTCGTTCACGGGTCCAAGAAAACCTTGCAGAACAATATCCAGATAAGAATGTAATGCCGCTAACGGTGTTTTTATTTCGTGCACAATGCTCATTACATATTTTTGCATTTCAACTTCAGCGGCATTAAGCTGGTCTAATGATTCAACCAGTTTTTGTTCCATTCTATA
>JAVHOS010000016.1:4206-6296 GCA_036170205.1 Ignavibacteriaceae bacterium | reverse complement strand
CTAACTGATGATATCGCTCATCTGCCGAAAAATAAAATATTAGATTTCAGTTTTCCACTTGAACTGCAAGAAATGGGAATGTTTTTGTTGGAAATTGTCTCGCCGGGAAATCTATCGATTCAAACTGATCCAGAAAGAGATATAGTTTATTACACTACCAAAATTTATTTCACTAAATAATTCTTTACTTGTTTAATACGAGAGATGAATTATCCGTTAGAACAATATCTGGATGAAATTTAGATTCGTACTTTTGCAAAGCTCTTTCAGTGTTTATTGAATAGAGACATATCTGCAAGTTTTGTTTTTTAAGTTTGGTAATAAAGTCTTCAGTAGGGAGTCGATAGTTTATACAGACGATCCCGTTCACACTTTGTAACACATCTAAAAGTTTTCCGGTAAATGGAAGCGATACAAAATGCTCAAAATCAAATCCGTACTTTCCAGCAGCTTCATTCACATTATCGTAACTATCAAAGAGAAAGGTGTTTCGAGCATCTCTTTTTAAGTGGAAGGAAGATTTTATTTTAGCCTTGAAATAGTTTAGTCTTGCTGCCAACGAATGACACACAGGATAAAAACTAAAACATAACTGCATCGAAGGTAAAAGTGTATTGATCTTAAACAAAACTTCCGGAAGCCAAGAGACAATGGTGATATTCCCCAACAGATTCAACTTAGCCGCATTTCCAATAATTTTTTCTTCTTTGCCGCTCTCTTTAATATCCAGATAAAGTTTTACTCCTTTGTGAAGCGCTATTACTTCGAATAATTCGTCTAACGTTAGGATCGATTGATTTGAATTTAAGTGATGAATTTGCTTCAGTTCAGATAGTGTTTTAGAAGCGATCAAGGGAAAAGATGAAAAATTGTTCCCTAATTTTGCATCGTGATGAATTACGATCTCACCATCTTTTGTTACACGGCAATCGACCTCAAAATGGGTGACACCATTTTGAAGAGCGTTTTGTAAACCTAAAAGAGAAGCGTCGTGAGAGTCAAAACCTCGTAAGCGATGAGAAACAATAATGGTTTTGTTTTGGTTTTCAGTCATAATTATTTTTAATTAGAAAGAAGAAATTAAGTTGTTTTGAACTGTATGAAAAATAGTGAAGCAATCATAAAAAAAGAAATTGTTATGTTGAGAATCATCGGGACGATCTCGATTCTTTCTTTGATTTTATCATTCTTGCAAAGTGAATATATTTTATCACTTCTGTCTGCTTTGATTCTTTTTATAGTCTCCGGACATATTAAGGGGAGAAAGAATCTTCGCATTAATCTTCTTCATTTTAAGAATTTTACATTTGATGAAACATCGGGGGAGTTTGAGGTTGCCAAACCGGTAAGTTCATTTGCGGGCGAGAAGAAGCATGGAGTTTTGTTGTTACACGGGTTTTCAGCCTCGCCGCAAGAATTTCGTTTTATTATTCCTTTGTTAAAAGAAAATAATATTCCATTTTACACTCCGCGTTTAACCGGATTTGGAATTGCGGATGTGGTAACGCTTCAGTCAGTTAAAGCTGTTCAGTGGTTACGTGATTCTTTAGACGCATACGATCTTTTGAAGCAGCGGGTTGATGAAATTAGTATAGTCGGTCATTCCATGGGGGGGCTTCTTGCCGCACTTGTTTCACAACAGCGCGAAGTTAAGAAACTTGTTTTAAGCGCTCCTTATTTAGTTGAAAATGTAAATCATTCTTTTAGAAAAAAGTTGTTGAAAATGCCCGGTGTACTCGGTGTAATGAGTCTCTTCTTGCCGGTAGTAAGAAAATCGTCTATCGAACAAAACTCGGATAGATTTGTTTACCATGCGGTTCCGCTTCACTCAATTAAAGCTTTGTGGGATTTGCATGAACTGCTTGACTATAAGAAAATAAAGAAAGAAATATTTTTGTTATCCGGAAGTTCAGATAACACCGCTAATAACAGAATGAATACAAAAATATTAGTTGAAAAGAATATTGCAGTCAAGATGTATGAATTTGAAAAGTCGGGACATAATATTTTTGAAGACCTTGAGAAGGAAGAAGTTGCTCGGAAAGTTATTGAAATATTAATTGAGTAGATTCAAGTTGAAAGTAGAAAGT
>JAVHOS010000016.1:0-4106 GCA_036170205.1 Ignavibacteriaceae bacterium | reverse complement strand
AGAAAGTTGAAAGTAGAAAGAATGAACACGTTGACCAAAATAAAATCCCTCCGTATCGCAATTCCGTTATTGTTACTAAGCTTTATATTAGGGGGATGGGGGAATGTGGGACACAGAATTATAAACGGAAATACAGTTAATTCATTTCCGACGACATTCCTACAATTTAGTTCTTGGAAAGAATCTTTAGCAAGTCATGGTTCTGATGCTGACAATCGGAGAAACACAGATCCAAACGAAGCACCAAGGCATTATATCGACTTTGAAGACTATAATGATTTTGTAACTAAAGGGAGTGTTATTCAAAATTATGATTCTGCAGTTTCTAAATATGGACTATCTGCAATTACTAATGCCGGTTCTTTGCCATGGGTAATTGTAAAATGTTATGATTCCCTTGTGCAAGCATTTAAGCAAAATGATTGGACACACGCATTACTTTTATCTGCCGACTTAGGACATTATATTGGCGACGGCAACATGCCTTTACATTTGTCAGCTAATTATAACGGACGTCCATCACTGCCAAACTCTTCGGGAATTCATTCGCGATATGAATCAACGATGATTGGTAAATATTCCCCTTCACTTTCTATTAAACAGAATGAAGCAGTTTATCTAACCAATGTTCAAGAATTTATTTTTTCGATGGTCTATAAAAATTATATTTATGTTGACTCGGTTTACTTTGCCGATTCAACTGCATACGCTACGGCTAAGAGTAAAAGTTCAGATTTATATTATTCAACGCTTTGGAACTTAACGAAAAATTATACCGGGATGTTATTTTCCACTGCATCCGAAGCGCTTGCTTCAGTTCTTTACACTGCATGGGTTAATGCCGGTAGTCCGCCATTGGCTCCAACGTTTGCGGAAGAATTGAAAAACTCCAGATATGATTTCAAGTTAGAGCAGAATTATCCGAATCCTTTTAATCCTACAACAGTTATTAGTTATCAGTTGTCGGGTAATGGCAGCGTAAATTTGAAAGTTTATGATGCTCTTGGAAATGAAATTGCAACTTTAATAAATGAAGAAAAATCAGCCGGCAAGTATAGCCTCAATTTCAACATACAACAAAACACAAATTCAGCTTTGAACGGGCATCAACTATCAAGTGGAGTGTACTTTTATCAACTCAGGTTTGGAGCATTCATCCAAACTCGAAAAATGATTTATTTAAAATAAATTTGAATTAGTCTTTCCTAACTTATCATTTCCAAAGCGGAGAAATTGAGACTTACTCACCTCAATTTCTCTTATTAATTTTTTCTCTGCCATATCAAATTATTTTAAAAACAATCGATAATAACGATAACTAAGTGTGTGCATTCATTAAAAATTGTTTAAAAGTATCGAAATGGATAAAAGAGTAATTGTTTTGCTTATTTGTGCAGTTTCAAACAGATGGAAAAGATAAATGTACGATTTGCTTATCATTCTCAGTTTATTAACGCTGCATGGAATCATCGCTCTAAGCGAAATGGCATTTGTATCTTCAAAGCATTTTCGGCTGCAAGAAAGATTTCAAAAGGGGAATAAGTCAGCCGGACTTGCACTAAAACTTCTTGAAAAACCGGAGGAATTACTTTCTACCATGCAATTTGGTATTACACTAACAGAAATTATTGCGGGAGTTTTTGGCGGAGCAAGTTTTGCCGATAAGTTAACGCCTGTATTTGAATCAATTCCACATTTAAAAATTTATGCTGCAAATATTTCCTTTGTGCTGGTTGTTTCGTTTATAACCTATCTCGCTGTTATTATTGGTGATCTTGTTCCTAAAACAATTGGTTTAAGGAATCCGGAACGGTATGCGATTCTCTTTGCACCGTTCGTTCATATTGCAAATAAACTTTGTTTCCCGGTTGTCTCAGTTTTAAGTTACTCAACGAAATTAATCTTAAAAATATTTTTAATTCGTAGGAAGAATGGACCGCCGGTAACTGCAGATGAATTAAAATATCTTATCAGTGAAGCTTATGAACATGGAGTATTGCAAGGAAGAGAATCAGAGCTGCTGCAAAGTTTGCTGCGCATGAACCAGGTTACCGCTTCAACCATGATGAAACCGATTGACCAAATTGCATGGGTAAATTATTCTGATAATGTTGATCAGATCTATGAGATCGTTTTAAATAATTCTTACTCAAGATTTCCGGTTTATAATAAAAATTACAATAATATTGTCGGTATCATCTCGAGTAAAGAATTTTTCTCTAAGTATTATAGCGAGGGAAATTTTCAACTGGAAGAAATATTATATGATCCGCTTATTGTTACACCGGAAATTGATGCTCTAAAACTTCTCGAAAAATTTCGAGATGTACGAAGTTACATCGCAATTGTAATGAGCGAAGAAGGAGAAAGCCTTGGTATGGTTACGATGCACAATGTGGTTGAAACTATTGTCGGGAAACTTCCGGAGTTCTACGAGACGGAGGAAGACCGGTATTTTCAAAGAGAAGATGGAACTATTCTACTTGATGCTGGACTTT
The DNA here is from genome assembly GCA_036170205.1 of Ignavibacteriaceae bacterium. GTDB lineage: Bacteria > Bacteroidota > Ignavibacteria > Ignavibacteriales > Ignavibacteriaceae > UBA1563. Next base: position 1,608 of record JAVHOS010000016.1, on the reverse strand, counting down.
CCTTAACCGAAACAAAAGAATTATTAGAAATTGATCTTAAAATTAAAAAGAATGTTACTCTCGGTTCTTACTTTCATCAAAGTATGAACCGCATTCCTAAAGTAGGTGACAAATTATTTTTGGAAGAATATCATTTTGAAATTGTTGATATGGACGGCGTTCGCGTTGATAAAATACTTGCGAAGAATATTGCAACTGCTCAATAGGAGAAATATCATTACACTTCTCAGAAAAGTTTGAAAATATATTCTGCTTGATAATCAGAAGTAACTTCATAATTTAAGACTATCTAAAACGGAAATTTTTATTATGGAAACATTTTTCAAACTAAAAGAACTTGGCTCCGATCTTAAAACAGAAATTCTTGCCGGGATTACAACATTTCTTGCAACCATGTACATCATTATTGTCAATCCGGCAATCTTGTCCTCAACCGGAATGCCGTTTAGCGGTGTGCTAACAGCAACAGTTTTCGTAAGCGCTTTTTCATCTATTATGATGGGTTTCTATGCGAAGAATCCGATCGTACTGGCTCCAGGAATGGGGATAAACGCTTTTTTTACTTTTACGGTTGTTGTTGGGTTGGGAATTGATTGGCATGTTGCTCTTGGAGCAGTCTTTTGGTCAGGGGTAATTTTTTTAATCCTTTCAGTTTTTAATGTGCGAACTCTTATCGTTAAATCAATTCCACAGCAAATACGGTATGGCATTGCAGTTGGTATTGGACTGTTTATAGCGCTCATTGGTTTTACAAATGCAAAATTTATCGTTGCAAATCCGGCAACGATCGTTGGCTTGGGAGAATTAAATCCCATCACAATTACATTTCTCGCCGGGTTAGTCGTAACAATTTTATTAGTGATTAAAAGGGTCAAGGGAGCGTTAATTATTGGAATTGCAATAACTACGATACTCGCAATTCCTATCGGGCGGTATTACGGCGATGCATCCGCAATCAATTTTGGTACACCAACACTTGTAACGTGGAAGGGATTATTTGCGATGCCGGACTTTAGTCTTTTGTTCACGTTAAATTTGGTTGATTCTTTAAAATTCTCACTTCTGCCGGTTATCTTTTCGATGCTCTTTGTTGATATGTTTGATTCGCTTTCTACTTTTATCGGTGTAGCTGAAGCAGGTAATTTAAAAGATAAAGACGGTGAGCCGTTGAGAATAAAGGAGTCGTTAATTGTTGATTCATTTGCAACGATGATTGCCGGTTGGACGGGAACAAGCGCGGGAACAAGTTATATCGAATCGGCTGCCGGAATTGAAGAAGGGGGAAGAAGCGGTTTAACTGCAGTGGTTGCCGGATTATTGTTTCTTCCATTTCTTTTTTTATCGCCGTTACTTTCTGTTGTCCCCGTAATTGCAACAGCGCCGGCGCTTGTTCTGGTCGGTGTCTTCATGACCTCACCGATTCTTAAAGTAAATTGGAAAAAATTGGATGATGCAATACCGGCTTTTATGGGAATGTTTTTGATCCCGTTAACCTTCTCAATTACTCAAGGAATTATCTGGAGCTTTTTAAGTTTTACAGTGATCAAAATTGCAATTGGGAAAAGAAATGAAGTGCATTGGATGTTGTTGGTAATTGATGCATTCGCA
>JAVHOS010000015.1:0-6333 GCA_036170205.1 Ignavibacteriaceae bacterium | reverse complement strand
GATTAATTACATCCACACTGCTTACGTTATTTATCGTGCCGGTTGTTTACAGTATCCTTGATGATCTTGGTGAGAAAGGCGTTTATGTATTTAGTAAAAATAGTTTACGCAAAATATCAAGAGTATTTGCGCGACAAAAAAACTTAACGGAATGAAGATGAATGGATGAATGATTTTAATTTTGGATTAATTAAGTCACCTTACGCAAAGTGTCTTGATCTTAACCGTAATCGTGCTCTTAATCAGATTTAAAACCGAGCAAGATTACGATCACGAGCAAGAGTAAGAATTTCATGCGTAAGGTGAGTTAATTAAATTATTTCTGGTTCTCATTCAATATTAGCGCCGCGTAGCAGACAACTAAAACTTCTTTGATCTCAGTCCGCCGCGGCGGAAAGGATTAACGATTTTTGATTTTAGAAGTCAAACAAATCAAAAATCGTCCCGCTTAGGCGGGATTAATCCTTGTTCGTAAATCATGTCTAAAAAAACAAGAATTTAACTGAGGGCATTATTCATCTCAAACTATTTATTCGGATTATACTTTCTCTAAAATAATTATTCTGTTTTTAATAGACCGAGTGCACTGAGCAAACCAAATTGTTTTAAGATATAATTTGATTCACTCGCGATCGCATTGTTTGTTGCTTGAATATAATCTCTGTACGATTGCTGTTGATCAATAAAAGTCGCAGTGCCGAGTTCGTAGGAATCACGTTTAATTTGCCAGGTCTCTAACGCTGATTTTAAAGCAGCTTTTGTAACATCTAATTGTACGGTTGCAGTTTGCAAATCCAGCACCGCATTTTTCAAATCACTTTTGATTTGTCTTTCCAACGCGTTTAAATCTTCATTGGTATTTTTATTTTGAACTTGTGCTGACTGCATTGCAAAGTCAGTACTCCAACGGGAAAAAATAGGAAGACTAAAAGATAGACCGAAGCTGTAAACTTTTCTGCTAAGAAGATCATTCGGTTGTGTGGCGCTTGTTGAGAAACCGTAATTACCGCTTAGACTTGGTAAATAACCGCCGCGCGCAATAGTTAATTGATATTCTGTGCTTTCTAACTTTAATTTAGAACTTTGATAATCGCTTCTGTTAAGAAGAGCCGTTTTGTACAATGCATTGATGTCGTTAATATTTTTTGCTGATTCCGGTAGATAAGATGAATCCATTTCAAATGTGTAATCTTTTAGAATATCTTTCGAAAGATAATTTAGTAAAGCGATCTTCGATTTTTCGTAATTGTTTTTTGCTTGAAGATATGAAAGTTGAGAATTGGAGGTTTGATATTCCTGTGAGTAAAGATCGACATTCGCTTTCATCTTTAAGTCGAACATTTCTTTAACTTTGTTAAGCATGTCCTGGTTAAACTTCAAGTCGGCTTCTTGAAACTTGAGGATCTTTTCGTTATTTGTAATGATGATAAAAAGATTGACCGTCTGCAGCGCAACATCCTGTCTTAATTTATCAAGATCATATTTTGCTGATTGAAGATCGTTCTTTTTTTGATTAAGCGATGAAAAGTTTGCAAGTCCATCGAACAGCGTAACATTTCCGCCAAGAGACATGCTGTAACTTCGTGAATCTGTTTCCGTTGGTCCAAGTGTTTGCGCTTCGCCAAAATAATTAACAACGGTAGCCCCTTTACTATTGCTAACACGCTGCCAGCTCCAGCCGCTGCTTAAGTTTAAGTTTGGAAGAAAATTACCATAAGCATTTTTAACCGCAGCGTTTGAAGTTTCTAAATTATTAACGTTTTTTATAACCGAAGTATTTTGATTCAGCGCAATAGTTATCGCTTGCCGTAAAGTTATTTTTTCTTGTGCAATGATAAAGGCAGTCCCGGTCATAATAAAAGTACACAAAAATATTTTGAACAATTTCATCACTGTATCTCTTTTTCTATAATAATTAAAGTGTTTAATTTCTGAAACTTTCACACCGCTTTAGAATTCCTAATTCGTAATTCTCAATTCCTAATTCTATTCATATCTCAAAGCATCAATCGGATTTAAGGCGGAAGCTTTTCGCGCCGGATAAAAGCCGAAAAATATTCCGATAGCTCCTGCAAAACCAAATGCAATCATAATAATTTGCGGTTTAATATATGCCGTTTGATCTGTATAATGATTGAGGATATAGACCATCAAAAAAGAAAACGCTACGCCGATCAATCCGCCGGTTAAACTCAGCACCGTTGCTTCGGTTAAGAATTGAATTAAAATATCCGAAGCTCTCGCTCCGACAGACAAACGGATTCCAATTTCTCTTGTTCGTTCAGTTACAGAAACCAACATGATATTCATAATTCCTATACCGCCAACTACAAGAGAAACTCCGGCAACAGAAGCCAAAAGAATAGTTAAGATACGCGATGTTGCCGTTGCGGCTTCGGAAAGATCAGATTGATCGCGGATTGTAAAATCATCGTCTTCACCGGGATTCAGTTTGTGCGATTCTCTCATGATGCTTTTTAATTCAGCAATTGTAGCCGGAATTTTACTGTTAGATAATGCACTTACCTGAATTGCATTGAGATGTAAGTGATCACCCGAAAGGCGGTCGCCAACAGTTTTTGAAGGAGCCAAAATAATATCATCCTGACTTGTTCCGACTGCCGATTGTCCTTTCTCTTTAAGAACGCCGATAATTTTGAAGGGAACACTGCGAATTCTAATTTGCTGCCCAACCGGATCATCGTTCGGGAATAAATTCTTTACAATTTCAGAACCGAGGACGCAGACTTTCGCTCTTGCCATTTCATCACGTTCGGTAAAAAATTCTCCGCTTTCCAAAGGCCATTGACGAATATCAAGATAATCAGGCGAAACGCCGTTTATTCTGGTAAACCAATTTCCAACACCGCCAATTACTTGTCCACCTGATCCGACGATCGGTGAGACACCTTTAATTAATGTTGCTTCGTTTTTAATTTTATCAACGTCGTCAAAAGTAAATCTGTTAAACGTTCCTGAGCCTCTGTTAACGCCGCCTGTATTTGAAGCGCCCGGAGTAATGATTATAAGGTTAGAACCGAGAGATGCAATTTGTTCTTCAACTTTTTTCTGTGCGCCGTCACCAATGGCAACCATTACAATAACCGCGGCAACGCCGATGATAATTCCCAACGCGGTGAGCAAACTTCTCATGCGCGATTTCATAATACTTCTTGTCGCGACCTTCAAAATAATTTTAGCATTCATTTTTAAATTCCTTCTATTCCGATATTTCAGCGGCAGCGATAACTTTTTTTAATTCTTCTTCAGCATTCAACCGGTCTTTAATAGCGGCATCTCGTATCACCCGTCCGTCGCGCATTTCAATAATTCTTTTTGCGAATGCCGCAAAATCTCTTTCGTGCGTTACCATCACAATGGTAATTCCTTCATCATTTAATTTTTGAAAAAGATTAAACACTTCAACTGATGTAACGCTGTCAAGATTTCCTGTTGGTTCATCCGCTAAAATCAATGCTGGTTCGTTTACCAACGCTCTTGCAAGCGCTACTCTTTGTTGCTGTCCGCCGGAAAGCTGACTTGGAATGTGGAACATTCTATCACCAAGTCCAACTCTTTTCAGAGCTTCTGCCGCTTGCTTTCGATGATCTTTTATTTTTTCAAGTCGGTCATACATCAAGGGAAGTTCAACATTTTCAAGCGCGGTTGTACGCGAAAGCAAGTTGAATCCTTGAAACACAAACCCGATTTTTTGATTGCGGATATGAGCATATTCGTTTTGAGGAAGTTTGCTTGTATTTATTCCATCAAGAAAATAATCACCGGAACTCGGCGTATCCAAACATCCCAACAAATTCATAAGTGTGGATTTTCCGGAACCGGAAGCTCCCATGATTGCAACAAACTCTCCTTTTTCGATTGAGATATTTACAGATTTCAATGCATGGACTTCAATCTCGCCAACAACATAAGTTTTAGTTAGATCGACGGTTTTAATTAAAATATTTTCCAATGTTTTATCTTCCTTATTAAAATCCTCTTCCGCCTGGACCACGACCACCCATTTGAGGCTGCGGATTAAATGGATTTGTAGTCGTTGTGGCAGCAGGAGTATTATTTTCAATTATGCCGGAAATAATTTTCATTCCTTCTTTCAAATTTCTTCCTCTAACAATCTCGGTATTTTTCCCGTCAGTCAATCCGGTGAAGAGCGCACTCATCTGCAATTTGTTATTATCGTCAAAGTACCAAACTCTTGTTAATCCTTTTCTTCTAGCGTGATTATTTCCGCTTCCCATCATACCGCCGCCAGATTGTCTTCTGCCGCCTTGTGCTTGCATTCTTTGTTTTATACTGTCGGGAAGATTAGCAATTTCTTTCTCCCTGGCTTTGGTGAACTCAGCGGTCATCTCATCAGTAGGTTGAAAACGCAGCGCCGCATTTGGGATGAGCAAAACATTTTCTCTGAAATCAACATAGAAATCAACGGTAGCCGTCATTCCCGGTAAAAGAACTTTGTCCTTATTTTCAGCATTAACCACCACAACATAATTAACAACGTTAGAAACAACATTCGGATTCAATCTGATTTGTGTTACTTCACCATCGAATTTTTTATCGGAAAAAGCTTGAACCGTGAACTCAACTTTTTGACCGACTTTAATTTGTCCGATATCGCTTTCATCAACATTTGTTAAGATGCGCATAGAGGAAAGGTCTTCGGCAATTGTGAAGATTGTCGGCGCGGATAAACTCGCCGCAACGGTTTGTCCTTGCTCAACACTTCGATTGATGATCGTTCCCGAAATTGGAGAATAGAGATAGGCATATCCTAAATTTAATTTTGCTCTTTCAAGTGCGGTAACAGCAGATTTTTGAGATGCCAGCAAAACTTGCACATTTGTCTTGGAAGCGATAAAGTCCACTTCGTTCATGAAGCTTTTTTCAAAGAGCTGTTTGTTCCGTTCATGAACTGCAACTGCTTGATCATATTGAGCTTTGGCTCTGTCAAGACTTGATTGCGCGTCTCTTACTGAAGCCGCTAAAACAACGGTATCAAGAACCGCCAGGAGTTGTCCACGTTTTACTTGACTATTAAAATCAACCAGCAGCCGGTCAATTTTGCCGGAGACCTGCGTTCCAACATCAACGGTTTTAATTGCTTGAATTGTTCCTGAACTGCTGATGATAACGTTTAAGTCTCCCTTTTTTATATCGACAAAGGTAAAATTTGTAGCTTTTTCATCTTGCTTGAAGAACATAAAATAAGCTACCAATGCCAACCCGATAATAACCGTTGAGATAATGAACACCTTTTTTTTCATAACTGTTCTCTAATTCTGTGTGAGTATAATTTAGGAAAATGTTTATTGCGGTCTGTTACGGCGTTGACCTTGCATCCGATTTTTTCTTTCTTCAACCATTTTATTGAATTCATCTTTTTGCGCCGGCTTGAGAATTTTTAAGATTTGAGCATTCGTCTCTTCCATATTTTTCATCATTACTTCTCTCATATTATCCATATCGCCCGAATTTCTTAACTCTTCACGTTTTTTTTCGGATTTTAAAAGAATTGCATCGACTTTCTTGGTTTGGTCGTCGGTAAGTTTTAATCTCTCTTTGTATTGTTGAACTCTTTCTTCGTGCGTTATTCTGCCTTGCGCCGAAATGATTGATGAGCTGACGAAAAGAATTATGGCGAAAAATAAAATCGTCTTGTACATTTTCATTCTCCTTTATTTTATTGTTTTTAAAATAGAACCTTTTTCTGAATTAATTTGACATGGAACTTGGAGAAATGGTTTAATCAGATTTGAAAAATTGTTTCCGTCGCATGAAAACCAAAAATCGATAGCGTGATTGCATTTTTTGTTAAATTTCACCCACTATTTTTAAAAGATAATATGTGAATTAAAATGATGACAGATTTCTCCAATTTTATTCAAGTTGCAGGAATTATTGATCTTGCCGAAGCTGAAATGTTAATCAACTGCGGAGTGAACTTTCTCGGCTTTCCTCTTCGTCTTCCGGTGAATAAAGAAGACTGCACGGAAGAGGAAACTGCATCGATAATTGCTCAAACAAAAGACCGCGTAAAATCTGTTGCAATAACTTATCTTAATCAAGCCGATGAAATAATTGAATTTTGTAAAGGACTGAATGTTGAGATCATCCAGCTTCACGGAAATATTTCAATCGATGAACTCCGGAAATTGAAATCCGTCTCACCTGAGTTGAACATAATAAAAAGTCTTGTTATGAGAGGAGGAAATATTGGTGAACTTGAAAATATAATTTCCTCAACTCAGAAATATGTCGATGCTTTCATCACCGATACATTTGATCCCTCAACCGGGGCGAGCGGTGCTACCG
>JAVHOS010000014.1:9574-25056 GCA_036170205.1 Ignavibacteriaceae bacterium | reverse complement strand
AAAAAAACAATGCAATCAATTCAAGCTATCATAGAGCCGAACGGACACATAAGGTTTCCTGGAAAATTTCGTATTAAAAAACCGACAAAAGCAATTATTACTTTTCTGGAAGAGGAGAGTAAGTTAAGGTTTACGGAATTAGTTAGTGAAAAATCATTAGCAGAAGATTGGAACAAACCGGAAGAGGATGAAGCATGGGCGCATTTACAAGCGGAATTGTAGTTTTAATTCCCTTTCCATTCTCAGATTTATCTCAATCAAAGGTAAGACCAGCACTTATTCTTGCGGAAACAAAACAGAATGAATATGTTTTATGTCAGATTACCAGCAAGGCTTACTCAGATTCTCAAGCCATTGAAATTACAAATGAAGATTTTCAAAACGGTGGATTAAGAAAAGTAAGTTATGTCCGAACCTCCAAATTATTTACGGGTAGCGGTGAATTGTTCCTCTCACAAGCCGGTACATTAAGCAATGTAAAATTCAATTCAGTTATAGACCAAATCATTCAAATGTTTTCTTCGGAAAAACGTAAGAATTGACAGCATTTATTTTATTCTTTTCAACTGTCTTTTCAGTTTTATCTTTTCCTAATTCTCTCTATTTTGTACCGCAACAAATTTAAAAGAAAATGAACGAATACGTCGGCGTATTACACGTCCACTCAATTTTTTCCGATGGTTCCGGTGAAGTAGAAGAAATCGCTCAACTGGCTGATGAGTGCGGGTTAGACTTTTTAGTTTTATCCGATCATAACACGCTTCGCGCTTTACATGAAGGATATGAGAAATTCTACGGTAAAACGCTTCTGCTCGTTGGCTGCGAATTAAACGATAAAGAAAATAAAAATCATTATTTGGCTTTAGGTATAAAAGAAACTTTTTCCACCCGAAGACCTGCAAAAGAATATGTAAAAAGTGTAAAAGATGCCGGTGGAATTGGTTTTTTAGCTCATCCGCACGAAAAACGGGATTCGATGAAAGAGCATCCGCCGTATCCATGGACCGAGTGGGATTGCAACGATTTTACCGGAATTGAGATATGGAACCACATGTCTGAATGGATGGAAAATCTCACAGAACAGAACAAATATCAAGCTTTTTTGCATCCGTTAAGATCAATTATTAAACCTCCGGAAGAGACACTAAAAGTCTGGGATGAACTTTCGATGGAACGAAAAGTAGTCGGAATCGGTGGAATTGACGCTCACGCCCATAAAGTAAATCTTTTAGGTTTTTTTGAAGTTGAGGTTTTCCCGTACAAAGTATTGTTCAAGTCAATCAGAACTCATATTTTAACAGAGCAGAAAATAGAAATTAAGGCAAATCCTTTGTCTGTGGAAAAAGCCCAAAAAATAGTTCTGCAGTCTCTCCATGAAGGAAATTGTTTCGTTTCAAACTACTATCATGGAGATGCAACAGGTTTTCGTTTTTTTGCTGAAGCAGATAATAAGAAAATACAGATGGGAGAGGAAGTCCAATCTGAAAATCCGGTAACTTTAAACGTATATTTACCGGGGAAAACAGCTGAAATTCGATTGATCCATAATGGTAAAATGGTTGAATCGCTTAACAATATTGAAGCTAAATTTATCGTGCACGAAAAAGGTGTTTACCGTGTGGAAGTTTTTTTAGAAGCGAACGCATGGATTTTTTCAAATCATATTAGAATTAAATAGTAGTAGAAAGTTACAAGTAAAAAGTCGTGAGTTAATCATTTCCACTTTTTACTTTCCACTTTGAACTTAAAACCAAATCATTTATCGGAGTTATGAATGTTAACAAAAAGAAAAAAGTTATCCCGCAAAGAAATTAAAGAAGATGGTCTAATAACTTTTTATTACAAATTGGTCGGTTTGTACGGAACGTATAAACAATATTTTCTTATCGGCGGAGTTGCGGTAATTGCTATCGCAGCGATATCGTTCTTTTATATGAATCAAAAGAAAAGCAGTAATGAAAGAGCCAACGTTGAACTTTCAAGAGTTATTCCTGCGTTTGATGCCGGAATGTACTTAGAAGCGATCGAAGGAAATGCTCAATCAAAAGTTATGGGATTAAAGAAAATTGTTGCTGAATACGGCAACTCGGAGAACGGCGAAATTGCCAAAGTTTATCTTGGACACGCATATTTTTATCTTGGCAAAGTAGATGACGCTTTAAAAAATTATGAAGATTTTGACGGCGGCAATGATCTCTTCAAAGCCGCTGCATTTGCCGGTGAAGCCGCTTGCTACGAAGATAAAAATGATTTTGAAAAAGCATCGGAACTCTACCGCAAGGCAAGTTCAATTTCGGATGAGAATGCGCTGAATCCACAATATCTTCTTTTCTCCGGAATCGACTTACTTAAAATAAAGAAGACCGCAGAAGCTAAAGAAATATTTGAAAGAATTAAAAAAGATTTCCCGACCACAGCATCGGGGCGTGAAGTTGAAAGATATTTAGCTCAAGTAGAATAACTTAGTAGAAAGTAACAAGTAGAAAGTAACAAGTTAGTCCTTTTCACTTTTTACTTTCCACTTTCTTCGCCTGCGGCGGATTAAGTAAATGATTATGAAATAACGAAGGAACTGAAATGGATTTTAGTCTCATAAAAAAATATGTAAAGCTGTTTGAAGAAAGCAACATCTCCGAACTTGAAATAGAACAAGACAACGCCCGGATAAAAATTTCTAAAAAAGTTGAAACATCGGTTCAAGTGCACAACGTTGCAGCCCCGGTACACGCCCCTGTTGTTGCAGCTCCAAAGCCGGAAGCCGGTTTGCCGAAAGAAGAGAAAAATTCAAAATTAAAAGAAATAAAATCTCCGATTGTTGGAACATTCTACCGTGCACCGGGACCGGATGCCGATCCGTACGTTAAAGTTGGAGACGATGTTTCAACCGGAACAGTTTTATGTATTATCGAAGCCATGAAATTAATGAATGAAATTGAATCCGACATTGCAGGAAAAATTGTTAAAATTTTAGTTGAAAACGGAAAACCTGTTGAGTATAATCAACCTTTAATGCTTATTGAAGCCGAATAAAAAGTTTTTGAGGACTAATTGTTTAAAAAATTATTAATAGCAAACAGAGGGGAAATCGCTCTCCGGATTATCCGAACTTGTAAAGAATTAGGAATAAAAACCGTTGCGGTTTATTCGGAAGCTGATAAGAATTCTCTTCACGTTACGTTTGCCGATGAAGCAGTTTGTATCGGTCCCGCATTAAGTAAAGATAGTTACTTAAAAATCCCTGTGATCATTTCCGCCGCACAAATAACGGGCGCAGAAGCGATTCATCCGGGATACGGATTCCTTGCAGAGAATGCAAGTTTTTCAGGAATCTGCGCTGAGTCCGGAATAAAATTTATCGGACCTTCGCCTGAGATGATTCACATGATGGGGAATAAAGCTAACGCAAAAGAAACAATGCGGAGAAACGGCGTTCCCGTTATTCCCGGCAGCGATGGCATTGTAACCAATGTAATTGATGGTAAAGCAATCGCTCACGAAATAGGATTCCCCGTTATTATTAAAGCCTCGGCAGGCGGCGGTGGAAAGGGGATGCGCATTGTTCAAAACGAATCGGAATTTGAAAACGCGTTTCAAACTGCAAGTTCGGAAGCGATTGCCTCATTTGGAAACGGCGAAGTTTACATCGAAAAATATTTGGAAAATCCCCGCCACATAGAATTTCAAGTGATGGGCGATCAATATGGAAATGTTTATCATTACGGTGAGCGCGATTGCTCTGTCCAAAGACGACATCAAAAATTAATTGAAGAATCCCCTTCGCCAATTATGGATGCCGACCTGCGAAGAAGAATGGGTGAAGCCGCCGTGCTTGGCGCCAGATCAGTAAATTATGAAGGCGCCGGAACTATTGAATGCCTGGTTGATAAACACAAAAACTTTTATTTCATGGAAATGAACACCAGAATTCAAGTTGAACATCCTGTTACCGAAGCGGTAAATGGAGTTGATTTGATCCGCCAACAAATTTTAGTTGCCGGTGGAGAAAAGATTGAGACGATGCCGAAAGATCCAAACGGGCATGCGATGGAATTTAGAATAAACGCAGAAGACCCGGAAAAAGGTTTTCGACCAAATCCAGGAAGAATTGAATCACTTCATTTTCCAGGCGGATTCGGAATTCGAGTTGATTCGCACGTTTATCAATCGTATGTAATCCCGCCGCATTACGATTCACTTTTGGCGAAGTTAATTGTGTGGGGAAGCAACCGGCAGATAGTAATCAAACGGGCAAGACGCGCATTGGAAGAATTTACGGTTGAGGGAATCAAAACAACAATTCCCTTTCATCTTGAAGTTTTGGATAATCAACAATTTGCCGGCGGAAATTTTGATACTTCATTTTTAGATAATTTTTTAAAAGAAAAAAACAACAACTCATAGAGGAATATTATGAACATTCCAGAAGCATTAAAATACACAAAAGAACATGAATGGATTTCCGTTAACGGAAACATCGCAACTGTTGGAATTACAGACTATGCACAAGGCGAACTCGGCGATGTTGTCTTTGTTGATATTGATCCGAATTTGCAAGAAGTGAAGCAGCATTCCAATTTCGGTACAATTGAAGCCGTTAAAACAGTAAGCGAACTCTACGCTCCCTGTTCCGGTAAAGTTTTAGAGATAAATAAAATGCTTACCGACGCTCCCGAAACCGTGAATGTTGATCCATACGGCGAAGGATGGATGATCAAAATTGAAATTACAAACCCGGCTGAATTATCTGAACTTCTTGATGCCGCCGCTTATAACCAGTTAATCGGCGAATAATTTTAATCTTTTCAATATTGATGAACAATAACGATGAAATACTCATCATTGATTTCGGATCGCAATACACCCAATTAATCGCGAGGCGTATCCGGGAAGCAAATGTATTTTCGGAAATCTTTCCGCATACGATTTCCGTGGAGGAAATAAAAAAAAGAAACCCCGCCGGAATAATTCTTTCCGGAGGTCCTACCAGCGTTTATGATGAAGATGCCCCGGATGTTTCTAAAGATATTTTCTCTTTAAATATTCCTATTCTCGGAGTCTGCTACGGACTGCAATTACTCGCCAAACATCTTGGCGGTAAAGTTGAAAAAGCTGTTGCGAGAGAATACGGCAAAGCTGAATTTTCCGCCTCAAGCAATTCATTACTTTTTTCTAATTGCAAAAAAAACTCAACCGTTTGGATGAGTCACGGAGACCTTGTAACCGAAGCGCCAGGCGGTTTTGAAATAATCGGGACATCGGCACATTCGCCAATCTGTGCAGTAGAAAATACAGAAAGAAAAGTTTACGGTTTACAATTCCATCCTGAAGTTGCACACACTATTGAGGGGAAAAAAATCCTCCATAACTTTTTGTTTGAGATATGTAAATGCAGAGGAGATTGGACACCCGCCCACTTTATCGATGAAAAAATTGCTGAGATTAAAAAGAGTGTCGGCAAAAACCACGTTTTATGCGCCTTAAGCGGCGGTGTTGACTCAACCGTAGCTGCCGTGCTTGTGCAGAAAGCGATTGGCGAGCAATTAACGTGCGTACATATTGATACCGGTTTGATGCGCAAAAATGAAAGCGAGCAAGTTGTAAAACTTTTCCGCGAACATCTTAACTTGAAAGTAATTTCGGTTAATGCTTCCAAATTATTTTTAGAAAGACTAAGCGGAGTTACAGAGCCGGAACAAAAAAGAAAAATTATCGGTAAAACTTTTATCGATCTTTTTGAACTGGAAGCGGCTAAGATTCCCGATGTAAAATTTTTGGTGCAAGGAACACTCTATCCCGATGTTATCGAATCAGTTTCTGTTAAAGGAAAATCGGTTACAATCAAGACGCATCATAACGTTGGCGGGCTGCCGGAAAAGATGCATCTAAAATTGATCGAGCCATTCCGCGAATTATTTAAAGACGAAGTAAGAAACGTTGGCAAAGCTCTTTCAATTCCCGAAGAATTAATCGAACGCCATCCATTCCCCGGACCTGGTTTGGCGGTAAGAATTTTAGGTGATATTACAGAAGAAAAACTTTCGCTGCTGTGCGACGCCGACGAAATCTTTATCGATGAAATTAAAAACGCAAATCTTTACAACGAAATTTGGCAGGCATTTGCCGTGCTTCTTCCCGTGCAAAGCGTTGGCGTTATGGGCGATAACCGGACTTATGAAAATGTTCTTGCATTACGCGCGGTAACTTCGTCAGACGGAATGACTGCTGATTGGTATCCGTTCAAACCGGAATTTCTCGCATTAGTTTCGAGCAAAATTATAAACAAGGTTAAAGGAATTAATCGGGTAGTTTATGATATTAGTTCTAAACCTCCTTCTACAATTGAGTGGGAATGATGGAAGCGAAAGAGAAACAATTAGTCCAGTTAAAGATTGAAAAAGCGCAAAGGTTCTCCGCCGAAGGGAAGTCGCTTCATGCAGTTCAGCTTTACACAAAGATAATCGAGGAACATCCCGATTCAATTGAGACATACTTTAATTTAGCGGCACTTTATGAATCGCTTGAAAACATTTCCGCTGCAGAAAATATTCTTTTCGATTTACTTGAAGAAAATTCCGATAATAAAGAAGTGAGACTTTTCTTTGGTCATTTTCTTTTCCGCCAGGGAAAGTGGAATGAAACCATCGAAGCACTCTCTTATTTTTCTCCAAACGAAATACCGTTGGCTTCTTTCTTTATCGGTTATTCTCATTACATGCTTCTTGAGTATGAATTAGCGCGGATCAGTTTTGAAAATTTTGTTAAGAGCGGGCAGGAAACAGAATTTATTCAAGACGCATACATTTATTTGGCGAAGACACATATCAAATTAACTAACTTTGATATGGCTTTGCTCTATGCAAAACAAGCCGAAACTTACTATTCAAACTATTATGAACTCCATCTCCTTTTCGCGATAATTTATTATTATCTAACGATGACTGCTCACGCGGTCACTGCAATTGAGAAAACTTTGAAGCTTAACAAAAATGATCTTTCGGTTAACGAGTGGGCAGGTAAAATTTATTTAAAGAGCGGCGATTATAAAAAAGCTGAAAAATATTTAACAAAATTTATTGAAGAATCTTCTGAAGTTTCACCTGAAATTTATTCTCATCTAGGAATCACTTATCTCTACACAAACAAAATAAAAGATGCGCAAAATTATTTTAACCTCGCTTTAAAGTTTGATCCGAAAAACAAAGTTGCGCTTGAAGCCGTAAAGAATTTAGAAAAATTAACACAAAATCCGGTTGCCTCCGATGGTTAGAAAGGCGTTGGTTTTCGCGGTAATTGTTTTATCGGCGAGAATCGCTTTCTCCCAATCCACTTCAAATCAAAACGAAATTAATTCGGAATTTGAAATTGCTACGAATCTCTTTGATGCTCATCAATTTCCCGAGGCGTTGAAAATATTTCGATGGGTGGTAGCGCAGCCGGAGAATCCTAAATCAACGGTGTCAGCTCTTTTTACCGCAAAAATATTGATCGAGCAGAAAGATTTTCATTCAGCCGAAGAGGTGTTGCTTAGTTTCTTTAAAGGCTACTCCGCCAGCAAATATTTAGATGAAGCAGAATTGCTCTATGCTGAAACTTTGAATGAATCGGGAAGAAAAAAAGAAGCTGCGAATTTTTTAATTGAAGATTTTGAAAAAGGAAACAACAAAGAATTTCAATCAGAGAAGAAAAAATTTCTTAGCTCAATGTTAGATGATAAATTTTCAGTGGAAGAAATTGAAGCGCTATTGGGAAAAGAATTAAATAATTCAGTAACGCCATTTCTCCTTTCGTCTTTAGTGAAGAAAAATCTACTTGCCGGTAGTGTTGAAGAAGCGAAGAAAGTGTTCACCAAATTACAAAAAGATTTTCCGGGCAATTCTGAAACGATTGAAGCCGAAAGGCAGTTTGGTCAGCCTCCGGCAAACACTTCTGAAGATGCGACTCATATCATTGTTTGCCTGCTTCCCATTACAAACGTTTTGGGCGTTGAAAATAGCGCCGCCGGTGATGTACTCGAGGGAATAAAATACGCAATGCATGAATACAATTCACTCGCGGGAAATCGCTTTGCGCTCTTATTAAAAGACACCAAACGTGATTCAACGGAGATTCATTCCATTGTTAAAGAAATTGAAGATGGAAAGAATTACTCCGCTGTTATCGGTCCACTTTTTAGTGATGAAACTAGATTATTTCTGGAAGCTTCAAAACATTTAACCATTCCTCTGATAAGTCCAACTGCCACTGATGAAAATTTACAATCCGGGAATAAATTTTTCTATCAAGCAAATACTTCTATGGAATTGCACGGAAAAGTGATGGCGCAATATCTTTACTATGTTGAAAATAAAAGATCAATTGCCGCACTTTTTCCTCAAAGCGGAAATGCTAATGTGATAGGAAAAAGTTTTGTATCCGAGTTTAAGAATTTGGGTGGAAAAGTTTTGGGACAAACCTATTTATCAAAAAAACTTATTACTGAATCTCTTGTTGTCGATTTCAAAAAAGGTCTTAAACGAGTTGAAGGAATTTTTCTTCCTTTGAACGACAATGGTTTTATTCCGGTCATCCTTTCGGCGATGGTAAAAAATGAAATTGATCTGCCTATCTATGGAAATCAAGATTGGTTTACGACCAAAGGGTTGGAGACCTCCTCAACATTGAGCGAGAAACTTACCTTTACCTCTGATTCATTTATTGACTTTGATGATGAAGACGTGGCAACATTTTCGAGAAAATATTTTGAAACTGCCGGAAGGGAAGTCAACTTAAATAACCTTTATGGATATGATGCGGCAAAATATCTTTTGAAAATACTAACATTTTCCGAACGTAATGGCATTACATTCGAAGAAGCCGTCGCCATGTCGGAACCTTTCATCGGAGTTCACAATTCAATCGATTTTAAAAATGGAAACGTAAATTCTTATCTCAACATTGTTCGCTTCCATCAAGGAAAGTTTGAATTAGTAGAAAGATTTAAATACAAACCACAAACAAAAAAATAAATTGGGAAAAATAAAAGATTTACCGTTGGATGACCGCCCGAGAGAAAAACTTCTTCTGCGCGGAAGTCAAAGCTTAAGCGATGCCGAATTGCTGGCGATTTTATTACGAACCGGAACCAAAGGGAAGTCGGTTGTGCAAGTAGCTTATGACCTCGTCGCTCGTTATGGAAATCTTGCATCGTTATCTACCAAATCCCACTCAGAACTGATCAAAACAAACGGAATCAAAAAAGATAAAGCCGCAACATTAGTAGCGGCGTTTGAAATTGGAAAACGGACTGCCGTTCAATCAAAATGGTTTTCAGAAAAGAAAATTTCTTCACCGCAGGATATCGCGCATATTTTTATTCCCCTTTTAAAAGATGAACTGCACGAACATTTTTATGTAGTCTGTTTAAATTCAGCAAACAAAATAATACGGAGTGAATTGATTTCAACGGGGAGCTTAGATTCCAGTATTGTCCATCCGCGGGAGGTATTTAAGGTTGCAATCGAAAACAGCGCAAAAAGTATAATACTGGTTCATAATCATCCCAGTGGCAATCCGGAGCCGAGCAACGAAGATATTTCGATAACAAAAAAGCTGGTTGAAGTATCAAAGATGATAGAAATTCCCATTTTCGATCATCTTATTATCGCGGAAAAAGGTTATACCAGCTTTGTTGAAAAGAGGATGATTTAACTTGTGTATCCATCATCCCAAATTTGGTGTTTAAAATTATAAATTATATATTTTTGAAGTGAATTTTCTTGATTTCTGTACAGAAAAGACCTAAATTTAGAAAGACTATCAATCAACTAAAATGGAGTATATACTATGAAGTTACTAAAGTCCCTTAAAAGTTCTCTTTTGGGAACTGTGATTATCTTGTTGACTGCAGGTTTTGTCGGATGCAGCAGCGGACCATCGCAAGAAGAATTGGCTCAGTTAGACGCTTTAAAAAAGGAAGTTAGCTCGATGCAAAAATCTGCTGCTACCTTAAAAGATGAAAGATCAAGCGTAGAAAAACAAATCGCCGAGAAGAATAAAAAACTTCAAGAATGCGAGAAACTAAAACAAGAAACCAAAGCAAATTTGGGCAAAATTTCTAAGTAATCTAAACCAAGAATTTAAAACATGAGGATTTATATGAAATTAAATAAAGTTTGGTTCTTATCAGCAGCTCTGGTTGTTGCATTTACGTTTTCTACGTTTGCACAAGAAGAGATGACCAAAGAAGAATGGCAAAATCAAATCAATAAGTTGAACGCTCAAAAAGAGAGCTTGCAAAAAGAAACTTCAACTTTAAAAACCGATGTTACCGGTTTGAATACTAACCTTTCAACCGTTCAGAGTTATGACAACTGTATGGACGATCTTTATACAATGGTTGGAGCTAAAAAGTCTGACATCGACAATTATAATAAAGCAGTCGCCGAATTAGAAGGCAAAATCAGAAGAAAAGAAGGACCTAAAGCTGACCGCGCTAAAGACCTTGCAGCTCTGCAAGGCAATAAAATCAGCGCATTGCCGGACTTCTTCACTAAAGTTCACAACGTATTACCCGGATTACTTGACGCATGGGTAGAAGCTCCTACCGAAGCAAGCTACACGGTGGTTAAGGGAGACTGTCTCTGGAGAATTGCAAAGAAAAAAGAATTCTACGGAAACGGTTTTGCATGGCCTAAAATTTATCAGGCTAACAGAGATCAAATTAAAAACCCGGATCTCATTTTCCCGAAACAAATTTTCAAAATTCCTAATCTGACGGAAGAAGAAAAATCCAAATATGAAAAACTAAAATTGAATTACAAACCGGCTCCGACCCCGGCAGCGGCGCCCGTAACAAAATAATTTCAGTTTTTGATCTTAAATAGTTTTTTTGAAAGCCCTTTTCATCTTTTGATGGCAAGGGCTTTTTTTATTTTTTTATAGCGTAAGATTCAATGCGGAACTCCTACTAAATTCATAAATCAATTGGTGACATGGCGGAAATAACAAAAAAAATTGCTCTTGAAAATGTCGATCTTCTTTCCTTACTCGGATTTAATGATTCAAACTTAAAAATAATCGAAAACCGATTCTCAGCTTCAATAACGGTTCGCGGCGATAGTGCAACTTTCAAAGGAACCGAAGAAGAAACCGAACTTCTCGAAAAACTTTTTAAAGAATTGATTTACGTACTGAACACAAAAGGAAGTTTGCGGGAAAATGACATTGAAACGATTCTTGATTTGACTCTTCAAGGGAAAGAAATAATCAACGAAAAAGAATTCGATTCAATTATTCTTTACACGAAGAACGACAGCATAAAAGCGAAAACTGCCGGACAAATGACCTATTTTCAGTTGGTAAAAAAGAATGATATTTGTTTCGCAATTGGTCCGGCGGGAACCGGTAAAACTTATCTCGCGGTTGCCTTTGCCGTAGCAGCTTTGAAAAAAGGAATTGTGAACAAAATAATTTTGGCGAGACCTGCAGTTGAAGCCGGCGAGAGTTTGGGATTTTTACCCGGCGATATCCGTGAAAAGATCGATCCATACTTGCGCCCGCTGTACGATGCACTGGAAGATATGCTGCCAACCGAGAAGCTAAAACAGAATATTGAAAAAGGAATTATCGAAATTGTTCCTTTAGCCTATATGCGCGGAAGAACGTTGAACAATGCTTTTGTTATTCTTGATGAAGCGCAAAATGCTACAGACACCCAAATGAAAATGTTTTTAACGCGGCTTGGTGTAAATTCTAAAGCAATTATAACCGGGGATATAACTCAGATCGATCTGCCGAATAGAACGGTGAGCGGTTTAGTAAAAGCTCAGGAAATCCTTACCGGCATTCAGGGAATTGGTTTTGTTTACTTTGAAAAAAGCGATGTTGTACGCCATAAATTGGTAAAAGATATTATTGATGCGTACGAAAAATTTTATGATAAAGAGAAAACCTGAAAATCAGAAATGACCTATTGTGCTGTTATGTCAGATCACTTTTTCCAATCGTTTTACTTTCCTCCCAATATTTATCCATCTCTTTTAAGTCAACATCGGTAATCTTTTTATTTTGCTCCGCAAGTTTTTTTTCGATATAAGAGAAACGTTTTTCAAACTTGCCGGTAGTTTTGCGCAGAGCGGTTTCGGGATTGATATTAAGAAAACGGCTCAAGTTAATAAGTGAAAAGAGAAGGTCGCCAAATTCTGCTTCGGCTTTTTCAATTTGATTGTTATCTATTTCAATTTGTAATTCATCCAATTCTTCGTTCACTTTTTCCTTCACATCGGCAATCGCATCCCAATCGAAACCGACTTTTGAAGCTTTCTCCTGCAAACGATGAGCGCGCATAATTGCAGGCATGGTTTGCGGAACACCTTCAAGGATCGAAGTTCTTCCCTCTTGCAATTTTATTGTTTCCCAATTTTTCATTATTTCTTCCGTTCCGGAAACCTTAACATTACTAAAAACATGTGGATGCCTTCTGATAAGTTTAGCGGAAATTTCATCTATCACTTCTTCAAACGTAAATTTTTTCAATTCTTCCGCAATTGCCGTGTGGAAAACGATATGGAAGAAGAGATCGCCTAATTCTTCTTTTAATTCGCTAAAATTATTTTCATCAATTGCATGAACGGTTTCATACGCTTCTTCCAATGTTGCGGCTTTGATAGATTCATTTGTTTGTTCACGATCCCATGGACATTCTTTGCGCAAACGTTTTACAATATCTACAAATTCCTTAAATTTGACTTCAAGCATTAGGCATTTCCTTTTAACAATTGATGGCTGACTTTTTGGCTTCAAATATAATAAGAAAATAGAAAAATTTGGCAGGTAGTTTATGATAGAAGAGAGAATTAAAGAACTTGGTTTACATTTACCGGCTGTTCCGGTTCCCCTGGCAGCTTATATTCCAGCGGTGAGAACGGGTAATCTTGTTTTTACTTCCGGACAACTTCCAATGGTTGATGGAGTTTTAAAATATAAAGGTAAAGTCGGAAAAGATGTAACTGAAGAGGACGCAAAACTTGCAGCTCAAGCCGCAGTATTAAATTGTCTTACCGTTATCAAAAGTATTATAGGCGATCTTGAATTAGTTGAAAAAATTGTGAAGATGAGAGCTTTTATTAATAGCGATTCCGCTTTTGTGAATCAGCCTGAAGTTGCAAACGGAGCTTCCGAATTGCTCGTTAAATTATTTGGTGAAAAAGGTAAACACGCCCGCGCAGCGGTTGGTGTAAATGTGCTTCCACGTGATGCGTCAGTTGAGATTGAAATGATCGTTGAAGTCAAAAGTGATTTTTCATAATTGAAAAATAGCGATTTGCATAATTTGAAATGACAACTACTTCCTCAAAAAATAGAGTAATCTTTCTTGACTTACTGCGAGCCTTTGCCGTATTAAATATGGTGCAAGGTCATACAATAGATGTTTTCCTGGGATCGCAATTTCGTGATTTAAGTAATTCCGTTTTTCTTATCTGGTTTTCCAATCGAGGATTGACAGCGCCGATTTTTATGTTCTCAGCCGGAACTACTTTTATGTATTTGTTCCGTTTACAGAAAGTTTCATTCGCTGAAAATCCAAGAGTGTTAAGAGGTGTTAAGCGTGCATTTCTTCTAATCGGTTTGGGATATTTAATGCGATATCCCACTCCTTCATTAGTTTATTTTAATAATGTTACCTCTGTTCAGTGGGATGTTTTTTTTGTAGTTGATGTTCTGCAGTTGATAGGCTTCGGATTATTATATATTATGTTGCTGGCATATATAGCTGAAAAATTAAAGCTGAGTGATTATATCGTTTTTATTACCGGTGTGCTGGTAATTATTTTTCTTTATCCGATCTGTGAAAAAATTGTATGGACAAACTATCTTCATAAAGCGTTAGCCGGATATTTATCATCCGGGACGCATTCAAATTTCCCGCTATTTCCCTGGTTAAGTTATTTAGCCGCTGGTTCCTTTTTGGGAAGTTATTTGGCAAAGAATCCTACAGTATTTCAAACCACAAATTTTTCGTTTAAACTTCTTGGCTCGGGCATGGGATTATTACTGATTTCTCTAATTGGCAATGTTGTTGAAGTAGCGGCGTTTGGAGAAAGTAAATTCTGGACCACAAGTCCAAATTTAGTTTTTTACCGGCTCGGACTTGTAATTACCTTTACTTCGCTTATTACGTTTATGGCATTACGGCTAAATTCTATTCCGAGAATATTGATCTTGCTTGGAAGAAATACACTGTTGATTTATGTTGTACATTTAGTAATCTTATATGGAAGCCCCTGGAATTTGGGAATTGTTTATCTTTTCGACAAAGCTTTTAATCCATTTATAACAATTCTTTTGGCGCTGGCGATGATCGGGTTAATGATCTTAATGGTATTTGGTATTCACAAATTAAATTTTAGAAATAAAACATTAGTAACGTAATAGGCAAGTGATGACAAGAAAATCTGAAAATACTAAACCAGAAATTTCTCCCGATGAAATTCAGGTTGAACAATCTCTTCGCCCTGTTAGGTTTAAGGATTTTACCGGTCAGACAAAGATTACCGACAACCTGAAAGTTTTTATTTCGGCGGCAAAAAAAAGGGGCGAAGCGCTTGATCACGTTTTACTTACCGGCCCTCCGGGACTTGGGAAAACAACACTCTCGCACATCATTGCAAATGAACTTGGAGTAAAATTAAAAGTTACTTCAGGTCCCGTTTTAGAAAAGCCTGGCGATCTGGCGGGAATTTTAACTAATCTTGAAGAACACGCTGTTTTATTTATTGATGAGATACATCGTTTAAGTCCGGTGGTAGAAGAATTTCTTTATTCGGCAATGGAAGATTACAAATTAGATATTATGATAGACTCCGGTCCCAACGCAAGATCGGTACAAATAAAATTGCCGAAGTATACTTTGATCGGCGCCACTACACGTGCAGGAATGCTTACAGCTCCTTTACGTGACCGCTTTGGGATAAAAAGCCGTTTAGATTATTATGATGCGGAATTAGTAAAAGTAATTCTGCAACGCTCTTCAAAAATTCTTGCAATCCCGATTGATGAAGATGCCTCTTATGAAATTGCAAAACGCTCGCGCGGAACGCCGAGAATTGCAAATCGTCTTTTAAGACGAACACGAGATTTTGCCGATTTCGAAAATAAAAAAGTTATCGATCTTGCAATTTCAAAAACTGCGTTAACCGCTTTGGAAGTTGATGAATTTGGTTTGGATGAAATGGATAAAGACATCATCCTAACTATCATCGAAAAATTTAGCGGCGGACCTGTGGGACTGAATGCTCTTTCTGTAGCAGTAAACGAGGACGCAGGAACCATTGAAGAAGTGTATGAACCTTTTTTAATTCAGCAAGGATTTATAAACCGCACACCGCGCGGAAGAGAAGCGACGGAATTGGCTTACAAACGTTTCGGAAAGAAAAAAAGAAATAACGAACACGGTAATTTGTTTGAGGAAACTTTATCTTAGTAGAAAGTAGAAAGTAGAAAGT
>JAVHOS010000014.1:0-9474 GCA_036170205.1 Ignavibacteriaceae bacterium | reverse complement strand
GAAAGTAATGCTGATAGAAAAAATTAATATCGGGAATAACAATCCGTTTGTGCTTATTGCGGGACCATGCGTAATTGAAAATGAAGAAATAACTTTTACAACCGCTGTTGCAATAAAAGAAATTACAACTGAACTTGGAATTCCCTTTATCTTCAAATCGAGTTACAAAAAAGCGAACAGAACGAGCCTTCATTCGTTTAAAGGAATTGGCGATAAAGAAGCGCTTGAGATTTTAACAAATGTAAAAAAAACTCTTAACGTCCCGGTATTGACAGACGTTCATACAATTGAAGAAGTTGAATTAGCCGCAAAGTATGTTGATGTTCTTCAAATACCGGCTTTTCTTTGCAGGCAAACCGATTTATTAATTGCAGCCGGGAAAACAGGAAAAGTTGTAAATATTAAAAAAGGACAATTCCTTGCGCCCGAAGATATGACGCATGCTGCCGAAAAAGTTCTTTCAACAAATAATAAAAGAATATTGCTTACAGAACGGGGGACGACATTCGGATACCACAATCTTGTTGTTGACATGCGTTCGTTAGTTATTATGCGTGAACTTGGTTTCCCGGTTGTTATGGATGCGACGCATTCAGTGCAGCTTCCAAGCAATGGAAACTTAACGGGCGGTCAGCCAAAGTTTATTAAACCGCTTGCAAAGGCTGCAATTGCTATAGGGATTGATGCTCTATTTTTTGAAGTGCATCCGAATCCAAAAGAAGCATTAAGCGATGCGGAAAGCCAACTGCCTTTAAGTGAATTGAGAGACTTGCTGATTGAACTTAAACAAATTGATCTGATCACCAAAAAGTTAGCTTAAATTGTTTCCTTTTTATAACAGAGAAAAAAATAAATTGATTAAAGGATAAATCTTGACAAAAGAAAAAATAATAGAGCATGGAAAAGAAGTTGTTAGAATTGAAGCGGAAGCGATAACTCAGCTTTCAGAAAACATTAACGATGATTTTGTACGTGCTATCGAAGAAATAAATCGATGTAAGGGGAGAGTTGTTCTAACAGGAATGGGAAAGTCCGGATTAATCGCGCGTAAAATTGTTGCTACGATGAACTCAACCGGAACGGCTGCAATTTATCTTCATCCAACCGATGCGCTGCACGGCGATCTTGGAATGGTAAGAGCTGAAGACGTTGTTATTATTCTTTCTAAAAGCGGGAACACCGAGGAAATGCTAAATCTTCTTCCGTTGTTAAAACGCCTTGGCGTTTTACTTATTGGAATGCTAAGCACTAAAGATTCTAAAATTGGAAGACAGTGTGATATTTTTCTGAACATTGATGTTAAAGAAGAAGCTTGTCCCTTTGATCTTGCGCCAACGGCTTCATCAACGGCGATGCTGGTTATGGGAGACGCTCTTGCTGTTAGTCTGTTGCAGCGAAAGGGATTTACTGCGCAGGACTTTGCGATGCTGCATCCCGGCGGAAGTTTGGGCAAGAGACTTTCTCTTAAAATAAGTGAGATCATGATCATGGGTGAACAAATCCCGATCGTTCATGAAAATACTTCGTTGAAAGATTCAATTTTAGAAATTACCTCTAAAAGACTTGGAACAACTTGCGTTGTAAATGATGGAGGTGTTTTGCTTGGTATTATTACCGATGGTGATTTGCGCAGGTTATTAGAAAAAACTATGGAGATAAAATCTTTTAAAGCTAAAGACGTAATGTCGAAAAATCCAAAAGTAATTACTGCTGATCTTCTTGCATCATTCGCATTGCAGCAAATGGAAAATCATAAAATCACTTCGCTGGTGGTGGTGGATAAAGATGAAAAACCTATCGGCATTGTTCACATGCATGATCTGATCAATATTGGTCTGAAACAAAGATGAAATATTTTCTTCTTCTTTCTCTCCCGTTTTTCTTTTTCTTTTGTAGTTCGCAGAAAGTAAAACCGAAAATAAGTTCGGAGATTAACGTTACTGAATTGCCGACACAGGAAAGTTGGAATACCACAATTAGTTTTACCGACTCGGGAAAAATTCAAGCGATTATGAAAGTGGGACATTTACGCATGTATGCTAAAAGACAGGAAACCTTAATTGATGGTTACCAATACGTTGACTTTTACAATCCGTTGGAAATAAAAACCACTACACTTACTTCGCTTCGAGGAAGAGTGGACGATGCTTCTAAAGACCTTTACGCTTTTGAAAATGTTGTAGCGAAGAACGACAGCGGAACGCAATTAGAATCAGAAATGCTGATGTGGAGAAATAGAGATCAGAAGATCGTTACTGATAAGTTTGTAACAATAACTACTCCAACAGAAAAAATTCAAGGGTACGGATTTGAATCAGACCAGCATTTGCAAAATTATAAAA
Source organism: Ignavibacteriaceae bacterium (assembly GCA_036170205.1). Lineage (GTDB taxonomy): Bacteria > Bacteroidota > Ignavibacteria > Ignavibacteriales > Ignavibacteriaceae > UBA1563. The sequence continues at coordinate 7,132 of JAVHOS010000014.1, read as the reverse complement.
TTTATAAACCTGTTTACGTTACTTCATCGGATTCTTTAAGATGAGATCGCTGCTAAAAATATTAATCATCTTTTTCACGCTTCCATTTTTAACTCCCGCTCAGGAAGAGACTAAAACTATCACCGTTACCGGGCAGGAGTTGATCGGTTCAATTCAAAATGGAGAATCGATCCGCGAAGTGATCGGTAATGTAGTTTTAACACAAGGGAATGTTGTTATAACTTGTAACAAAGCGGTCCAATACCTTGCAAGGAACGACGCAAAGTTGATCGGGAACGTAATTATCACGCAAGACACGCTTACCATTTATACCGACGAAGGATTTTACTACGGAAACGAACGAAGATCATTCTCTGATAAAGGCGTTAAGCTTGATGATAAAAAAGTTATTCTTACCGCAAAAGTCGGTGAGTATTTTTTCAACGATGACAGAGCCGACTTCCGTACTAAAGTTAGACTCTTCGATACCGTATCAACATTAACCTCCAACCGGCTTCTTTATTTTCGCAAAGAAGACCGCGCGATTGCCTTCGACAATGTTAAAATTACCGATAAAGAAAATATTATTTACACCGATAGTCTCATTCACTTTAGAAGATTGGAAGAATCGTTTGGCTTTGGCAATGTGAGCATAAAAAATAAAGCAAACAACTCTACAATTCTTGGCGGACACATGGAAGACTACCGCGCAAAGAATTATAGCGTAATAGACAGCCTTCCGTTACTCATTCAGATCGATACAACCTTCTCCGGTGACACAGTAAAGACAATTGATACGCTTTTGATAAAATCAAAAGTGATGAAAGCTTACCGCGATACGACAAACCGTTTTATTGCAATTGATTCCGTTGAGATTTTGCGAGGTGGATTCGCATCAAAGAATGATTACTCGATCTATTTTAGGAATGAAGATAATATTATAACGAGCAAAACCGGAGAAGAGAATGCTCAACCGGTGATGTGGTTTGAGACTTCTCAACTTTCCGGTGATTCAATAAAAATATTTTTAAAGGAACAACAAATTGAGAAGATCGACATTATCAAGAATGCCTTGATCGCATCTTATAACGAAAATTATAAACAGCGGTTCGATCAAATATCCGGCGATACGATCTTTCTTTTCTTTGACAGCACCGGAATTAAACGGAACGAAGTTTACTCGAATGTGTTAAGCATCTATTATCTTTACGATGACGGCGAACCTAACGGATTGATGAAAGCAAGCGCGCAAAACTCAATTATGTTTTTTGAGAACAAGAAAATTATTTCAGTTAAGTTGTACGGCACGCCGAACAGTGAGTATCACCCGGAGACAATTATAAAAGGAAAAGATAGAGAATATCTTTTACCCCGTTTTATTCTGTATGAAAACAGACCGGAGAAAGAAAAACTCTTTACACCGCGGTTGCAACAAAATTTTTTAAAAGGGAACCAGTAATGGAACGAAGCAGACTGAGCAGTTTGGATTTAGTAAAAATTTATAAAAAGAGAACGGTGGTAAATAAATCATCGATTGAAGTTTCGCAAGGCGAAATCGTTGGTTTACTTGGACCGAACGGCGCAGGTAAAACTACTACGTTTTATATGATGGTAGGGATGATACGCCCGAATGCGGGACAAGTATTTTTAGATGGGAATGACATAACCACTATCCCGATGTACAAACGCGCGCGCATGGGCATTGGCTATTTACCGCAAGAAGCTTCCATCTTTAGAAAACTTTCTATTGAAGACAACCTTATGGCAGTTCTTCAAATGTTGAAAATGACGAACAAGGAACGGAAAGAAAAATTAGAAAAACTTTTAGAAGATTTAAGTCTTCAGCATATAAGAAAAAGTATCGGTTTCCAATTAAGCGGCGGTGAAAGAAGAAGAACCGAGATAGCGCGTTCGCTTGCCTCCGATCCCAAGTTTATTTTGCTTGATGAACCTTTTGCGGGTGTTGATCCTATTGCGGTTGAAGACATTATGTTGATTGTTGCAAAGTTGAAAGACCGGGGCATCGGTGTGTTAATAACCGATCATAACGTGCACGAAACGTTGAGCATTGTTGATAAAGCGTACATCTTAATTAACGGAGTTATTTTCCGTTCCGGCAGCGCTGATACTCTTGCCGAGGATGAGGAAGTCCGAAGACTTTATTTAGGTGAGAAGTTTAAGTTGGATAGATACTGAGGGGAAAGTGGCAAGTGGTGGCAGAAGGTAACAGGCAATAGGAAGATTAAAATAACTAATTACAAATTACTAAGTCATGTTACGCAATCTCAATATCAAGTAACCCCGGCATTTATGCCGGGGACTAAAATATGAAAAAACATTTGGGCTTTAGCCCATTCAGACCGTTAATAATGGCTAAAGCCTGCACTGTCTGTTGTTTGTTCTTTCCCCGCGCTACCTGCGTCAGGCAGGCATGAATGGCGGGGTTAATACATAAAAGTTTTGCGTAAGGTGAGTAATTAATATAGTAGTGACACAAACTTTAAATGTAAATCAGAAACGATAAGAATTTTTTCTGGATTCTTACTTCTAACTTCTATTTCAACATATTAAAATTTCTTGCCATTTTGAAGTACATATTTACTGAATAATAAAAAAGACTCTACGAACGATGCTTAAAAAAACACTCAACTTCTTTAAACCCGATCCGGCGCTTCTCCAGGAAACCGATCAAACGGTAATTGATAAAAATTATAAAAAATTCCGATGGTCTGTTTTTATCTCTTCAACTGTTGGATATTCGGTTTATTATATATGCCGCTTAAGCATCAATGTTATGAAAAAACCAATCCTCGATGAAGGGCTTTTAACAGAGACACAGCTTGGCATCATTGGCTCTGCATTATTCTTTTCATACGCAGCCGGAAAATTAGTGAACGGTTTTATAACCGATCATATAAATATCAGGCGGTTCATGGCAGCCGGATTATTTGTCTCTGCAATCATCAATCTTCTTCTCGGGTTTCAATCGTTATTTATTGTGTTTATAATTCTCTGGGGAATAAACGGCTGGTTCCAGGCAATCGGCTCGAACACAAGCGTTGTAGCTTTGGTGCGGTGGTTCAGCAAAAAGGAAAGAGGAACGTATTACGGTTTCGGCAGCGCAAGTTTAAGTCTTGGAGAAGTATTCACTTTTATCGTAACCGCTTTTATTGTTTCTACTTTCGGGTGGCGGTTTGGATTCTGGAGCGCCGGAATTCTCGGATTGATTGGAGCAGTTATACTCTTACGTTTTTTTTATGATACGCCTGCCAGCAAAGCGTTAATGCCGATCGCCGAATATAAAAATGATTTTGAAGAAAAGATTACAAAAGAAAAATCAATTACATCAATTCAGTTTGGCTTGTTGAAAAATCCGGCTCTCTGGATTTTGGCAATGTCGAGTTTGTTCATTTATGTCGTACGTTATTCAATTAATAGCTGGGGAATATTATTTCTGCAATCGCAAAAAGGATATTCAACTTTAGAAGCAAGTTCTATCATTTCGATTAGTTCCGTATTCGGATTGGTTGGAACCATCTCTTCGGGATTGATCTCGGATAAGATCTTTCATGCAAAAAGAAATGTTCCGGCATTGATCTTTGGAATTTTGAACATCATTTCGTTGACTATCTTTTTATTAAATCCAAAAAGTTTGCCGTGGATTGATATTACCAGCATGGTCTTTTTCGGAATTTCGATCGGTGTGCTGGTTTGTTATCTCGGCGGTTTAATGGCGCTTGATATCGCTCCGAAAAAAGCTGCAGGCGCAGTAATGGGAATGATCGGTATTACAAGTTATATCGGCGCGGGACTTCAGGACATTATTAGCGGCTACTTGATGGAACATAACAAAATTGTGGTTAACGGTATCGGGACTTATGATTTTACGATCATCAACGTCTTCTGGATCGGTTCATCTGTTTTATCAACCTTGTTGGTGCTGTTAGTTTGGAGAGCGAAAAAGAATAATGAATAACGTTGTACAAGATTGGTCTATTCATAGCCACGACTTTTAAGTCGTGGAACTGTGTGTATAGAAAACTATTGGCTTTAGCCAAACCTATGATTTGATTGTGGCTAAAGCCAATTGTTTTTATGTTTATTGCTCCACGAGCTAAAGCTCGCGGCAATTCAATTAAATTATTAAATTTATTTCCCGACTATCTCAACATTGTTTTCAACTTCATCAATATATTTTTGGGTTGCAGCGGGTAATTCTTTCCAAATTCTTAAAGCAAGATACATCCCTATCAGCGCAAACGGCATCAAAAAGATAGGCCACCATTGCCAATTCCAACTTGTTAAAAAGCCAAGACTGAAGGATTGTATTCCAGTTCCGAGATAAACGAAACCATCAACAATACCTGAACTTGTTGCTGTGGCTTTTCTTCCGCCAAAATCTGCGGCAGCCGTGCCAGACATTAATGAATGAACGCCGATAACCGCCATTGAAATTAACACTGCGGCTGATCCAACAATTATTGGTGATGACGTTAAAAAGATTGCCATTAACAACGCCATGATGAACATGAATGCTGATAAAAAGACAACGGGGGGAGAGCGTCTTGAGTGAAAATATTTATCTGAGATCATCCCGCCCATAAATCCGCCGATGATTCCGAAGACGCATAAAAGAAGCCCCCAATTTTCAATAAAGAATTCAGCGCCCGGTTGTTTTACTTCTTTTGCAAAAATAAAATACCATTGCATTATTCCGTTCCGAAGAACGCCGGATGTTAATTCGATAAAAGCTATGGTTAACATAATCGGACTGCTGAATACTCTTTTCAATAATTCCATCGCTGTAAAATCAATGTGCATTTTCCCGGAGGAAGCATCATGAGTATCGAAGGGGGGGAAATTAGCTTCTTCGGGAGAATCTTTGATCATCATAACATCCATTATCGCCCAGAAAATCAATATGATCGCCGGAATAAAAAATACAGCCCAGATAGGATCAACCGATCCGGTTTTTAAAGCGAACGAACTTTTAATTAAACTGCTTAACCATGTTTCAGTTCCGGCAGCATTTGTTTTTACCATATCTACAATAGCCTGTCCCCAATCGAACGCAAAATAAACGCCGAACGAAATTAACGTACCGAATATTGCACCGAAGACACCCCGCTCGCGAACATGGAACCAGTATGCTTTAACTTTTATAATTGATACAGCGCCGTAACTTTGAAAATACATGTTGATAGAATAGAGAATTGAAAATGCTACAACCATCTTCATTTGTAACTGTCCGGTTACAACGAAGTAAGTTAAAACGCCAAGTAAAATATTTGCTATAGAAGAACCGACAGCCGCAATAATAATTCCTTTCTTTCCTCCGATTCTATCTACAAGCGGACCGTTCACTAAAAAGGAAAGTGCGTAGGTTATTGTTCCGGCGGCAAAGATTATTCCGAATTCTTCTTTGGTCATTAAACTACCAAGAGCATTTTTAGAAACGTTCAAGTTGTAACGACCCATATAAAGAAAGGCGTAAGTCATTCCAAGCGGGAACCAATTTATGAACCGGCGGATCATAAACCAATTTCCATGTTTCATCGGATTGTTATAAAAATAAAGAACTATTACCCCGGCTAAAAACAACGAAACGATAATTGTGCCCATACGAAATCTAAATTCCTAAATTATTTATCATTATAAAATTTATTGCTTATACTCAAACCGTTTTTTGAGGCTAATAAAAAGAGATTGTTTTCCCGTTTTACTTTGCTAACTGCGGAAGAAAATTAAAGGTATTTTTACTATTCCCCAAGAGAAAAAGAGAACAATATTTTACTTTAATTTTCACTCTCCTCTTCATTTTCTGATTTTTTCAACAGATTATGGATCCGTACCTGGATAATCGCATTTTTTCTCTTTTTCAAAATTGTAAATTCATAATTATCTGATTCTATTTTTTCATTTGTATCGGGAATCCTTCCGAACTTATCGAAGAGATAACCGGAAAGAGTTTCGTATTGCGTGTCTTCTTCAATCGGATGCGGAAGATGGTGGTTAACATCAACTATTGAAATTGAGGTAAATACGGAAAAGTTCTCTTCATCGATTTTCTCGATCATTCTTTTTTCCGAATCATGTTCATCCTGTATTTCTCCGACAAGTTCTTCAAGAATATCTTCCATCGTGATGATGCCGTCTGTGCCTCCATACTCGCTTATAACAACGGCAATCTGCTGATGGTTTTTCTGAAATTCTCTAAGCAGTTGACCGATCCGTTTTGATTCCGGAATGAACATCACCGGTCTCATTAACGCACGGATATTTATTGGGGTATTCTTTCTAAGATTTAAGAGAAGGTCCTTAAGATAAACAACCCCAACAATGTTATCGAGACTTTCTTCATAAAACGGAATTCTTGAATAATTTTCTTCAAGGATTTTTTCAAGAACGCTTTCGTTGAACTCCTCAATATCAAATGCCAAAACACGGTGACGCGGAATCATGATCTGTTTAGCCGCGCGTTCGGAAAAATCAAAAGCATTTTTTATAATTGCGTAATCTTCGGTTTCAATTATTCCGCTTTCTTTTCCTTGTTTAACTAAATATTTAATTTCTTCACTGCTGTGAAATTCCGCTCCATGTATTTTGGAAAAGCCAATACTTCGTATCAAGAAATTTGCAATTCCGTTTAGCAGCCAGATAAACGGTTTGAACATCTGGTGGAAAAAGTGTAATGGATAAACGACCGCTAACGTTGTAGCTTCAGATCGTTGAATGGCAATTGTCTTCGGCGCTAATTCTCCAAAAACTATATGCAAAGTTGTTATCGTAATAAAAGCAACAGGAAGCGCCACAACATGAGCCGTCTCTTCACTCATCTGGATACCGGTTATATTCATAATGGTCAATATTATTTTGGATACAACCGGTTCGCCTATCCATCCTAATCCCAAACTTGCAAGAGTAATTCCAAGCTGCGTTGCCGCCAGATATGCATCGAGATGATTTACAATTTTCTTTCCAAGAATTGCAAAGCGGTTTCCTTTTTGAGCTTTTAGTTCAAGCTGGGATGCCCGTACTTTTACAATTGCAAACTCGGCAGCAACGAAAAATCCGTTCATCAAAACGAGAAGGCAGGTTATTAAAATATCAGTGATCATTTTTATTAAAATTATTTAGTGTTCATCCCAAATTA
>JAVHOS010000013.1:0-1313 GCA_036170205.1 Ignavibacteriaceae bacterium | reverse complement strand
CCATTTTACAGAATGCAGACCTGAAGCGGAATATTCGTTTACCAGAGTTTTTAACTCACACCCAAGCACATCAAAGATTTTTACTTGAACAATCCCGCTTTCGGGCAAAGTGTAGTTTATTGTTGTTTCCGGGTTAAATGGATTGGGATAATTTTGTTTGAGTGAGAATTCCGCTGGTATGGTTTCATTTTTATTGTCTATTACTGTTATATTCCCATCTTTGTCTAACTTAAGTAATATAATATCTGTCTGGTCATTTAAATACATAATCGAACCGGTTATTGCATAACCATCATCGTTTGTTTGAATAATATCGTGCCCTTCCGATCTATAAATATTGGTATCAATAAATGTTTTTGTCCATACTGTATCACCAAATTCATTTGTTTTTGCTATAAATAAATGTGTATTCTTGGAACCGGTAATAACATATCCCCCATCTTTAGTTGGTTTGCCGGTGCTGCTTATTTCCCACCTGCCTAAATTCATTTTTTTTGTCCACAACGTATCACCGTTTTGGTCTAATTTTAATAACCATGTATGTAAAAACAATTCGCAGTATTCGCAAGGTTTTACAGTATATTCCCCGGTTATAAAATAATTGCCATCTTTTGTTTCAGTTATCTTATTCCCGCTATCTTGATAACTATATCCATACGTTTTTGTCCATAAAGTATCTCCATTTTTATCTGTTTTGACAACATACAAATCAAAACTATTTGTACTTGGTGTAGAAATGTGACCGGTAATTACATATTCACTATCTGAGGTCGATTGCACAGACCTCGCCCTACTGAAAGATTCAATCTCAAATGTTTTCATCCAAAGACTATCGCCGGAATTATCAACTTTCATAAGAAATACTTTGAGATTAAAGTTGTTGGTAATGTCCTTATAACCTGTAAAGACATATCCGCCGTCAAAAGTTTTATCGACAGAAAAAATAGTAGTTCTATCGTAACTTTTATTCCATTGTACATTCCCTGAGTCATCTGTCTTTATTAATTTATTTCCAAAACCCAAAAGATACCCTCCATCAGGTGTATTTGTTAGAGAATATGAAAGATAAATTTCACCGCTTCCATATACTTTTGTCCATAAACTATCACCGGATTTATTAGTTTTAATAAGGGAAATTTTATATCCATCCGTATAACCAAAAATAGCATAACCACTATCTGCTGTTTGAATAAGTGAAAAACCCTGGTTAGTACCAATACCACCATATTTTTTAAAAAAAGTATTCTGTGTATAACTATAATTATAAATGAGCAATAATATTAGTAATGTCTTGACTAAGATTTGAAATATAT
>JAVHOS010000012.1:0-1317 GCA_036170205.1 Ignavibacteriaceae bacterium | reverse complement strand
CCAAAAACTTTTGGTCTTCATCGATAACTATTTTTTCAAAAATATTCTCAACTGCTTTTCTTAGCGTTGCATTGTGTGGTAAAAAAACTACCCCAACGGCATAGCGTCCTTCAACAGGTAATTCGATATTTTTTTCTGCTGCAACTTTGCGCATGAATTCATCAGGCATTTGGATAAGAATTCCGGCACCATCTCCTGTATTAGGATCAGCGCCAACAGCGCCACGGTGTTCTAGATTTTTTAAAATATCTAGACCTTTCTCAATAATCGAGCGGGATTTTCTTCCCTTCACGTCGGCAACAAATCCCATTCCGCAGGCATCGTGTTCAAATGCAGGATCGTACATTCCCTGCTTTGAGGGAGGGCAACTATTTATTCCATATTCGTTTTGTTGTTCATCTAACATTGACATACTCTTTACTCCTGTTTCACAATACATCTTAAAAACTTATTCGCAGGAAAAATCTTTAGAAATACCGTTAGTTGATAGGTGATTTCCTAATGTATTAAGGGAAATGAATAAATTTATAAAATTTTCTTTGGCAATTTAATATTTACCCGGAAATTATCAAGGGAAAAGTGACAAATTGCCTGAAAAGGTGAATTCATATTCAGTGAATGTGCATATTATCAAACTATTTGTGCAAAGTACGAGAGGATATTTATTTTCAATTTGCAAACTCAACCCAAAACATTTTTACTTCTATTTCAACATTTTCAAATTTGTTGTCTCGTACAATACTCCCCCATCCACCGGGTGCCATTGTGGATTGATATCAAGAAATTCCGGGTAGCCATAAATCGAGTTGTATCTTATAACTAAAGAATCAAAATTACCATATTCAATCATTCCAAATAAGGAATCAATTGTAAAATAATAGGGACTTGTTATTGGGCTTCCATCTACAACTTTTGTTAAACTGAATATAGTATCCGAACGGATTATAATATGCACTTGCTCTCCGGCACCGGAGCAATAGCATGTCCGTGTTTGATCGATTGAGTAATCATGGAGATTGTGCGAACGCCATAATTCTTGTGGAGTTGCTGGTTGTAGTTGGGAGACCAATTCTTTTTTACAAGAGGTAATGCAGAGAAGAAGTAAAAACATTAAAAATATCTTTTCCATATTAAACACTTTTCCTATAAATGAATCAATTAATATTTGCAGACTTAAAATGCCGGTTGAGGTTAAACTTAGCCGTAAAAACAATTTTCTTTTGATGTTTAAATTAAAATGAAAATATTCTCCCCGAAAAATAATTTTACAACGATTTCCCGGGAAGCATTTGCCGAAATTACTTTCAGATATCCCTC
>JAVHOS010000011.1:0-6410 GCA_036170205.1 Ignavibacteriaceae bacterium | reverse complement strand
TTTGACGCTTGCGTGTGGATAAGATTAAATTTTCCGTTTTGAATTATGCGTGAAAGTTTGAAAGATTGCATCGGATGAAAATATCCCGATGCTTTTAAGGTTTGAAAAGTGATTCTTTGTTTTTCTGCTTCACTATGTAAACGGGAATTTTCAAAACACAAAAGCTCCACTTCAATATTCCGTTTTAACAACTGGTGCACCGCCGTTAGCGTGAACATTTCCATGCCGCCCCAGCTTTTAGATAAACATGAATAGAGAATTTTCATAGTTAGTTATAAGTAATTTGTAGGTCGAAACTCTGTTTCGACCACGAGTTAAACGAGGTTGAGCAAAGCGCTTGGGCGATTCCGAAAATTGCTTTACAATTTTTTTTGTTGATGGCAGCTCAATAATTTTTTTTCAAAGTTGTGTTTTTGTAATAATGAGAAAGAATTTCATCGAAGAAAAAACCTGATTGAGCCATTAACGCCGCGCCGATCTGACAAAGTCCGGCGCCGTGTCCCCAGCCTGCGCCATGAAGAATAAATTTTTGCGGAATGCCGTTTACTACATCCATTTTATCAAAGACAATGGCGGAACTGTACAAATGCGATTTTGAAAGAAGCTTTCTAATTTCCAATTCCTTCCCGATGGTCATCGTTTTTTTTGAGCCGACAACTTTTAGTTTTATTAGTCTTGCAGAGGCGCCGCGCTGGATTGGAATAAAATCGAGAATTGCACCGAAATCAATTCTGCTTTTTTCTTTTATCAGTTCTGCCATTTCGGTTTGTGTGTACTCAACTTTCCATCTATAAAAATCTGTTGTCTCCTGGTCGTAATCAAGCAGAACTTGTGAAAGAACTTGTTTATCAACAGTGTTGCAAAACGCAGGCGGCGAAGAAAGAATCCATTTGCGGGCATTTCGTTCTTTTGAAAAATCTATCGTATAATTTTCCGGTTCATATTTATAATCAACAACGGGAAGAAGATAATTGTAATGCTTCGGCTCCCAGATATTTTCAAATGCTTCGGAAATTCCGCCGCATGATTTAGAAAACCTTGCATCGCAAATATCTTCACCGCTCATTAAGACTAACCCGCGGGTTTCATTAACGGCAAGTTTTGAAATGTCGGTGTAAATTTTTGTTATTCCTTGATACCGTTGACAATGGTCGTCAGCGCAAACATCAAAGTGTTCGTGGTCTTCGCGGTCGTACCAGCGGATAATTTCATCCTCATTTTTCGTTGAGGTTTCGTACTCAAGATTTTCTTTTTTGATTTTTTTCGCTTTAACAATTTGCGCCATCACCCAACTGCGCGAAACGATTGCGTGCGCTTTTAATAATTGGAGTGTTCCCTTCGAGCTCATTTCGGAAGAGATAACGCTCGTTAAATATTCTTCGAGCGGAACGATGTTTACAGCATGTATTTTATTCCCGACCTTTAGAAGTTTCAACCATCCTTTAAAACTTTGTTTCTCTTTTCTTTCCCAATGGAATTTTACGCCGATGGTAACATCCCGCAAAGTGAAATGTTCGGTTGCATGATTTGAAGGGAAGAACAAAATTTCATTTTCAAATTGAATTGGAGACTCGTTATTGGTTAATTGAATTTTGTCATCAACAACTTTTGCTTTACAAATTCCGCTTAAAAACTGCTGACTTCCTTTAATGCGGAAGTTTCCGTGCAGTTCAAATTTGATAGTTTTTTCGTAAAGAATACCGACGCTTATTTTGGGTTCGTTCATAAAATTTACTTGCGAAGTTTGAAAAAGAATTTCTTACTCAAATATAAGAAAAGCAAAACTGAAAAGCCTGGACTTTCGTAATCGCCATCCAAATTTCTCTGTTTCTTTTTACCGGTTGAAAAACTAATTTGCTATTGAAAAAGATGCAAAAAGAAAATCAATTATATGAAGCAAAATGGTGGCGGCAAGAGAAGAATAAAATTCTCTGCACACTTTGTCCCCGTTATTGTACTCTTGGCGATGGACAAAATGGTTTTTGTTTCATAAGAAAAAATATCGGCGGGAAACTTTATTCACTCGGCTATGGAAGACCAACCGGTTTTGCCATTGATCCAATCGAAAAAAAACCGTTGAACCATTTTTTACCGGGAAGTCAAATCCTAAGTTTTGGAACCGCCGGATGTAATCTCGGCTGCAAATTCTGCCAAAACTGGACGATGAGCAAAGCAAGAATGGATGACAACAATTCTTTTTATGCCTCACCGGAAGATGTTGTTCAACTTGCTAAAAAACATAAGGTTCCCTCAATCGCTTTTACGTACAATGATCCCACAATTTTTGGAGAATATGTAATTGATATTTCTAAAATTGCGCGGGAGGAAAAAATAAAATCTGTTATGGTTACCGCGGGATACATTGATAAACAAGCGCGAAAAGATGTCTATAAATATATTGATGCGGCAAACGTTGATTTGAAAGCCTTCTCCGAAACCTTCTATCACAACCTAACTTTTTCTCATCTTGAAAATATTCTTGACACATTACTCTGGCTGAAAAACGAAACCGGTGTTTGGCTGGAAATTACAACGCTGCTCATTCCGGGAGAAAATGATTCTCCCGATGAAATAAAGCGATTGATAGATTGGATTTTAGAAAATCTTGGAGATGCTGTTCCGCTTCACTTTACCGCTTTTCATCCCGACTTTAAATTAAGAGATAAACCAAGCACACCTCCGCAAACGCTGTTTTCAGCAAGACGCACGGCATTACAAAGCGGTATAAAATATTGTTATACCGGCAACATTCATCATCCCGAAGGACAAACAACTTTCTGCAGCAAATGCAAAACAAAATTAATTGAACGTGACTGGCACACTGTTTTAAACACTAATTTAAATGGCAATAAATGTATAAATTGCGGTGAAGAAATTGATGGAATTTTCTGTTAATTCACCCAAACGGAATTTTGATAGAAACCATAAAACAGGTTGCAATGGAAAAGATCTTTGAAACTATCTTTCAACACTCGTTGGATAGTATTTTTATAGTAAAAGCTAAAACCGGGGAAATCGTCAAAGTCAATAATCGAGTTACCGATCTCTTAGGTTACACACAGAAAGAACTTATCGGCAAAAACTTTTCGATATTATTTCCTTCCCATTCTCATGCTTCCCTTTCTGAAACATTAAAAGAAACTTATGCGTATGATTCGGTCTTAGCCGGACAAAATTTCCTCTGCTCTGACGGTTCAACGTTAATTATGGATCTTACCGGTATTGTTGATGAGTTTGAAGGAGAAAAGTACATTATCTTCTTTTTGCGTAACGCCAAAGAAAGAGATGAAGAAGAAAAGAAATTGTTCTTCAACAACGATCTTTTTAACAACATGATGGAAAATCTTCCTGACTATGTATATATAAAAGACAGTGAAGAAAGATTTATTAAGATCAATAATTCCTTAGCAACTTTTCTTGGAATTAAACCGGTTAAAACTTCTGCTTTCAAAAATAGATTTTATGCGGTTCCGCAAACTTATGCCGAATTAGTCGCCAAAGAAGATAAACACATTCTTAAAACCGGTGAAGCAATTCTTAACCGTATCGATCATTTAAAAGATTTTAAAGATGGAAAAGATGTTTGGATACTTACTACAAAAGTGCCGCTTGTTAATTCTTTAGGAGAGGTTGAAGGGCTCGTAAATATTTCGCGTGATATTACCGGCACAAAAAACGAGATGGAAGAATTAGCGCGTGGAGACAAACTTTACTCGGTTCTGTTTGATATGTCCCCCATCGGCATTCTGCTTGAAGACGAAAACGGAATAATCTTGGATGTGAATAAAGCCTACTGTCAAACTGTCGGTTACAAAAAAGAAGAACTTATCGGGGTGTCTGTTAGCGAATTCATTAAACCGGAATCGCTGCAACTGATGAAAGAAAACATCAAGAGAATTTTGAACGGCGAAATATTGGTTCAGGAAGTTGAAAATATCTATCACAGAAAAGAAGAGCGATTTCTTGAACTCCGCGAAATAAAAGTAACCCTGGCGAACGGCAAAAATGGAATTTTGGTGATTACCAATGACATCACCGAAAGAAAAAAGACCGAGCAAATGCTTCAGCATGAAAGTAATCTACTCCGCAATCTTATGAATAATATTCCCGATACCATTTATTTTAAAGACAAGCAAAGCCGTTTCATTAGGATTAATGCAGCACAGAAAAAAATGCTTGGTCTTGAACACGAAGATGATGCAAACGGAAAAACCGATTTTGAATTTTTTACAAAAAATCATGCTTCTGACGCATTAATTGATGAGCAAAATATAATTCGTACCGGAAAACCACTTATCGGGAAACTTGAATATGTGCGCGCAAGCGACGGAAATTTCCGTTGGGTTTCTTCAACTAAAGTTCCCCTGGTTTCGCTCGATGGAGCGATAACGGGAATAGTCGGTATTTCACGCGATGTAACCGACATGAAATTACTCGAAGAAGAAATTAGAGAAAGCGAGGAAAAATACCGCTTCTTGTTTGAGCATTCACCTATCGGATTTTTTATCTTTAACACCGAATCATGCATAACCCAGTGCAATAAACGATTTGCCGAAATACTCCAATCTTCGCTTGACAACCTTGTCGGTTTAGATATGAAACGGTTACGGGATAAATCTGTTTTACCTTCAATAGAAAAATCTTTGTTAGGTGAAGAAGGATCATTCGAAGGCTGGTATAAGGCTACAACAAGCAGCGCATCAATTTATGCAACGATAAAAACTACTCCTTTGTATGATACTAGCAACAAAATTGTTGGAGGAATGGGTTTAGTGGAAGACATTACCGAATCGAAAAAGAACGAACTTGAGATCAGAAAATCGGAAAACCATTTCCGTTCAATCTGGGAAAATTCTTTTGACGGAATGCGTGTTATTGATAAGACCGGGATCATCCGCTCGGTTAATAAAGCTTTTTGCGATATTGTAAAAAAAAGAAGAGAAGAACTTATCGGGAAACATTATTCTATTGTTTACGAAGAGAATTGCCGGCGGGACTTTGCCGCAAAAGGAGAAGTAAATTTAAATTCGAAATCCGTTCCCGTACATTACGAAAAGCAATTACAACTCTGGGATAACTCGCATGTTTGGCTGGAAGTGATAAATTCTTTCATAGAAATTTCCGATGACGAAAACTATTTGTTGAGCATTTTCCGGGACGTAGGGGAAAGAAAATTTGGGGAAGAAAAAATGCAAATCTATTTAGAAGAATTGAAAGAGCTAAACAAAAGTAAAGATAAGTTTTTCTCTATTGTTGCCCACGATCTTAAAAGTCCGTTCCAGGGGCTGCTTGGTCTTTCAGAAATTCTTATAGAAGATTATTCCGAGATGTCCGATGAACAGATCGTTCAATACCTGAAGATGATACGAATGACAACGAAAGACGTTTACCGGTTGATTGAAAATCTGCTTGATTGGTCGCGATTGCAATCCGGCAGAATGGAGTACAAGACTGAAAAACTTAACCTCCACCAAATTTGTGACGGTGTTTTCAAGTTGATAAGACCAACCGCTTTAAAGAAAAATTTACAACTGCACAATTCGGTTCCGCAAAGCGTTTCCGTTTATGCTGATATGAATATGCTTAATTCGGTTTTACAAAATTTGGTTTCTAATTCGGTAAAATTCTCGAATGAGTTTGGACTGATCACCATTGCTTCGGAAGAAAGAGAGGATTTCTATGAAATAATGATTGCAGATACCGGAGTCGGAATGAGCGAAAAGGATTTATCAAAATTATTTAAAATTGACGAACACTTTTCTACTAAAGGAACGAAGGATGAATCGGGTACCGGATTGGGGCTTTTACTCTGCAAAGAACTTGTTGAAAAACATGGCGGAACTATTTGGACGGAAAGTACATTGGGAAGCGGAACAAAATTTCATTTCACAATTCCAAAAGCATGAGAGACGTAAACTTTAATTAAAAGATAGCTGTGGGAAAAACAGCTTTGTATTCTGGTGAAACAACAATTCATCAATTTCAACCTCCATATATTTATACAAAGAAAACCCTGCCAGAAGCTGCCAAACTTCTTGCTCTGATTCCGCCGAAAACGTTACCCAGAATTTCGTTCTGCCGGTCGATAATCCGTAAGATGTAATTTTCTTTTGGCTGACTAATCTGCTAATATAATCTTTTTGCGCCGGAAGCAGCTCAAGATAATCTTCGGGAATTATTCCCGAGAATGTTATGCTTGCCATAAATTCTTTCATCTAAAACCTCAGGTAAATTATGGTGTTTTCAGGGTAACACATATTTCAGTAAAAAAGTTTACTTTCTGGTTATTAAAAATAGAGGAAAATTGTTGCGCGATATTTTGTTTCGCTTCACTGTTTTACTCCAAATCGTTATTTTGTTGATTGTCATGGGTCAATTTCAAAAACCTTCGGAATCGACCTACAAACTGA
>JAVHOS010000010.1:0-1328 GCA_036170205.1 Ignavibacteriaceae bacterium | reverse complement strand
TTCTTCGTCTGCACAAAGTTATCGGCACGTAGTTGATAGAAATACACCCCGCTTGCAATTTGCTTACTGCCGACTGCCGACTGAAACTCTACCCTGTGCGTTCCTGCCGACTGATTCTCATTTACCAACGTTACCACTTCATTTCCAAGCACATCATATACTTTTAGAGTTACGTGAGCACCGACTGCTAACTGCCAACTGATGACTGTACTCGGATTAAAAGGATTCGGATAATTCTGCATTAATCCAAAGTCGAGCGGAGCCGAGACTTCATTCTTAATCTCGGAAATAATAAATATTGTCGGATCAGGAATGCCGTCTCCATTTAAATCGGGAGAAATTGTTGCAAGATTTTTTAAACTATCGGGTCCGGCATCGCCGTTAGTATCATCATTGTTTGGAGCGGAATCTCCGGCGCCGTAATCCAAACCGCCGGCAATTAATCCGACAATTTTCAGCGCAACATTATTCGGAATTACTCCCGCGCCCAAACCGTAAATGTCATTCCAAGAAATTGCCAGCTCTGCACCGCGACCGTTGATGCCGCGCTTGCCGTTCATCTGTCTGGAAATATCCTCCGCTGTTTTTCCAACAATCCTAAACAGCGAAGGCACAGCGTGATAATAATCAGCCACAAAAAAATCGATTGAATCATCCGCAGTAAAGCGGAAATTCTTTTGATAATCTCCAACATAACCGGACTTTGAATTGAAATTTGTAATTCCTCCAGCGATGCCCGCGTTAATGTACAACATCATCGTATTGTATTTATCATTCAAGATATAATCGACTCCGATGTAAAGCGAATCGGAATCCCATGTAGCGTAAAGTCCGATCAATTCATTATCGAGCGAATCACCGTTCCAGAAACTATCAGTATCGGAATCAGCAACAACAAGCCATTTGTCCAACCAGTCGGAAGCGCTAACTTCAACATTGCCGTCAATTGTTGGTTTGCTGTATGTGGCAATGCTGTCGTCAACATTTTCTTTTACATGAATTGAAAAAAGGGTTGAATCAAAAGCTCCTTTGCCGTCGGTAACTTTTAAATGAACTGAATATAAACCGGTATCGGTTACCGAAGGAGTTCCGGTTAGCAATCCGTTTTGCTGATTTACATTTAGCCACGATGGAGATTCAGCAAAGAAAAAGTAAAGCGAATCTTTATCTTGGTCAGAAGCAAAGGCATGATATTCAAATCGTGTTGTAGCTTTTAGCGTGGTGTCTTTAATAGCTTCGAGCTTTGGAGAAACATTATAAACAACAGACAGTTTGAATGTATCAACCGCGAACAATCCTTTTGGATCGGTAACGGAAATAATGATTGT
>JAVHOS010000009.1:0-6473 GCA_036170205.1 Ignavibacteriaceae bacterium | reverse complement strand
TTATTTCTCAATTACCATTTCACCAGCAGAACTTTTTCTTAATCCCACCAACTCACTTGCTCGCTTAAATAATGCTGGTATCCTAACTCTGTACTCTTCAACTTTTGTGTAAACAATTGGAACGATCAAAAGCGTTAAGAAAAGCGAGCTTGTAAGTCCGCCGATCAATGCCCACGCCAAACCGGACTTCCATTCTGCCCCCGGTGCACTTGAAAGCGCTATCGGAGTCATACCGAAGATCATTGTTAAAGTGGTCATAAAAATTGGGCGGATTCTCATTCTGCCCGCATCAATTAAAGAATCTATTACGCTTTCACCTTGAGCGCGCATGAAGTTTGTTCTATCAACTAACAGAATTGCGTTCTTGGCGACCAAACCGGTTAGCATGATAATTCCAAGTATCGTAAAAATGCTGAGTGATTTCATGGTTAACGCCAACGCAAGTAATGCGCCGATGATCGCTAAAGGAATAGAGAACAAAATTACAAACGGATAGACGAATGAATCATACAACGCAACCATCACCAAGTAAGTGAAGAGCACTGCGCCTAACAAAGCAATACCGAGATCGCCGAATGATTGCCGTTGATTTTTTACATCGCCTAAAAATTCATAAACTACGCCTGAAGGGAATTTAAATCCGCTCAACTGTTTATCAATTTCCTGCGAGATAACTCCCGATGTTTTTCCCGTTTGCACTTGCGAGAAAATGGTAACCGAAGCGCTCCTTGATTGTCTCGATAATTTTGTTGGTCCGGTGGCACGGAAAATATTGGCAAATTGTTTGAGATAAATTTGCTGCCCTTTCCTATTCGTAAAACTCATATTACCAAGTTCATCGGTTTTTGAGCGGTCAAATTGATCGAGCACAATCCGGATATTATAATCAGTATTTCCTTCTCGTAGTTTTGAATCGTCATCACCGGTGAGCGCGACTTTTAACGCCATACCGACATCGGCAACGGTTAAACCAAAACCGGTAAGCTTTCTTCTATCAATTTCAATTCGTGTTTCGGGATTACCATCTTCAGCAGAAAGGCGAACATCTGCAGTTCCCGGGATTTGTTTAATGATATTTTGCACCTGTTTCGCGGTCTTTACCACATCATCATAATTTGGTCCGCCGATTAGCACCTGGATAGGTGTTTGGTTTGCAACACCGAAAATACCTATCGGGTTAACGCGGACTTTAACACCGGGGAATTTTTGTGTCGCTCTTTTAATATTATCACCTACATCATCGGTAGAGATTTTTCTTGCTTTTCTCTCAACAAGAGTTACGGCAAGTTCCGTTGTATTGCTGGAAGGGAATCCAATCAATCCTTCGTTTGAAGCTCCGACGTTTGCATAAATTCTTTTTACTTCCGGCATCTCACCGATAATTTTTTCTATTTGCTGTGAGACTCTGTTTGTTTGTTCAATCGTTGCGCCGGGAGCTAATTCTATCGTTACTGCAAATTCACCGCGATCGGTTTGCGTCATAAACTCAGCGCCGATAAAACCCAAAGGTATTAATGCAAAAGTTGCAGCGAACGCCAAGATTGTCATCAGTGCAACTTTGCCTCTATTGTTAAAAGACCATTTCAATAATTTGATGTAGAACTCGGTAAGCGCTTTAAATTTCTTTTCGAACCAGACGGCAAATTTTCCGACTAAAGTTCTTGAAGTTAATCGCTCAAGTTTTGCAAATCGTGATGCAAGCATTGGCGTAACGGTAAATGAAACAAAGAGCGACATTAATGTTGAAGCCACAACTACCGCGGAAAATTCTCTTAAAATATTACCGACAATTCCACCAACCAAAGTAAGCGGAAAGAATACGGCAACGTCAACGGCGGTAATAGCAAGCGCGGCAAAACCGATCTCGTTTCTTCCACGCAGTGCTGCAATTCTGCTTTCTTCTCCCTTTTCAAGGTGATGATAAATATTTTCAAGAACTACGATGGAGTCGTCCACCAGAATTCCCACCACAAGCGAGAGCCCGAGCAGCGTCATCAAGTTAAGGGTAAATCCAAAAGTCCAAATAACAATGAAGGTTGATATGAGCGAAGTAGGAATTGCAACTAAAACGATGATCGAATTTCTCACGCTGTGTAAAAACATCAACATTACAATTGCTACTAGGAAGACGGCGATTGCCAAATCTTCTTTAACCGCATTTGCAGCGTCAACGGTAAAAATTGATCCGTCTTGTGCAACTTCAAATTTCAGATTATTGTGTTTATAAACCGATTCAATTCTTTTTAATTCTTTCTTTACAAGATTTGCAACAGCAACAGAATTAGCATCAGACTGTTTCTGAAGAATTATTCCAATTGTATTTCTAAAATTGATACGGGCAATATTCGAATAATCTTTTATTCCGTCTTCAACTTCAGCAATATCTGCAAGCTTTATTTCGCCGCCTTGCTTTGATTCGGCAATCGTTAAATTTTTTAACTCATCAGTTGAAGAAAGTTTCCCGGCAATTCTAACAATGAACTGCCCGTCTTTGTCTTTAATCTTTCCGGTAGGGAAATCTAAGTTGGCAGATTTAATAGCCTGCGTAACCTGGAGAATTGATAAACCATAAGAACGAAGTTTTTGAAGATCGAGATTAACTTTTATCTCGCGCTCCTCACCACCGATGAGAGCAACTTGTCCTACTCCCGGCACACGTGAAAGCAATGGTTGAATTTTATCTTTGGTAAACTGGTAAAAAGATTTGGAATCCATATCTGCAGAAAGCCCCATCCGCAGAACCGGAATTTCATCAAGCGCAATTTTTGAAATAGTGGGCGCCTTCGCATCACTTGGCAGCAGCGCGGCTATTTGTCCAACTTTTCTTTGTGCATCTTGTAAAGAAAGATCAGTGTTTGCAGATTGTAAAAGTTCGATAATAACAAAAGAGATCCCTTCGGATGAAGTTGATCGAACTTCCGACACTTTATCCATTCCTGAAACAGCGTCTTCAATAACTTTAGTTACACCGGTCTCAACTTCGTTTGGTGAAGCGCCGGGATAAACAGTTGTAATTGTAATGATCGGAGGAGATATCTTCGGCAGTAATTCATATTTTAACTGCTGAAAAGCAAAGAGTCCCAACACAATTAACGATGCAAAAACAACAATAACTAATGAAGGTCTTTTAATTGATAATTCTGTAATGGTCATTTTTTAATTTCCTTTTTCTGTATGAGCAGAAACATGCCATGGCATGTTTCTATTTCAATATTTCAACTTTAATGTTATCAACAATATTATTTTGTCCGCTTACAACAACTACTTCGCCAAGCGATAATCCGTTAAGAACTTGAATATCCAAACCGGATTCGTTCCCAACGGTGATGTCTCGTAATTTTGCAATTCCATTTTCAACTACGAACACTTGAGGAGTTTTTATACTTCCAACTAATGCTGCGCGTGGAATAACAATACTTTCAACAGAATTTTTAGAAGAAAATGCAATCCGTGCAAACATTCCTGCTTTTAGCTGATGTTTGGCTTCGTTAGCGATACTTATTTCAATCGGAAAAGTATGGGCATCATCTCCTTTAGAGCCAATAGATTCAACTCTTCCAGTAAAAGTAGCTTGCGGATAAACATCCGATGTAACAGAAACCTGATCCCCTGTTTTTAAAATGAATGCATCTTTCTCAGAAACATTTAATTTTATTTTAACACGTGAAATATCAATGATGTTTGCAACAAGTGTAGCTTGCGGAGCGCCTTGCACCATCGAACCAAGATCGATATAACGGGAGGTGATAAAACCAGAAATAGGAGTTTTGATTTTTGTATCAGCCATCTGCCGTTTTGCAACAATGTATTGTGCTTCAGCATTTGCAGCGCCAAGTTTTGCCATATCTAACTGTGCATCGGTTGCCGCTTTTTGCTGAAACAGCGTTTGAGTTCTTTCGTAATCTTTCTTAGATTTTTCATAATTGGCTTCGGCGCTCATCAATGCAGCCTTTTTCAATTCATCATCAACTTGAAAAAGTATGGAACCCGCTGATTTATAATCTCCGACTTTGGCATAAACAGCGGTAACTTTTCCGGCAGTTTCCGAAACAATGTTCACATCGTTGTTGGCATAAATTGTTCCAACCATCGTCAGCGATTCTGAAAGATTTTTGTTCGATACTTTTTGAACGGTAACATAGTACACATCTTTTATTCCGCCGGCAGTATATGACGCCATTTTTTTCTTGTTCATAACTAATATGGCAACAATAACAACCAGGACGGTTACTACTGATATAATTAATTTCCCTTTTTTCATCTTCACATTCTCCAATTATTTAATAGTTTTTATTTTCCCTTGTTCCCATTCCGCTGGAGTGAGATAGGGTGAGTTTATTTCTTCTTTTTTTATTGACCAATTGATTTATCTAATTTTGCTTTTGCCAATTCAAGATCAACCAAAGCGGAAGTATAATTTGTTTTTGCACTTAATAGAGCCACTTCGGCATCAATTAAATCGGAACTGAGCGCAACACCGTTTTTAAATTTCTCCGAAGTGATACGCTGATTTTCATCCGCTTGTTCAACGGTTAGTTTTGTAATAACGATTTTTTGATTTGCCTGTTGGTAGTTCAAATAGTTTTGTGTTACCTCAAGCGTTATGCCGTCTTTAATCATTCCAAGCGCGTCGAGAGATTGAGCAAGTCCCGCTTCCGCTTGATCTGTTTGATGCGAAGTTGCAAGCCAGTTCCAAATATCCATACTTACCATTACACCGGCATCCCAAGTATCTTTGAATGCATCTTTAGAGGGAAACACTCTTTGATTCGGGCGGTTGTAATAATAATTTCCGTAAAGACTTACTTCAGGGTACCATCGTGATTTTGTAATTGATACGCCGGATTCACTTGCTTTTGCACGGTAATCTGCGGCTTGCAGTTCGCCCCGTTTGTCAAAAGCTTTTTGCAGAAATGAAGTTAATTCATCAACCGATCTTGTCTGATCTTGAGGAACCGATTTTACATCCACTTCGGTGGTTAATTGTACGCCGAGAGTGTTGTTCAAATTAACCTGCGCAAGTTGAACGCCGTTCGCGGCTTCCAATTGTCTCAACTGAACATCAGATAATTGAACTTGCAATTTTAGAACATCGTTATTGGTAAGCATTCCTTGAGCAAGTAAATTGCTTGCATCTTTTAGGTGAGCTTTCATCTGCGCAACAATTTCATCAACAACTTTTTTCATCTCTTGCGCTTTGAATAAAGACCAATATGCGGTGCGAATTAAAAATGCCGTTTCGAGTTCATCTTTTGTGAATTCAACTTCGGAAGCCTTTAATTGATACTCCGCCATTTCGCTTGTGTTTTTTAATCGAAATCCGGTGAACAACGGCTGCGCAAGCGAGAGCTTCAATTGATAATTATTTAAAATTGACGGCGAGAGAACAAACGATCCTGTAGGCATTGTAATTGTGAACGGATCGATCTTGCTAAGCCGTGAATAAACTCCGGTGAAGCGTATTGAGGGCAAGCGGCTCGAAGTTATTTCACTTACGCGGGCGGAATTTGCTTTAACCTTCATCGATGAGGTATGAAGCGATTTACTGTTTTTCACTCCAAGCTGAATTGCCTCATCAACCGAAAGAAACAATTTTTGCTGTGAGAATATTTGCGGTGCATTAAAAACGAACAGCACCGCCAGAACGCTAAAAATAAGTTTACGCGACATTCGGGGTCTCCATTGATTTTTCGTTATCCGATTCATTAAATTTTTTTCTTCCTTCATCTGTTAGAATTCCTTCAAAAATTACATTGATTAAAGTGTTATAAACTTGGTCGGCTGAAAGAGAGACTTGCGCCAACACCTCGGGGGTTAATAAATTTTGTAATGAAAATACATACATCAATACAACGATATTCTTGTCCACATCTTTACGGAAAATTCCGTGCGAAATTCCGTCATCGACAAGTATTGAAAATTTTTCCCATGCTTTTTTCTTCATAAAGAGATGGATCTTTTCCCATATTTTCGGAAAATGTGTTTGCAAATCGACGATCATCGGACCCTTAAATTTCCCGATATGTTTAGAAACATTTTCCAGCAGCAATTTTACTTTTTGAACATAGGAATAGTTATCATTTGCTAAAACTTCATTTGAAAAAGTTTCGGTTTTACACGAAACGTTTGTAAAGATTTCATCTAAGAGATGTTCTTTATTAGAAAAATATTTGTAAAGAGTTTTTTTGCTTATGCCAATTCCTGCAGCAATCTCTTCCATTGTAACTTTTACGCATCCGAATTGATGGAACATTTCGGAAGCTTTCTGGATTATCTTATCTTTTAGTTCTGATTCGTCGTGCATTTTGTCCTTTATAATCAAGAAACGGTTATTGTTTATTTCGTTTCCATATAAACCAAAAAAAATGGGAAATTAGTTCCCGATTACTCTTTAGAAACGAAACTTGTATAAAACGTTTCCAAAATAACGGAAAATTTTGTCAAATGTCAAATTTTTTCTTATGGATGGCAAA
>JAVHOS010000008.1:0-1336 GCA_036170205.1 Ignavibacteriaceae bacterium | reverse complement strand
GAAAGTCCTTTTTGAGTGAAGAAATATAAAGTGTCACCACCGGTTGGATAAGTTTGTGGTTTTCCGGCTTGGACAACTAAATTCCATGTTACTTTATCAACGCTCCCGATCTTTTCAACTAAAAAAATATTTAAAGCTGAACCTATCGACCCAGTTTTTATTACGCTAACATGTAATGTTTTATTGTTAGTAGTATTAAAGATTCTAAAATTAATGGGGATTGGAGGAAGATTTGTTGTGGGAGAAGTATTAACGATTTCTTTAATGTTTACGCTCGTATCTACTATGTTATCATAAAAAATAATTTTATAATCGTTTGGATTTGAATAGCAGTAATATTTTTGGCTTGAACCGAAATTGATAGAACGTGCCACTACGGAAAAAGTATTTGGTGGAGCAAGTGTACTTAAATAAGTTCTATTTAAATCTGGAACAG
The DNA here is from genome assembly GCA_036170205.1 of Ignavibacteriaceae bacterium. GTDB lineage: Bacteria > Bacteroidota > Ignavibacteria > Ignavibacteriales > Ignavibacteriaceae > UBA1563. The sequence continues at coordinate 900 of JAVHOS010000008.1, read as the reverse complement.
TTTTAGCGAAATTAGTTGTAAAATTAAGCCCATCAAACACAACACTCTCACGTGTTGAGTCAAGCGGAGCTTGGGAGAGAACATTTTGTTGAGTTGTTTCATTAAATATGTTTGCTAAAACTCCAGCATTCGTAGTATCACTAAATGTAAGCAAGTAACTATTCCCGGTAACTTTTGAGCTGTCTATAATATTAACTGCAATATTAGCATCCGATAACCAGGAGATGTACTGGTAATTATTTTGTGAGATCGGAGTTCTTTTGGATGATTTACTAAATGTATTTGTTACAGCCGAAACCATAGAACTATCATCACTAATTTCAATTCTGATAGAAGTTGAAGCTGAGTTAGGCAATTTTCGTAAACTAAATTCTTTCGTTGTAGAAAAAGTTGGATCAACATCAAAAGTTTCTATCAGTTCATTAGTAGAAGCGTAATATGCTTTCGCTGAAAGTGTTTTGTTTTCAGGATCACCAATCATAAGTTTGAGCGATATAATATCTTCGACCACAGATGAATCATTATACTCACCCTGGTTAAGAATTTTTACAAACGGAGCTCCGTTCCCTTCATTATCAATAATAAAGAATGAAGATTCTGAAAGACTAAAAGGAATATAATTGATATCTTTGCCCACAAGCTTTAGTTTACCAAATGCACAATCTTTGTAATTCTTTGTGTTGAACACGTAAGACTGACTACTGGTAATATTTTCCTCGATTCTTTTCCACGTATCACCTGCGTCAGAACTAAAATAAACATCTACAAAGGAAGGACGAATTTTCGACGTCCAGGTAATGGTTTCCGTGTTTTTAAGGATTGGATAAGAATCGAGATTCGTAATCAAAAGATCATCATAGCAATCACAGAATTTATGGAACCACAAAACCTTTGCCAGCA
>JAVHOS010000007.1:0-1336 GCA_036170205.1 Ignavibacteriaceae bacterium | reverse complement strand
GTGAGCTGGGTTCAGAACGTCGTGAGACAGTTCGGTCCCTATCCTATGCGGGCGCTGGATACTTGAGAAGGGTCGCTTCTAGTACGAGAGGACCGAAGCGAACGAACCTCTAGTGCACCAATTATCACGCCAGTGGTACAGTTGGGTAGCTACGTTCGGTTGTGATAAGCGCTGAAAGCATCTAAGCGCGAAGCACGCTTCAAGATGAGGTATCCCTCCCGATTCAATCGGGACTAAAGACTCCTCGGAGATGACGAGGTTGATAGGCTGCAAGTGTAAGTCCGGTAACGGATTCAGCTGAGCAGTACTAATAAGTCGTGCGGCTTAGCCATTATTTTTTATCAAGATATGGTTGTTTTTTTTATTTACTCTTTCTTCTTTCATTTTATTTTTATTTTTTCTGGTGATTATAGCTAAAGGGTTCCACCTCTTCCCATTCCGAACAGAGAAGTTAAGCCTTTATACGCCGATGGTACTGCATGCGCAGGTGTGTGGGAGAGTAGGTAGTCGCCAGATTTTTATTTTAAGCCCTATCGTTTTTCGTTAGGGCTTTTTTATTTTTAAATACCAATTAAGTGTTTTAAAAAGTTGTGTTATTACAGAATGAAATGGTGAAAAGCTATAACTGGTTTTTTATCCCCATTCATTAATGTGATGTTTTTCTTGTCTTCTCTTTCCATTTATAAAGTCTCTTTAAAGAAACAATCTCTCAAAAGAACTCTGTTCGTTTTCTAACTTAATCTTTTTTACTTTTTCATTTCTTTTCTTATTCACTGCCACTTTGCTAAATTGTGTTAGCAATTTCAAATATTTATCGAGCCGTGTAAAATGAAACTTACAGATTTATTAAATGAATCCTCTATTATCCCCGAATTACAAAGCGACACCAAAGAAGGTGTTATTAATGAATTAATTGATTTGTTCATTGATGATCCCAGAGTTAAAGATATTGAAAAAGTTAGGCAGTCGGTTTTAGAGAGAGAGAAGGTAATGTCAACCGGAGTTGGTAAGGGTTTCGCTATTCCGCACGGAAAAACAGATATGGTAACGGAAATCCTTTGTGCTTTTGGTAGAACTTCAAATCCCGTTGAATATCAAGCTTTGGATGCACAACCTGTAAACTTGATTTTTCTTCTGATCGGGAAAGATAATCTCGTTAGTCTTCATATAAAATTGCTTAGCAGAATTTCCCGGATGATGACAAAAGAGACAATGCGCGAAAAGCTTTCAGCCGCGAAAACAAAGGCTGAAATCATGCATATCTTTAAAGAAGAAGAGGAAACTTATTTTGATCTCTAATCTGTAGGAAAGTTCTGATGATAAAAGCAATTTACGG
>JAVHOS010000006.1:3621-25485 GCA_036170205.1 Ignavibacteriaceae bacterium | reverse complement strand
GAAAAACATTTTCGTTAAAATAATAATCATCTGAATTTAGAAATGCAATAATTTCTCCCGAAGCTAATGCTATTCCTTTATTAAATGCCTCCGAAATTCCGTTATCTTTTTCCGAAACCGCAACAAGTTTTTCTGTAACACCTTTGGACTCATATTCATCACGGATAAATTGAAGAGTAGCATCCTGACTTTGATTATCGACAATAATCTGTTCATAATCTTTGAACGTCTGGTAAAGAACAGATTGCACATTCTGCCGGATATATTTTTCGGAATTAAACGAAGGCGTAATTACGGATATTTTCATACAAGTTTTAGAAGCGTTCCATTTCTTTGAACAAAGATAAGCATATTGAAGCAAAATTTTGGACAGGAAAAGAAGGCATCTAAAATGTTTTCTTCGCATATTTAGAATGAAAATTTCAATAGTTTAAAAAAGATGGCGAAAAGCAAAAATTCTGTTTTACTTTTATCAGTAATGGATTCATGGGGCGGCGGCGAAGAGGTGTTATTAAAAATAGCGCTTCATGTTGATGAAGTTACTTTTGTTGTGGCAACACCTCCCGGAAGTTCATCGGAGAAATTTTTAGAGAATAAGCTGAACGTTTTTACTTTGGCAAGTTTAAAAAAAATCTATCGAACTAATGATGGTTGGACTTTCTTTAACAAATTAAACGTTCTTATAAATATTGTCAAGTCGATTTTCCCCCTTTATTTTTTAATGAGAAGAGAGAAAATCTCCGTTATTACTGCTAACGGCAATTTTGCGGCATTGTTTGCGCTCCCGCTTGTTTTTCTTTTCAAGAAAAGGCTTAATATTATTCAACATTTGCTCTATGAAAAAAATTCTTTTGAAGGAAGTTTATTCAAGACATTGGTAAAATATTCCTGCAAGTCTATTTGCGTTTCTAAAAGTGTGGCCGAAAATATTATTGGATTTACCGGCGAACAGACTCGTAACAAAATTAAAGTAATTTACAATGGAGTTTCCCTTCCGGCGCTTCCAGAGGGAACAATAAATTATTATGTTTCTCCAGGTGAAATTTATTTTGCAATTGTCGGCAGCGTTATTAAAGAAAAAGGGCATGACAAAATTATCGATGCGTTTTGCGAGCTTGTTTCAAGCTATCCGCAGTGTAAACTGCTGATAATAGGAAAACCACGAGAAGATAAGTTATCAAAATTTTTCTTTCGATCTTTAGAAGAAAATATTGAATATTTAAATCTCTCAGAGAGAATTCTATTTAAAGGATATGTAGAAAATAAATCGATTCTCTATAATCAATTTGATGTTTTAATAAATTTTTCGATTGTCCCGGAATCATTTTCTATGTCCGTGCTTGAAGCCTTGGCGTACAATAAAATAGTTATAGCTTCAAATGAAGGAGGTCCTTCGGAAATAATTGAGCATGGCATTAACGGTTTCTTGGTTGAGCCAAGAAACAAACACGCGCTTTTTCAAACGATGCAACAAGTAGTTTTGAAGTTCGACGATGAGTCACTGGACAAAATTCGGAAGAAAGGCCGGGTAACTGTTGAAGAAAAATTTTCACTACAAAGTTTTACTGAAGGATACAAAAACATTTTCAAGAATGGCAGCGAAGAAGGATATTGATGGAAAGTAAATTAAAAACGGCGATTGTTCATGAATGGCTTGTAAATTATGCCGGTTCCGAGCGCGTTGTTGAATCTTTTACAAATATTTGGAAGAGCGCGGATATTTTTACGCTTGTTGATTTTCTTAATCAACAAGAAAGAGATACGATTGTAAAAGGGAAATTTCCAAAAACTTCATTTATTCAAAAATTGCCGTTTGCAGAAAAACATCATCGTACGTATTTACCCCTCTTCCCGATGGCAATTGAGCAGTTTGATCTTTCGGATTATGACGTGATTCTTTCAAGCGCTCACGCTGTTTCAAAGGGAGTTATAACAAGTTCGCAGCAGCTTCATATTTCTTACTGCCACACACCGATGCGATATGCCTGGGATTTCACACATCAGTATTTAAAAGAATCGAATCTGCAAAAAGGAATTAAAGCCGCAATAGTAAAAATGTTTCTTCATTATTTACGCATATGGGATTATTCAACCGCAAACAGAGTTGATTACTTTATCGCTAATTCAAAATATATTGCTAGGCGTATTAAAAAGATTTACAACAAAGAAGCCGAAGTTATTTATCCGCCGGTGGACACTAAACTTTTTCCATGCGAAACAAACAAAGAAAATTTTTACGTTACGGCTTCCCGGTTTGTTCCCTACAAACGAATTGATTTAATTGTTGAGGCATTTGCAAAAATGCCGGATAAAAGTTTGCTGGTGATCGGCGAAGGTCCAGAGAAAGAAAAAATATTATCAAAAGCAAAAATGAATGTCGAGTTTATTGGTTACCAGGAAGGTGATGCATTAATGAAATATCTACAGAATGCCAAAGCTTTTGTTTTTGCCGCTGAAGAAGATTTCGGAATTATAGTAATCGAAGCTTTAGCGTGCGGAACTCCGGTTATTGCGCTTCGTAAAGGCGGTACGGCGGAAACAGTCATTCATTTGCAAAACGGAATACATTTTAGCGAACAGACTTCTGACGCAATAGTTCAAGCGGTAAATGAATTTGAAAAAAATGAGCAGCGTTTCGACTCCCTTTCCATCAGCAGCGCCGCGGCTCAGTATGACCGCGCAATTTTTGAAAAGAAAATTTTAGAATTTGTTACACAAAAAGCTGAAACATTTTTCAACCAATAATAAATATTCTCGTTCACAATGTTTGTAAATAAAAACTCCATTTATCATTTCAGATTAACTTTTGATTTGCTCCTTTTAGCGGCAGCATTTTTAGTTGCCGCTATTTCTGCGCAATCATTTGCTACGTTATTAGCGCGCGATTACATGTTCGGGCTAATGTTAATTCTTTCTTTTGCCTGGTATTTATCCTCCAACGCAATCGGATTTTATGCGGATTCAAGTTCGCAAATTCTTTCTTTCCAGTTCATCGGGATCATTAAGAATATTGGTCTGCAATTAATGCTCGGAATTGTGTTTATCTTTCTAAGCAAAGAGAATTTATTTACGCGAAACTTTATTCTCTATTACGGTTGGTTTTTGTTGTTCTTCATTAGTCTGCGAATTATTTCATTTCAACTCATCGTAAATTATCTTCGCAAAAAGGGAAAGAATGTTCGCAACTTAATCATCATCGGCGCTGGAGAAGTTGGACAAAATTTTTGGAAAATGCTGGGGAAAAATAACCAGCTTGGTTATAACTTTCTTGGTTTCGTTGATGATAGAACAACCGCAAGCGACATAGATATTTTGGGAACAATTGATAACCTCTCGAAGATTATTCAAACTTATAAAGTAGAAGAAGCAATTATCGCGCTTCCGGAAGAAGCATCAAAGAATCTTGACTCCGTTATAAAAACGTGCAACATTAATGCAATCCGTACTCATATTATTCCCGATTATTTCCGGTTCGTTTCTAAAAAATTCAAAATAACGATGCTCGATAAGTTCCCGATAATTACCGTGCGAGATGAACCGCTTCAAGAAATTCAATGGAGATTAGTAAAAAGAATTTTTGATATTCTCCTTTCTTTGTTAGTCATTTTTCTCTTTACCTCATGGCTTTTCCCGGTACTGATGATCATTCAAATAATTTCTTCCCGCGGAAGAATATTTTACATTCAAGATAGAATTGGCAAAAACAATAAAGTTTTCAAATGTTTTAAATTTCGAACTATGTATGAGAATTTCGATGACAAAAAATTTATTCCCACCACAGTTGATGATCTGCGGATTACTTCATTTGGAAAATTTTTAAGAAGATCGAACTTGGATGAACTTCCTCAGGTATTCAATGTGTTGTTCGGCGAAATGTCGATAGTTGGTCCGCGTCCGCATGCCATTGCTTACAACGAACTTTACAAAGAATTCTTTGATGAAATCAAACTGAGAAGTTTAGTAAAACCGGGAATCACCGGCTGGGCGCAAATACATGGTTTGCGCGGCGATGTGCTTGATGAAGAAGAAAATAAAAAACGAACCCGGCGACGGATCGAATTTGATATTTGGTATATTGAAAATTGGTCTATCGCACTTGATGTGCAAATAATTCTTTTAACCCTTTGGCAAATGATTAAAGCCGACACAAAAGGAGTTTAATTTTTATTTTCAATTTCCGAACTGAAAAAAGCCAGAAAAAAAACAAAAAGGATTGAAAGAATCGGATTATTAATAAACCCCGACATTCCCGCCGATAAAAACAATGCGATGAGAGAAATATAAATTCCCCAATTCCATTTGTCCGTAAAAAGAAATTTCTTGTAACCTTCTTTGAGAATTTTGAAAAACAAAAAAAGAAAAGTTAGTAATCCTAAAATTCCACTTTCTAAATAAACTGTTAAATAATCATTATGCCAGCCGCCAACACCTTTGTCTAAAAGAGAATCCCGATCGGGGAAAATTTTTTCAAATGTTCGAGGTCCAAATCCGAGTAGTGGATGTTCCCCCGAAAGTTGAAAAGCAGATTTCCATAAAATATCCCGATCAGACATTGTTGCCGGTTGACTTACTCTAACTTTTATCTCACTACTATTTTGCTGAAAAGAAAAAAAAGAAAGCACAGCGGTCACAGCAATGATTATCGCTAAATATTTTACAGCTATTTTCTTTTGCAGTAGTGCGAGGACAAGGATCGCGATAGCTATCCCTAAATCAGTCCTACCAAGAGCGAGAACAAGCGCCAACAAGATTATAATTCCGCCAAATGATAAGAGCCATGGGTTGGTTTTCTTTTTTAGAGCCGCAAAAAGTGAAAAGTAGATTGTTAATCCAGCGAGAAGAAAAGTAGAAAAAGAAGCATAACCTGAAACAATCGATTCAGCTCTCGGCTTTAAACCAAAAACAAATTTTGAAATTCCTAAAACCGCGACCACAATTGCAAAGGTTAAAAATATTTCAAGAATTTTTCGTTTCTTATCACTTGAAAAAGAATGGAGATAAAAAGACAGAGCGAAAAATCCTACGTAATAAAGTGCATCTTTATATAAAGCATGAATGCTCAGCGCGAAATGTTCTGAAAAGAAAATTGAAAGAACCCGGACACAAACAAACGCCAAAAAATAAATCTCGATGCTTCCAAAATTTTTTTTCTTTTCACTGTTCTGTTCCAAAATCCAAAGTAGTATTAACAGAAAAGTTAAAAGCTGCAAGAGCACAAATGAGAGCAAGAACGAAGCGGCAATTGCAGCAATAAGATAAAATGCAATTCGAGATTTATCTTTAAAATTCATCTCGTACTAAACACGGAATTGAAGTTCGTAAAGTTTTTTATAAAGACCTTTATCTTCGAGCAATAAATTATCATGTGTTCCTTGCTGAACAATTTTTCCTTTATCCAAAACAATAATCAAATCTGCATTGCGAATTGTGCTCAAGCGGTGTGCTATAACAAACGTAGTTCTGTATTGCATCAACCGTTCAATCGCTTCCTGCACAAGCACTTCGGATTCATTATCAAGCGCAGAAGTTGCTTCATCAAAAATCATAATTTGCGGATTTTTTAACAACGCACGCGCGATCGATAATCTCTGTCTTTGTCCGCCGGATATTTTCAAACCACGTTCGCCGATAACCGTATCATAACCATTTGGAAATTCTTCAATAAATTTATGAGCGTTGGCGGTTTTTGCGGCTTCTACAACTTTTTCAAAAGGAAAATCTTCAAGTCCGTATGCAATATTATGTCTAATTGATTCATTGAACAAAATAGTTTCTTGTGTTACAATTCCCATCAACTTGCGAAGATCGGCAATTTTAAGGTCGCATAGGTTCATTCCGTCAATTAAAATGTTTCCTTTCGTTGGGTCGTAAAACCGCGGAACCAAATCAACCAAAGTTGATTTTCCCGATCCGCTGGGACCAACCAGCGCAACAACGCTTCCTTTTTTTATTTCGAAGTTGATGTTGTCTAAAACTAGTTCATCTGAGTCCTGGTAATGGAACGTAACGTTTTGAAAAGCGATCTTGTCATTAAATGCGCTGATCTCTTTTACATCGGCTTTATCTTTTATTAACGGTTCGGTATCGATAATTTCAAAAACTCTATCACCGGCAGCGCTTGATTCTTGAATCTTATTATTCAAACCGCTCAACTCTTTTATCGGGGTCATCAACTGAAAAATCGCGAAAAGAAATCCAAGGAACTCACTGGCTTTTAACCCTTGCCCGGAAAGGACGAGACTTCCGCCGTAATAAATTATTCCCGTCCCCACGGCAATGCTAAGGAATTCGGTAATCGGACTGACTGCGTTTCTTATATTCGTCATCCGTAAAACTTTTTTAAAATAAGATTGCGTTCCGTTAAAAAACTTTTTATTCTCATACGCTTCCATCCCGAAGGCTTTAACAATTTTAACCCCGGTGATTGTTTCATACAAAAGCGAAGTGATATGAGCGATCGCTTCCTGAAGTTTTAAACTTTCTTTTCTTAAGCGAAGTCCAATCAACGTAATCAAAGCGAGAGAAACAGGGAGAACGACAAGTGAAAAAAGTGTAAGCTTCCAACTGATTGAAACTGCAATTCCGAGAAACACTAAAATCATAATCGGCTCGCGCACCAAGTTAAGAAACACCGTAGATACGCTTGCCTGCACTACTTGAACATCATTGACGATGCGGGAAATCAAGTTGCCGGTTTTTTCGTTTTTAAAATATCCCATCGGCAGTGTGTGCAAATGCGTGTAGGCTTTGTTTCGAATGTCTTTAACAACGCCTTGTTCTGCGAAAACTAAAAAATACGCCTGAAGATAATTGAATAAATTTTTCAAGAAGAAAGCCAGCAAAACGAGCACTACAATTTTCGAAAGCGCGTCATATTTTGTTCCGCTGAAAACAAAATTGTTAAATGCTGATGCGGCGTGATCTTTTATTGAAAGTATCCAATCCGGAATCAGCGAAGGCGCATGTGCGGTAGTCTCTTGAACTTTATGAACGTTCTCTCCTTTTGCAAGAAAAAGAGTATCGAGCAACGGAATGAACAAGTAAACCGAAGCGCCGTTTGCAAGCGCATACAGCACGCTAAAGATAATCGACCCGGTAATATATTTATAATAAGGTTTTACAAATGCTAAAATTCTGAAATACGTTTTCACTCAATTTCCCTTGGTTTATTTTTCTGCAATTCCCAGAGTTTTGCATAATTTAAAATTGTTGTAAGCCCGTTTAAAAATGAGATCAGCAAACCATGCATACCGTCTTTGTAACCTTTTAACGAGATGTACGGACGCAAAAAAGCTGAAACACCGTGCAGTAAGATACTTAATCCGGTGATTTTTTTTTTGTTCGCATAATTTTGCTCGGCGTGTAGCGAAGAATAGTGATTTATTTTCCCGATCATTTTTTCAAGCGAAGCCGTTGTGTAATGGAACATCGGGGCAGAAAGTTTTTTTATCTTTCCTTCAACCACAAATCCTTCATGAACGAGTTTATGAACGGTGACTTTTGTTTTTTCTTTTCTGAAAAGCCGGAGTTGATAATCTTTGTTCCACCCGCATGTAGTAATTTTTTTGTTCAGAAAATAATTTTCCCGGAGTATTTCGAACGCTGAGTATTCTTCTTCACTCAAGGCAAGAATTTCTTTTTTCAGTTGAGGAGAAATTTGTTCATCAGCGTCCAGGGAAAGAACCCAATCATTCTTGGCAAGACTTAAAGCATAAGCTTTTTGATTTGCAAAACCTTCCCATTCTTTTTGGTGAATGTTCGCCGCAAATTCTTTCGCAATTTGTACAGTTGCATCACCACTAAATGCATCAACAAGAAGAATTTCATCAGCCCAGCGCACGCTTTCCAAGCATCCGCGAATATTCTTTTCTTCATTTTTGGTTATGATTATTACCGAAACTTTCTTCATGTATGAAAATATTTTTTCTTTTTTTTTATTTAAAGTTAGCAAGAAAAAAGTGGAATAACGAACTTCCTTCTTAGTGAACGACTACCCGCGCGGATGATATTTTTTATGTTCTTGTTTAACAAAATCGCGGTCAAGATGAGTATATATCTGCGTTGTTGAAATATCTGCGTGACCAAGCATTTCCTGCACTGCGCGCAAGTCTGCGCCGCCTTCAACCAAGTGTGTTGCAAAGGAATGTCTAAACGTATGGGGATGAACCGGTTTTATTATTCCGGCTTCTTTAACGTACCTGCTGATAATTTTCCAAATTCCCATGCGCGAAAATTTTGTTCCGCGTGTGTTAAGAAAAACGTGATTCTCACTTTTTGATTTTTTCTCCAACAAGATCCGGCTTTTTGAAAAATATTCTTCCAACCAGCTTACCGCGCTCCTTCCGATCGGAACAATTCTTTCTTTTGAGCCTTTGCCAAAAACACGAATTGCATCTTCGCTTAAAAAAAGATCTGATATTTTTAAATTGATTAATTCGGAGACACGCAACCCGCAGGCATATAAAACCTCAAGTATTGCACGGTCGCGTAAACCGAATTTATCTTCCGTATCAGGTATTTTAAACACCGCATCGATCTCATTTATCGTCAAAACTTCAGGCAGAGTTTTCCACAATTTCGGCGGACTGATTTTTTCCATCGGATTATTTTTGATGTAATGCGAGAGAAACAGAAAAGCGAAGAATCCTTTGAGCGACGAAAAATAACGTGCGATTGATGAATTGGTTAATCCGGATTTATGCAGTTGCGAAAAAAAACTGTTCAGATGTTGATAATTGATTTCACTTAAATCCCCAACATCGTTTGATTCCATAAATTGAAAACACGCGATGAGATCGTTTTTATAAGCCGCAGTGGTGTTGTCTGAAAGATTTCTTTCCAGTTTAAGAAGTGTTAGATATTCTTTTAAAAAACTTTTGTAAAACGAATCGGTTGATTCACTCACTTTTTTCCATTTCTTCTTGTTTGGGGTAACGAATTCTACGGTGATGTTGACCAAGCAGAATGCTGCCGAATACTTCTTTTATTTTCCTGATGTCGCTAAAGGTCAGCGGAGATTCGTCTAATTGCTTATCGTTAATCCGGTCATTAATTAAGTTTGAAATTAAGTTTTCTACTTTTTCAATATCAGGTTCGGCAATAGAGCGGACGGCGGATTCACATGTATCTGCAAGCATTACAATTGCAGTTTCTTTATTCTGTGGTTTGGGTCCCGGGTAGCGGTATTTTGCCGGGTCAACTTTCGCCTCACCCTGCAATTTAATTGCCTTATCATAAAAATATTTTATTAACGTGGTGCCATGATGCTGCGGAATAAAATCAATTATTTCCTGCGGAAGCTTATCATCTTTTGCTATTTGAATTCCTTGCGAAACATGTTCGGTAATGATTTTTGCACTCTCCCCGGGAGAAATATTTTCGTGGATGTTATTTGAAGTTAGTTGGTTTTCAACAAAATAGTTGGGTGATATTGTTTTACCGATGTCGTGATAATAGGCTCCGACACGCGCCAACAACGGATTAGCGCCAACTATTTCTGCGGCAGCTTCGGCAAGTGTTCCCATTGTAAGCGAGTGATTGAATGAGCCGGGAGCTTTCCGAGCTAAATCTTTTAACAAAGGTCTATCAAAATTGGAAAGTTCCAGCAGCGTTAAGTCCGTTGTAATTTTAAAAATTCGTTCGAAGAAAATTAAAAGTCCGTAAGTTAAAATCGGGCTAACAAGGGCATTGGTTCCGGCAAAAGATAATTCGATAAAAATTTTCTGCCAACTCTCAAATCTCTCAAAACCGAATGCTGTTATAGTTACTGCATAACCGAGAAGAATAAACATGAACGAACGGAAAATTTGGGTCCGGTTTTTTATATCGCGCACAGAATAAACCGAAAGAACTCCGGCGATAACGTTCATAATAACGAAGGGATAATCGTTACCGCGAAGCGCTCCGCCTATTAAAGAAGTAATTACGGAGCTGTAAAATCCTACGCGTGAATCAAAAATAATCGTCATCAACATCGATACGGTAGGAATGAAGATCAGCAAGCGGGCAGCGTCTGGAATGCTTATTTGATTTAGCAGAAAAGTTATTAACGCAACCCACAGAATCAAAATTGCGAAGATGGTAATCTTCAGATTGTTCTGGTAAATTCCCTTTCTAAAAAGAAATATGTAAATGCTCGGCAAAACGAGAATGGCAAGAATATGAAGAACTTTGCCAAGCCATTGAAGAAATAATCCGCCTTCGCCAATTATTTCTCCTTTAGCAATTTTGTAGGAATCAATCTTCAATTTTGTTTCCGTATTAACCCGTTCATGTTTGCCAATTATTCTTTCGTTCTCATTAACTATACCGGCGTACTTTGAAACTTTATCTTTGACGATCTCCAATTCTTCATCAGTTAACTGCCGGCTGAATTTTAAATTTGGAGCCAGATAATAAACGCCTAACTCGATCAAAGCTTTTTTAACATCAGCGCGGTAGGGTTTTTTGTTTATAAAATCTTGAGTGAGATCAACGGCTAACGAGCGGGTAAGAAAATGGAATTTGTTGTCAATCCTATCAACATTACCGGTTCTGATGGTAATAATATTTTTAGGAATATTATCATGCGGTTTATCCAGCAAACCCTTCTGTTTTATCTCATTTAACAACCGCTCAATATCCCCGAAGTATTGATCGAGGGGTTGGTAATTTTTTTCATTTAACGAATAAATGGTCTGCTTCGAGCTTTCAGTAAGAAAAGGAAAAACATCAGTTAGATTTTTTTTGTTTTTTCTAATTGAAGTGAATTCCTCTTTCATCTGTTTTTTTAATTGATCGAGGGAATCAAAATTATTTTTTACTTCGGAATCATCGCTGACAAATACGGGATAAACGCTGTTCTTCGCCTTCTCAAGTTCTTCTTGATATATCCGGGGCTGCTTGATGATAGGAAAACTAAACTCGGCGATAAGATCGTCCTGGATCCAAATCGACCCGATCGTTACTTCGGATTCAAGCGATTCTCCTTTTGGAAAGAGAAAGGAAATTATTATTACCGTTGCAAAGACAATAAGAATTTTATAACGCTTACCGCTTAATAATTTTTGTCCGGGCATAAGATTAAGATTTTTTAGCTTTCAACACCATTTCTAAAAATTCGGCAGTACCGTCTTCATTGTTCGATCTTTTCAATTCATAATCCGCTTTAAATTTTATTTCAGGGACTGCATTTGCAACAGCAATCTTTAACGCTTCCGTTTCAAATAGTGTGGCATCATTGTACCAATCTCCCAAAACAACTGCGTCTGAGATTTTCAATCCCAAATGTTTTAAAAGATATTTCAAACCGGTTGCCTTGGTTGATCCGCTTTTACGAACATCAAGATAGTAAATACTTTCCCTTAGATGCGATTTATAATAATTTGAAGTAAGACCAAATGAATGAGGAAACTTTAACCTTGACTGCACAAATTTCAAATTGTCCTTCATATCGCTTGCAAAAACTATCTCCAGCGTTTCGTCAAGATAAGTATCATAGGAAGTTACCGCCTCAAATTTTGCCCCGAATTTATCGATGATATCCGGGATGACTGAATTGTGTTCTGTAAAATAGACCGCATCTGCATGGCAGAGAGCAATTTTTAAAAGAAATTGATCAGCAAACTCGATTGCTTGTTTTACTTTTCGTCTTGGAATTACCGACTGAAAAAGCAATTTCCCTTCCGGATAACTTTTTAAATACGAACCATCAAGCGAAATGATAGGAGCGGTAATATTTAGTTCCGTTGCGTATTCGGTTAATGCGGAATGCAGCCTTCCGCTTGCAAAGGAAAAATATACTCCAAGGTGTTCCAATTGTTTTACTAACGAAATGGATTCCTCGCCGATTTCTCCTCTGTCATTTAACAAAGTTCCGTCGAGATCAAAAAGAACTAATTTAATATTTTTTAAGCGTGATTTACTAATCATAATTTTTTCAGTATAAAATGGACTTACGATTATTTACAGGAAAAGCCTTAGCAAAAATACGTTGGGAAGCCGGAATTTCAAGAGAAAATTATTTTTGCTTTTCTTTGGGACAGATAGCGCTTGTAATTAAGTGACTAAGATTACCAACAAGAATAGTTACACTGCAACCGATAAACGTGTGCCATGTAAAATCTATCGACGTATATTTTAAAATAAGAATCATCGCAATGATACCGGAAATAAAGCCGATAAAGGCATCGCGTTGATTTAATTTTTTAAAGAGAAGTCCAAGAAAAAATGTTCCGAGTAATCCGCCGTAAGTAAACGAAGCGATCTTAAGTCCAAGTTCTACCACGGGATTTTTAGTATCGGTAAAAAGCATCGCTCCGCCGATAAGGATTAATCCCCAAATAAGCGTAAACACCTTCGACCAAAAAATTTCTTTTCTTTCCGTTTGTTTTTTCTCAAAAGCAGAATTCTTAAACAAATCTAAATAACTCGATGATGCAAGCGAACTAATTGAAGAAGCCAACGTTCCCATTGCTGAAGCTAAAACGCCCGCAATAACAATTCCGGAAAAACCTTTCGGCAATTCTTCTATAATAAATTTCGGAAATATTTCATCGGAAGATTGAAGCCCAAGCTGCTGGAACGGAACTCCGTGATAAAAAGCGTAGAGACATGTTCCTAGAAATAGAAAAAAGCCGAACTGAAGTACAATAAAAGAAGCGTCTAATAATAACGCCTTTTGACTTTCGCGTTTCGATTTACACCCCAATAATCGCTGCACCAACAACTGGTCGGTTCCGTGCGAAGCCATGGTTAAAAACGTTCCGCCGAGCACTCCGCCGATGAGTGTGTACGGCGCACTTAAAAATTCCCAAAGCGACGAACCGAGTTGGAAATTAAATATTTCAAATTTATTCCCATTCATGGAAGCATAGGCAAATACATCGCCAAAACCATTTGGGAGATTCCCTACAATAATTATAAGCGAAACAACCGCTCCGGAAAGATAGATAAAAAGTTGTACCACATCCATCGCCACAACTGCTTTTAATCCGCCAACATACGTATAAACTAATGTGAATGCGCCGATGATAAGAATGGAAGTGGAATAATCATATCCGGTTATTAAGTGAACCGGAATTGCAGTAGCAAATAATCTTACGCCGGATGCAAGAACTCTGGTAGAAAGAAAAACCGAAGAAGTAAATTTTCTGAGAGATGAGCCAAATCGTTTGCCAAGAAAATCATAAGCTGTTTCCAAATCACCCCGGTAATATGCGGGGATAAAGACCATGCTAACTAAAACTCTCCCGATGAAGTAACCGAATACAAGTTGTAAAAAATGGAAATTACTTTTGTAGGCAAGCCCCGGTATGCTGATGAAGGTTAGTGTGCTGGTTTCGCTTGCAACAATAGAAAATCCAACTGACCACCAAGATAGATTTTTTCCGCCGAGGAAATAATCCCTTGCGTTTTTTTGTTTAGCGCCGATGATTATTCCTGCCGCCGTTACTCCTAAAAGATAACCGGCGATGATGATGTAATCAAGAATATTTCCTTGCAAGAGGAAAACTTATGCGTTGTTGAATTCTTGGGTTGCGGCTTCGATCGTATCGCAAACAAAAAGTACACGGTGAAGCTGCGTAATTCTGATGAGTGAAAGAATCTTTTCGGAAGAAGTTATGATCGCTAACTTGCCCCCGATAGCATTGGTTAACCGGTTGGCAACCAACAAAGAACTTAACCCGGAACTGTCGCATGATTCAACATCATTAAGGTCCATAATGATGTTGGAATCTCCTTCACCTTTGATGAGAAGAGTTATTTCAGCTTTTACTAAACCGGAAATATTAGCGTCAAGCTTTTTTTCTTTCAACTGAAAGATGGTTATGTCATCTAATTGTTTTACTTCAAAATTCATAGCTTAATATAATGATTGTAGGCAATTTAAGAAAATTTTATAAAAATCAACCTGATCGGAATCTTTAACTGAAATTTGCACTTGATAAATTTTGTCGTTTCCGGAAAGCGATGCTCCAATTTTTACTTCGGCGGAAAGATTATCAGCGCAAAATTTTTGGAAGGGAGTGGCTTCTCTTTCGAGCGAGATTAAAACATCATAAGAATAAATTTTTAATCTCTGCATCAACTTCATTTTCGGAAAACCAAGTTTGTTTTTATCTGTCGGGAAATACTCTTCCAGCCGGTAATGACTTTTTTCCCTCAGCAGCGGCATCAATAAATTATTTGCAACGACTGTAACATGAAAATTTTTAGAAAGAAGAGATTCGGCAATAAGCAATGCGTTTTGGAAATCGACATTATTTTCGGGCATCAATAGCACATAATTCTTCATGCCGGAAAGAATGCCATTAAATTTTTGGATGATATTTTTTCGCCGTTTGGTTGTAAAAGATAAATAAATATTTCCTAAAAAATCTTTCATCGTCATTAAACACTCTTTAACATTTCAAGAAAATCTTGCTCTGAAATAATTTTAACCCCGAGGGCTTTTGCCTTTTCTAATTTTGAACCTGCCGCCTCTCCCGCTAAAACGAAATCCGTTTTTTTGCTTACGCTTGAAACTACTTTGCCGCCAAGATTAAGTATTTTTTCTCCTGCTTCTTCACGGCTGAAGTTTTCCAAAGACCCGGTTAACACAAACGATTTATTAGAGAAAATATTTTCAGCTACTAATTTTTTCCCGGACATAAAATTAAGTTCATGTTGTTTCAGCCGCTCAAGGAGAGACAAATTCTTTTGATCGCTGAAGAACTTTAATATGCTATCGGCAATGCTCTCACCAATTTCAAATACATTCGTCAACTCTTCCTTGGATGCTTTTTGTAGATTTTCCAGTGAGAGGAAATGATCAGCCAATTTTTTTGCGGCGCCGGAACCAACATAGCGAATTCCAATTGCGAAAAGAATTTTGGCAAAAGGCTGCTTTTTACTTTTCTCAATTGAAGAGAGTAGATTGTCAATACTCTTTTCTCCCAATCGTTCAATTTGAATTAGTTCTTTCCGGCGAAATTTCAAATCATAAACATCTGCAACATTTTTTAAAAAGTTTTTTTCAACAAACAAATCTACGAGAGCTTCGCCAAGTCCTTCAATATCCATTGCTGTGCGTGATGCAAAATGTTCTATCTTTGCTTTTAGTTGCGCAGGGCATTCGGGATTTTCGCAATAGAGTGCAACTTCTTCTTCAGGCTGATTCAATACAGAATTACAAACCGGACAATTTATCGGCGGTTCCGTTGGAAGTGAATTGCTATTTCTTTCTTCTAAAAGAACGGAGACTATTTTTGGAATTACATCTCCTCCTTTTTCCAACACAACCATATCGTTAACACGAATATCCTTCCGTTTTATCTCATCAAGATTATGCAGCGTTGCTCTACTGATCGTTGAACCGGCAAGAAATACCGGCTGCAATTCGGCAACAGGCGTAACGGCGCCGGTTCTACCAACCTGCCACGTAATCGCTTTTAACAAAGTAGATGCCTGCTTCGCTTTAAATTTGAATGCAACTGCCCAACGAGGCGATTTTGCGATGCTTCCCAAAATATTTTGCTGGCGGATTGAATTTACTTTTATCACAGCGCCGTCAATTTCAAATGGAAGAGCATCACGCTTCTCTTCAAACTTGCTGCAAACTTGCAGAACTTCTTCTATCGATTTACATATTCGATAATCTTTGTTTATTCTAAATCCAAGCGAACCAAGCAGCTCTAAATTTTCACTTTGCTGCAGTAACTCATTTTCTTTACTTAACAAGTAATAAGTGAAAATTTTCAAAGGTCGTTTGGCAACTTCTCTTGAATCTTGAAGCTTCAAAGTTCCTGCGGAAGAATTTCTCGGGTTGGCAAAAAGTTTTTCACCACGTTCTTCCCGCTCTTTGTTCAACAGCTTAAAGTCCGCCATGTCCATATAGATTTCTCCGCGCACTTCAATGTTATTTAAATGATATTTTGTGTGAGGAAAATTTTTTAATTTCAAAGGAACAGATTTGATGGTTTTAATATTTTGCGTGATCGCTTCGCCGGTTGTCCCATCTCCGCGTGTTGCTGCGGTTATAAGTTTGCCGTCTAAATAATTTAAACTTACTGAAGCGCCGTCAATTTTATATTCTACAACATATTCGATCGTTTCATGTTCGCCGAGCGCTTCTTTTACGCGCCGGTCAAAATCTAACAATTCATCTTCGTTATAAGTATTCGCTAAACTTAACATTGGGAATTGATGTGTTACGGGATTAAATTCTTTTGTTAAATCTTTCCCGACGCGTTGTGTGGGAGAATCAGGTGTTATGAACTGTGGATTCTCGGATTCTAATTTTTCTAATTCTTTTACAAGTTGATCATATTCAAAGTCGCTAATTAACGGTTCAGCAAGAACATAATAATGATGATCATACAAATGTATTTTATCACGAAGTTCACGAAGCTGTTCATCAACACTAATCATCGTTTATTGCTTTGGTATCTGATCAATGTAGGTTATCCCCTTTTTTGTAATTTCAATTAATTGCCTTCTCGGTGAGGTTGGTTTAAATTCAAGCGGTTGATTATTTAATGTGAATTTAACAACGTTGGGATTTCCCACCGTCATTGAAAATTTTGTAACAGCTTTAATTTCTATCGCCGTGTTTGGATATAAAAAATATTCTTTTACCTTGTTATCGTCGGCAACAACTTTCAACCATGATGAATCTTTGGAGGTAATCGATAAAACAAGACTGTCGGACGCAACAGCGACTAATGAAGAATCGGCTTGAGTAGTTTCATCTTCAAATCTTTCCTTGTTTTCCTGAATGTATTCTTCGTAAGGTCTTTCCGTAACAATAGCATCGGCTTCCTTTTTTAGAACAAACCAATAAATCAGAACCGCAAAAAGGATAACCGCTCCACCCGCTATTCCAATTAACTGATTGGAGGTAAAAGGAAATTTCTTTTCAGGCGAATATGTTGTTTGCAAATGATCATCAGTAATTAATCTGGGTGGTTTTGGCGACGAAGGAATTTCCGGTTTTGGAACAGTAGGTTCTTCGTGTTTTTCGTCAAGAGGTTTTCCTTCTTTTGCTGATTTAAATTTTTGCAGCGCGGTGTGTTCATTAAGTCCAACACACTTGGCATATTCGCGAAGAAAAGCTTTCAAATAAATGTCGGGGAGAAAAGAAAAATCTCCGCGTTCCATTTTAAGAAGAAATTTCAAATCCATTTTTATTTTTACGGCAACTTGTTCGGGAGTTAACCGGGTTTCTTCTCTTGCCTTTACTAAATCATCAGATAATTGTTGAAACATCGCATTCATAATAATCGCTTATAACCTCTATGAATTCCTTATAATTCTTGCTGCAAAAGCTCCATCCATTTTGTGAACATGGGGATAAGTTTGCACGCATCCATTTTCATCAACAGTTTCTAACGGAACAAACTGTTGAGCATTTTCTAAACTGAAATTATGATTTTCATCGAGAAATTTTTTTATGATTTCATAATTTTCTTCCGGCTCAATTGTGCACGTGCTGTAAACAATTGCACCGCCTACTTTAATGAGCGTTGAAGCTTTCTTCAATAATTTATATTGTGTTTCCGTCAATTTTCTTATATCGAGAAGATCTTTTTTCCATTTAATGTCCGGTTTCTTACAAAGAGTTCCCATTCCGGAACAAGGAACGTCTGCTAAGATTGCATCAAAAAGTTTTTCTGTTTTATATTCATGCGCATCAACAGCCAAAGTTTTTACACAAGTTATCGCCAAACGCTGAAGGCTTTTTTCGACCATAGCTAAACGGGCTTCAAATTTATCGAGCGCGATTATTTCTCCATTGTCTTCCATCAAATTGGCAAGGTAAGCTGATTTTCCACCTGGAGCCGCACAGAGATCGAGCACGCGCATTCCCGGTTTTACATCTAACAACCGGCAAGCAAGACTTGCACTCTCGTCCTGAACATTAAAATATCCTTCAGTAAAATACTGCCATTGTCTGATGTTTGAAAGGTTCGTTAGTTTTACAAATTCAGGATAATATCTTCCTTTTACAAATTTTAGATTCACCGAACACAAAAGATTTTCAAATTCTTGAAGAGAAACTTTTTTTGAATTCACCCGCAATGTTAAAACCGGTCTTTCGTTATTAGCGGCGAGAAGCGCTTCGGTTGCTTCTCTTCCAAATCTCGGGAGCCATCTTTTAATGATCCACGTTGGATGAGAATAAAAAGTTGAGAGATATCCAATCTCATCTTGCTGCGGATCAGGGTAACGCAAATTGTCTTTGCTCTTTAGAATATTCCGTAGTATTGCGTTGGTAATGTCGGCGGGTTTTTGTCCCTGCAATTTTTTTACAAATTCAACAGCTTCGTTCACTGCTGCGTATTCCGGAATTTTATCAAGAAACATAATTTGATAAAGTGCAACGCGCAATGCATTTTTTAAGATCGGGATAGCTTTAGAAAATTGACCTTTATAAAATCCGCTTAGGATCCAATCTAATCGTCCCATCCAGCGGATAACTCCGTGCACAATTTCGTAGAGTAACGCTTTATCTTGTCCGGAGAACTCGGAGTTCCGTAATTCTCTATCAAGCAGTTTGTCTAAATACGCATCGGCTCGTTCAACACGGTTCAGAATTTTTACCGCATTGCCGCGCACACCGGAATAAATATCTCTTACGAGATGTTCTTCTAATTTTACAATTTCTCCGTTAATAAGGATATCCTCTTTTTCTTCTTTCTTTTTGTGTAAGGTCGAAAATTTTTCTGAATAATTTTTCTTCGGCTTCATCCATCATTTTATTTCTTCTTGCCATAACCCGTTTAGCCGTTTCAATACTTCTTACAATGTCGTAAGTCGTTATCGCATCGCTTCCTCCCCAAGAAAATGAGGGAAGATATTTTGGAGGAAATCCGGCGCCGTAAACATTGCACGCAAAGCCGACAACCGAACCGGTATTAAACATGGTGTTAATAGCCGTCTTAGATTGATCTCCGATTATTACGCCGAGAAATTGAGAGCCGGAATCAATCACTTCTCCGTTCACATACATTTTAACGCTTCCGTAATTGTTTTTTAAGTCGCTGCAATTTGTGTCGGCGCCGATGTTTACCCAGCTTCCGAGATATGCGTGCCCTAAAAATCCCGAATGCTGTTTATTTGTAAAGGGTGAAATAATTGAGTCTTCAACTTCTCCGCCGACTTTGCAAATATTCCCGATGCTAACATTTTCATAAATGCGCGCGCAGCTTTTTACCTGGCTTGATTTACCAACATACACAGGACCTTCAATTACAGCGTTGGGGAAAATTACGGAATTTTCATCAAGATAAATCGGTCCAAGCGATGCATCCAGCACAGCGCCGGGCTTTATTTGCGCCCCTTCGGCAATATAAATATTTTCTTTTTCAAGAAGATGAGCGCCTTCATAAATTTTACCGTGGTGCATTTTCCCTTTTTTTGATTTCGTATAAAAAGAAAAATCACTTACCATTTCTTTGTGATTGTTGTTAATCAAATCCCAGACATAATTAATACACGGGATGTCGACCTTCTCGATCTTCACACCATCAAAGTTTGAAAGTGAAAGCAGGTCATGGATATTTTTTTTCACTTCAGTTAATTTTTTCCCTGAAACTCTGGCAGCAATTAACGTGTCATCTTTATTAACGAAGACTTTGTTCGTTTTATCCTTTAAAGAAATTAACTCCGAAATTTTTTGAGGCGCCAAAATTCTTCCGTTTATAAAAAGACAATCGTCATCTTCAATTTTATTAATGCTCAAATCTGAATATTTAGAAATGAGAAACGATTCAAGGTAGGGGCGCGTATGTAGCGAGATTTTAACATCCGGATACTGCCGGATAATTTTTTCTTTTAGCGATGAGATACCGCAAACTAAATCGTAAGTGGGGCGGGAGAATGTTAGCGGTTCAATTCTGTCAAAATATAAATCTTCAAAAATGCAGATTTCCATAGCAATCGCTCCTATTCAAATAAATAAATCTAACTCAAAATAACACTTCAGCTAAAAACAAAAAAAGCTATTGCACAAGAGTGAATAGCTTTTAATAACAAACAAAAAAACTTGACCTAACTTTTTGCCTTTGCATACTTTTTGTTGAATTTTTCAACTCTTCCTGCGGTATCAAGCAACTTCTGTTTTCCGGTAAAGAATGGATGTGAACCGCTGGAAATTTCTAAGCGAACCAGTGGATAAGACTTTCCGTCTTCCCATTGAATGGTTTCGCTGCTTTTAATTGTTGAACGGGTTAAAATTGCAAAATCACAAGAAAAATCTTTAAAGACCACCGGTCTGTAACTTGGATGAATTCCGTTTTTCATTTCAAAAACACCTTTTCTAACTAAATTATTTCACTTTCTTGACCAAATATATTAATATCTAAGGGAATTTCAAAAATAACTTCGTCCGAAAAAAAATACTTTTTTAATTGATTACGGTTTTTGATAATTTATTCTTGCAAATTAGAAAAGATTTTCTTTTCACTAACAATAATTGCCGGATTTGAAAAAATATTTTTGAAAACAGCCGAAAAACTCCTCTTTAGTTCTGGTATAATTTTTGGCTAAACGTCGTGACAATTCTATTGAATATTAACTATCTCATAACTTAAATAATATTGGTAAGGAAAATGGAACGAAAAAAAGTAACAATTGATGGAAATGAAGCTGCAGGATATGTGGCGTATCATACTAATGAAGTATGCGCGATCTACCCGATAACGCCTTCTTCTCCGATGGGCGAATGGTCGGATCAATGGGCATCCGAACAAAAGAAAAATATTTGGGGAACAATTCCCTTAGTAAGCGAATTGCAGAGCGAAGGCGGAGCTTCTGGATCAGTACACGGCGCTCTCCAAACCGGCGCGTTAACAACAACTTTTACGGCATCTCAAGGTTTACTCTTGATGATTCCGAACATGTACAAAATTGCCGGCGAATTAACTTCAACAGTTTTTCATGTTACCGCCCGCTCAATTGCAGCACAAGCGTTATCAATTTTCGGCGATCATAGCGACGTTATGGCAACACGTCAAACAGGTTTTGCGATGTTCTGCTCAAACTCTGTTCAAGAAGTGATGGATTTTGCTTTGATCGCTCAAGCCGCCACACTTGAATCACGAATTCCTTTTCTTCATTTCTTCGATGGATTCAGAACTTCACACGAAGTAATGAAGATTGAACAACTGACCGTTGAAGATATGAGAGCCATGATCGATGACGAATTGGTTTTAGCACACCGCAAACGCGGATTAACACCGGATAATCCTTTTATGCGCGGAACCGCTCAGAATCCCGATGTTTATTTCCAGGGAAGAGAAACGGTAAATAAATTTTACGCCGAATGTCCGGCAATCGTACAAAAACAAATGGATAAATTTGCCGGGATAGTTGGAAGACATTATCATTTGTTTGATTACGTCGGCGCGCCTGACGCAGAACGCATCATCATCTTGATGGGAAGCGGCGCGGAAGCTGTTGATGAAACCGTTCAATATTTAATTAACAAAGAAGAAAAAGTCGGTGTTGTTAAAGTTCGTTTGTATCGTCCATTTTCTATCGAACATTTCATCAACGCGCTTCCGAAAACCACAAAATCAATCGCAGTATTAGATAGAACCAAAGAACCGGGTGCCGGCGATCCGCTTTATCTTGATATCGTTAACGCTATTTCCGAAGAATACAATGATGGTGTTTTACCGTTCGCTTATCCGAAAATTATCGGCGGACGTTACGGACTCTCTTCAAAAGAATTTACTCCGGGAATGATAAAAGCGGTTTATGATGAATTGAAAAAAGATAAACAGAAAAATCATTTCGTTATTGGAATAAATGAAGACGTAATGCATTCAAGTCTGGAATTTGACGCCGCATTCACTGTTGAAGCGCCTGAAACATTTAAAGGAAAATTTTACGGATTAGGTT
>JAVHOS010000006.1:0-3521 GCA_036170205.1 Ignavibacteriaceae bacterium | reverse complement strand
GCATTCACTGTTGAAGCGCCTGAAACATTTAAAGGAAAATTTTACGGATTAGGTTCAGACGGAACCGTTGGAGCAAATAAAAATTCAATTAAAATTATTGGTGAAGGAACCGATAACTATGCGCAAGGTTACTTCGTTTACGATTCTAAAAAATCCGGTTCCGCTACAACCTCGCATTTACGTTTTGGACCAAAAGAATTAAAATCAACGTACTTAATTGATAAAGCAAATTTCATCGCATCGCATCAACAAACATTTTTAGAGAAAATGGATTTGTTGAAAGATGCTATTCCCGGTGCAACCTTCTTGCTTAACACTCAAGAGCCGGCTGATAAGGTTTGGGATTCGCTTCCTGAAAAAATCCAGCGCGATCTGGTTGAAAAGAAAATGAAATTCTTCATCATCGACGCATACAAAGTTGCCAACGACACCGGAATGGGCGCCCGTATCAATACAATTATGCAGACATGCTTCTTCGCAATCTCAAACATCTTCCCGAAGGAAGAATCAATTACGCTCATCAAAAACGCGGTTAAAAAAACTTACGGCGCTAAAGGTGAAAAGATTGTTGAGATGAACTTTAACGCCATTGATCAAACGCTTGCAAACTTACATGAAGTTGAAGTTCCTACCACGGTAACGAGCAAAATTCAATTTATGCCTTACGTTTCGGGAAATGTTTCTGAATTCGTGCGCGATGTTACTGCCGTAATGATTGCCGGCGATGGAGATTCAATCCCTGTAAGCAAAATGCCGGTTGACGGCACCTACCCAACCGGAACAAGTAAATTTGAAAAAAGAAACATCACGCTCGAAGTGCCTGTTTGGGATGTGGATACTTGCATTCAGTGTAACAAATGCGTTATCGTTTGCCCTCACGCTTCAATCCGTGCAAAAATTTATGATGAATCATTGCTTGCTAACAAACCGGAAACATTTAAAGCGGTTAAATTCAAAGCCAAAGATTTCGGCGCCAACCTTGCCTACACCATTCAAGTAGCTGTAGAAGATTGTACCGGATGCGGAATTTGCATTGATGTGTGTCCTGCAAAAAACAAAAAAGAAGTCCGCCTTAAAGCGATTAACATGGCTGAGCAGCTTCCGATACGCGAAAAAGAAAGAGCAAACTGGGACTTTTTCGATTCACTTCCATTATACGACAGAAGGAAATTAAATCCGGTTCAGGTAAAAGATTCTCAATTCCTCGAACCGTTATTTGAATTCTCCGGCGCATGTTCAGGCTGCGGCGAAACGCCTTACGTTAAACTTGTGAGCCAGTTATTTGGCGATAGAGCCGTAATTGCAAACGCAACCGGCTGTTCATCAATTTACGGCGGAAATTTACCGACAACTCCCTGGTCAAAAAATAAAGAAGGAAGAGGACCTGCATGGTCAAATTCTTTATTTGAAGACAATGCTGAATTCGGTTACGGTTTCCGTCTTGCCATAAACAAACACACCGAACAAGCAAAAGAATATTTGCAAAAACTATCGGCAGAGATTGGCGGCGAATTGGTTGAAGAACTGATGAACGCGGTACAAACGGACGAAGTTGGAATTTATGAACAACGTGAACGTGTTGTTACCTTAAAACAAAAACTGCATGACTATAAAACGACGAATCCAAAAAGCCTAAAAATTTCCGAAGTTGAACATCTCCTAAGTCTTGCAGATTATCTTGTTAAAAAATCTGTTTGGATTATGGGAGGCGACGGATGGGCTTACGATATCGGTTATGGCGGCTTAGATCACGTACTCGCTTCCGGCGCTAACGTAAACATTTTGGTTCTCGATACTGAAGTTTACTCAAACACCGGCGGACAGGCTTCAAAATCAACCCCGATGGGAGCTGTTGCAAAATTTGCAGCTTCCGGTAAAAAGATGGGGAAAAAAGATCTTGGGTTAATAGCAATGTCTTATGGAAATGTTTACGTTGCAAAAGTAGCCATGGGCGCAAGCGATGCGCAAACCGTTCGCGCAATGATGGAAGCAGAAGCTTACGAAGGTCCTTCTTTGATTATTGCTTATAGCCATTGTATCGCACATGGAATAAACATGGGAACGGCAATGAAGAATCAAAAAGCTGCCGTTGACTCGGGACACTGGCCTTTGTATCGTTACAATCCTATGCTTTCCGCCGAAGGGAAAAATCCATTTAAGCTTGAATCTAAAGCGCCAAAAATTCCTTTGAAAGAGTACACCTATATGGAAACTCGTTACAAGATGCTAACAAAATCTCACCCACAACAAGCAGAACTATTAATGAAACTTGCACAAGAAGCGGTTAATAAGAAATTCCATTACTACGAACAGTTGGCATCGTTAAAAGACGAAACGGTAGAAACGAAATAGTAAAAACCATAGCGCAGAATGGTATTCTGCGCTACAGGATTATAAATTAGAGTTAAAAAATTAAAAGGATAAACAAATGGATTTAACAACAACGTATCTTGGATTAAAATTAAAGAATCCACTGGTTCCTTCAGGCGGACCTTTACAAAGAGAATTAAAAAATATTAAAGCGATGGAAGATGCCGGAGCTTCAGCGGTTGTGCTTTGGTCTTTGTTTGAAGAACAAATTACACATGAACAGCTTGAACTGCATCATCATACTTCCGTACATTCGGAAAGTTTTGCTGAAGCCACAACCTACTTCCCGGAACAATCGGAATATCACGTTGGACCGGAAGAATATTTGGAACACATCCGAAAAGCAAAAGAAGCAGTTGGTATTCCTATTATCGCAAGCTTGAACGGAAAATCTGCAGGCGGATGGATTGACTACGCGCAGAAAATTGAACAAGCGGGCGCAGATGCAATTGAACTTAACATCTACAAATTAGCAACCGACAGCAGCAAAACTTCCACTGAAGTTGAGAAAGAATATATTGATGTTGTTAAGTCGGTAAAATCTTCGGTTAAAATTCCACTTGCCGTAAAGCTTCATCCGTTCTTCACTTCAATTACAAATATTTCTAAAGAATTAGTTGAAGCAGGCGCGGACGGTTTAGTTTTATTTAATCGTTTCTATCAACCGGATATTGATCTTGAAAACTTGGAAGTTATTCCGAACGTTCTTCTTTCCACACCGATGGCAATGCGTTTGCCGTTGCGCTGGATTGCAATTCTTCACGGAAAAGTTAAAGCTAATCTTGCGGCAACTTCAGGTATTTATACGGAAAAAGATGTTTTAAAAATGCTTATGGCGGGCGCAAACGTTACGATGATGATGTCGAGTTTATTAAAATTCGGGATTCCCCATTTGGCAGATGTGTTGGGTAAATTAAAATTCTGGATGGAAGTGAACGAGTACGAGTCCGTTGAGCAGATGCGCGGAAGCATGAGCTACCAAAATGTTGCCGATCCTTCCCAGTTTGAACGCGCTAACTATATGAAAGTGTTAAACTCATACCGCTAACGGTTGAAGAAATACTCTTTAAATGAAAAAGTCCCGCTGAATGGCGGGATTTTTTCCTGAGTTCTGACAATTAGTGTGGTAAGATTTTCCAAACCCTGATTAA
>JAVHOS010000005.1:0-1339 GCA_036170205.1 Ignavibacteriaceae bacterium | reverse complement strand
CTCGCTTTTTGGCACGGAACGATGGTAATTCCCTGGTTTGCGCACCACAATTTAAATTTGCTTGCAATTATTAGTCAAAGCGAAGACGGCGATCTGCTTGCAAAAATTCTACGCAAGTGGAAATATAAAGTTGTTCGCGGCTCAAGTTCAAAAGGCGGCGAGGTTGCTTTGCAAATTATGATCGACCACGCGAAGCATGAATGCCCGGTTGCTATTACTCCCGATGGATCACGCGGACCAATTTTCAAGATGAAAGCCGGCGCCGTTATTACTGCAAAGAAAAGCGGAGTTCCGTTAATTTTAGTTGGCGCAGGATATAAATCGAAAACAAGCTTGCATAGCTGGGACAATTTTGAAGTCCCATTACCGTTTTCAAAAGTGCAATTAGTTTATTCTGAACCGTTTATGATTGATGGAAGTTTAAGCCGTGATGAAACTTCAAAAATTATTTTAGAGTGTGAAGAAATGTTAAACGAATTGCAAAAACGCGCTCATGATTTTTCGGAATAAGACGTGAAGATCAACAAACGAAAAATAGTAGATGGTTTACGGTTGGTGGCTCTGCCGCTGGTTCCGATTTACATGCTGATTACTGCAGTGCGAAATTTTTTATTCGATGTAAAAATATTTTCAGCAAAAAAAGTTGACGCCACAGTTATCAGCGTCGGTAATTTGACAGTCGGTGGAAGCGGAAAAACGCCGCTCGTAGTTTATCTAACTAATTTGTTGAAGCGCCATGAGAAAAAAGTTGCCGTATTAAGTCGTGGTTACGGCAGAAAATCATCCGGATTTCTTTTTGTCTCCGACGGCGCCGAAATAAAAACCAATGTTGAACGGTGCGGCGATGAAATTTATCAAACTGTTCTCGAATGTTCTGTCCCCGCGGCGGTGAGTGAAAGCCGCGTTGAAGGAGCTAAACTGTTGCTTGCAAAAGCTGAAGTTGATACCATCGTTTTGGATGATGCTTTTCAGCATCGATGGTTATTTAGAGATTTGGACATTTTAATTTTTGAACAGCGATTTTTACTTGAAGCGAGTCCGTTACGAAGAACTTTTTTGCCAACCGGAATGTTGCGTGAAGATTTTTCTTCTACTAAACGAGCAGACATAATTGTTCTTAATAGAAAGTTTTCTGAGAAGAAAGAAATTCCGATACGACTTCAAAAATATTTTTTCGCAAAAAAAGTTTTCACGGCGCGCTATTCGGCAAAAGGATTCTTCGACATAAAGAAGAAAACGTTTTATGAATCGAAAGAGTTTGAAGGACAGAAAAGTTTAGTGATAAGCGGAATTGCAAACCCCCATTCTTTCTTTAATGCGCTTGGGCAGTTAAATGTTG
>JAVHOS010000004.1:4939-6521 GCA_036170205.1 Ignavibacteriaceae bacterium | reverse complement strand
CCTTAAATTTACTCATTAACATTTTAGATTTTATGGAAACACATTCTCAAAACAGTCCCATTTTCATCAACAACAAAATGAAGAAAAGATGAACACAGCCTGCGCTCTATTCGTAAAGCGAAAAACTTTATTCTTATCCTTAATCTTACTAACCATAAAATCTGTATTAAATAATAAAAATATTTTTTATCACCAGAATCAATTTAATTGAGGTTATCATGTCAGAGTATCTTCAAAGGTTATTAGCGGATGTAAAAGCAAAAAATCCAGCTGAACCTGAGTTTCATCAAGCGGTTCAAGAAATTACCGAATCGCTTGAAATTGTATTAGAAAAACATCCAGAATACAAACACGCAAAAATTTTAGAGCGAATGGTTGAGCCGGAACGTTCAATTACTTTCCGCGTTCCTTGGATGGATGACCAGGGCGAAATCCACGTTAACCGTGGATACCGCATTGAGTTTAACAGCGCTATTGGACCTTACAAAGGCGGCTTGCGTTTTCACCCTTCCGTAACGATGGGCATTTTAAAATTTTTAGGCTTTGAACAAACATTCAAAAACAGTTTAACCACTTTGCCGATGGGCGGAGGTAAAGGCGGCTCCGATTTTGATCCTAAGGGAAAAAGCGATAACGAAGTAATGCACTTCTGCCAAAGTTTTATGACGGAATTATTCCGGCATATTGGTGCGGATACCGATGTTCCCGCAGGCGATATTGGTGTTGGCGGAAGAGAGATCGGTTTTCTTTTTGGTCAATATAAAAGATTAAAAAATGAATTTACCGGCGTATTAACCGGCAAAGGAATTAACTGGGGCGGCTCATTAGTGCGCCCTGAAGCTACAGGTTTTGGCGGAGTTTATTTTGTAAAAGAAATGTTAAAAACCATCAATGAAAATATTGAAGGAAAAACTTTCGCGGTTTCCGGTTTCGGAAATGTTGCCTGGGGCGCAATAACAAAGATCAATCAGCTTGGTGGAAAAGTTTTAACAATTTCCGGTCCTGACGGTTTTATCTATGATAAAAAAGGAATTTCAGGAGAGAAGATAGATTATCTTTTGGAAATGCGTGCAAGCGCTAAAGATACGGTTAAAGATTTTGCGGATAAATTTGGCGCGGAATTTTTCGCTGGAAAACGTCCTTGGGGTGTTAAAGTTGATGTTGCAATGCCATGCGCAACGCAAAATGAACTTGATGTAAATAATGCAAAAGAATTAATTAAAAATGGCGTTAAGTGTGTTTGCGAAGTTGCTAATATGCCTACCACTTTGGAAGGGTATCATACTTTTAGAGAAGCCGGAATTCTTTTCGCTCCGGGAAAAGCTGCAAATGCCGGAGGTGTTGCTACTTCAGGATTGGAAATGTCGCAGAACAGTATGCGTCTTCCATGGTCGGCAGAAGAAGTTGATAAACGTTTGCACGAAATTATGGTTAGAATTCATAATACTTGTATAGAAACTTCAGCCCGTTTTGGAACACCTGGAAATTATGTGAACGGCGCCAACATTGCCGGCTTCCTTAAAGTTGCCGATGCAATGATGGATCAAGGACTTGTGTAAATTAGGAATTGAGAATTAGGAAT
>JAVHOS010000004.1:0-4839 GCA_036170205.1 Ignavibacteriaceae bacterium | reverse complement strand
AAAAAAGCGGGAATTGCTTCCCGCTTTTTTATTAATTGGAATTTGTTCTTTGTGATTTGCTTTTTATAAGCTGAGCATCTCTCTAAATTTTACAGATTGTCTGCGCGACACTTCAACTTTTTGCCCTCCTTTTAGTTTTACAAGCAGACCGCCGTTTAGCCAGGGTTCGATGTTGTCTATCCATTTAAGGTTTACAATATGCTTTCTGTTAGCGCGGAAAAAGGTTCTGGGATCAAGCCGGTCATCGAGTGAGTTTAACGTACGTAAAATCAGCGGTTTGAAATCTCCAAAAAATAACCGGGCGTAATTTCCTTCAGACTCAAATAACCTGATTTCAGATAACTTCACAAACCAACAACGCTCTCCATCTTTTACAAACACTTGATCTTCAGCAGATAAGTATCGTTTTTCAGATGTAATAAACTTCTCCACTTTTGCTTTTGTAGTTACCCGTTTGATTGCATCTTCTAACCGGTGAGGTTCAATTGGTTTTAAGAGATAATCGAGAGCGTTAAATTCAAATGCTTTCAAAGCATATTCATCATAAGCAGTTGTGAAGATAACTTCCGGAGCGCTTTCTAATTCTTCAAGTAATTCAAATCCGTTTTTGCCCGGCATTTGAATATCAAGGAAGAGGAGATCAGGATTTAGCTGTGCGATTTTTTCTGCCGCATCTTTTGCGTTCACCGCTTCAGCAAGAATTTCGATCTCTTTAAAAGGCGCGAGTAAACGGCGTAATTCAGTTCGCGCCAAACGTTCGTCATCAACAATAATTGCTTTCATATTTTGCTGCCTCCTGCAGGTAAAATAATTGTTACTTTAACATGTGAATTAGTATTAGTAATAGAAAATGTTGCCTGGTCTCCATAAAGCAAATGGAGCCTTTGTTTTGTGTTTGAAATTCCATAACCGGTAGATTTTATAAGCGCGTCATCGGGAACCGAACCGGAGTTATCAATCTCGATCACCAAAAAATTTCTTGCTCGTTCTGCAGTAACATTTACAAATCCGCCTTCCGGAAGTTTCGAGAGTCCGTGTTTAATTCCGTTTTCAACCAACGTTTGGATCATCATTGGGGGAATTTCTATATTTCTTACGTCCGGCGGATATTCAATTTTATATTTTAGTCTTTCTTCAAAACGGACTTGCTCAAGGCCAAGATAATCTTCTACGGTTTTTATTTCTTCTTCAAAAGGAACAGTCTCCGTTCTTTCAATTTTTAATGAGTAGCGAAAGATGTTCGAAAGTTGATTGATTGCTGTTTTTGCTCTCGAAGGATTCTCTTCAATTAGCGCTCGGATGCTGTTTAAAGCGTTAAACATAAAATGTGGATTCAACTGCGACTTTAAAGTCTTCAATTCAAAATCTTTAACGGCGGCTTCCCAAACCCAACGCTCAATTTCCGACTTCTTATAATTTTCAAAATAGTGAACGAGAAAATAAATAATCGACCAGAGTAAAATTAATATTCCGGTGTTAAATAAAATCGCAAAAAATCCGGCAATTTTAAATTGCCCGTGATTCATAATTCCGGCGCCGTAATTTATCCCCATAACAATTACAACCATAATAAAGGAAATCAAAAAGGTAGAAATTAAAACGCTATAAACAAGTTCTTTTGGTGATTTATCGATCCATCTTCTCTTTTTTATTATAGTGCGAAGAATATGGGTAGCGGTAATTCCAACTAATGCAAAATAGGGGAACGTGATCAAACGCTGCCAATGGAAACCATCGAAACTGATATAGATGAGAAAGTTGAAAATGAAAAATCCGCCCCAGCCGCCAATCTGGCAGATCCAGTAAATTTTGTTTCTATTTTTAAGGAGATTTTTGAACATCACATTCTATTAAAAAATTCAATTAAAAATTAGTCGAATAGCAGGCAAGCCTTTGCCAATTATACATTATCGGCAACATAATTTGATAAGCGGGAAAAGTCAGGTGATTTATTATCCGTCTGCAAAAAATCCGGTCGCTGTCTATTAAGTTAATTCTTTAAAAGTTATATTTGAAAGAGAATCAAAAAAACACTTTAAGAAAGTAAAGCATGGCAGAATCCGAACAAGAACAATCAAGAAATAGACCCGTTAAAGTGAACGGCAGACCGGGAAATCAATACAGACCGAAACAGTTTCAGAAAAAACCGGCAAAGATAATCGCATCCAAAGTTTCCATTGTTATTCCTCTTTTCAATGAAGCAGAATCGCTCCAACCTCTTGCAAATGAAATTACAAAAGTTTGTACAGATAACCGGTTGGATTTTGAGGTGATTTTTGTCGATGACGGAAGTACGGATAACTCCTTAAAAGTTATAAAAGATATTTGCCGGAACGATACTCATTACAAATATGTAAGTTTCCAAAAAAATTACGGTAAAGCCGCTGCGTTGCAGGTAGGATTTGCAAGAGTTTCAGGCGGTTCTGTTATCACCATGGATGCCGACCTTCAAGATGATCCGAAAGAAATTCCACAGCTCCTCAAAAAATTGAACGAAGGTTACGATCTCGTTTCCGGTTGGAAAAAAGTCCGATACGATCCGTTTATTAAAAGACAATCTTCTAAATTTTTTAATTTCGTTACACGCGTAATGAGCGGAATAAAACTTCACGATTTCAACTGCGGATTAAAAGCTTACCGCCGCGCCGTTGTTCGCCAAATGAAAGTTTATGGCGAACTTCACCGCTACATGCCGGTGCTTGCGCATTGGCAGGGTTTTTCCGTCACTGAAATTCCCGTGCAGCATCATCCGAGAAGATATGGTAAAACAAAGTTTGGTATTTCAAGATTTTTTAAAGGTTTCATCGATCTCGTTACTGTAACTTTTGTTACCCGGTACATCAAACGCCCGATGCATCTTTTCGGATTCCTTGGCGCATTTTCTTTCTTTGTTGGTTTTCTTGTTAACGGTTATTTAACTCTTGAATGGATTTCCGGGAAACCTCTCAGCAACAGACCGATGCTGTTCCTCGGTATGCTTTTAATAATTGTTGGCGTTCAATTCTTCTCGGTTGGACTTCTTGGAGAAATGATGGTTCACAATTCGCAAAGCGAAAAAGAATACACAATCAAGCAGCGCAACGTTTAACAATGCACATCATCCAACCATAATTCAGAAAAATACATGCATTACGATCCCGTAAAAGATGTTTTCGCATCGGCAATAAAACGTTTTCCGTTTACAAGAAAAGTTTTTTATAAAACGTTAGATTTAATGTTCCTTCGTTCGTGGTACGTTCGCCGCGAACTGATAAATTTAAGAAAATATTTCGGTGAAAAGCAGATTTCCATTTTCGACGCCGGAACCGGTTACGGGCAATATTCTTACTTTATGAAGAATCGCCTTTTACCGAATTCAATTTATGCAGTTGATGTTAAAGAGAATTGGATTAATAATTGCCGCGAATTTTTCAATGGAAATAATGTCTCCGATATTTCTTTCGCGGTTGAAGACTTAACAGAAATTAAGCACGACAATAAATTTGATTTGATCGTCTGCATTGATGTTATGGAACATATTCAAGACGATGTTAAAGTCTTTTCCAACTTTTTCCGTGCGTTAAAGAAAGGCGGATTCATGTTGATGAACACCCCGTCAATCTTTGGCGGAAGCGACGTGCATGATGACGAAGATGAAAGTTTCATCGGTGAACATGCGCGGCAGGGATACTCGTTCGAAGATTTGAAAGTTAAATTGGAACCAATTGGATTTTCTGTCCACTTATCAAAATATACGTATGGATTTTGGGGAGACAAAGCGTGGCGTTTGGGAATAAAATATCCGATGCAACTGCTGAATTTTTCCAAATTGTTTTTTATTCTTCTCCCATTTTATTACTTGTTTACTTTTCCATTTACACTGATGATGATGTACGGAGATTTTCTTTCGGAAAATTCCGTCGGCTCAGGAATTTTATTTATCGCTAAAAAATAATTTTAAGTTGCAGGTGTTTCTATGTCAAAAACAAAAAGAATAGTCAAAAAAGAAAAACAAGAATCAGGACTTCTTGCAAATTTTCAATTAGAAAATGTATTGCCGGAAAAATATCATTTACCGGTTGCGCTGGTTGTCTTTCTTCTTCTTTTTCTGATCTTTTTAAATCCCCTTTATTTTGGTGGGAAAACTTTTCAATCTGGAGATATAATTGCTTCGGCGAGCATGAAATCTTACATAGAGAAAGCGAGAGACGGATTTACATTATGGAATCCATACATCTTTCTCGGTATGCCGGCTTATGCGCTAGTGACTGAACCAACCTGGTTTAATTTGATATATGTAATTTTTACTGCTTTTAGAAATCTCTTCACAAGTTTTTTTGCAGTTCAATATACCGCAGTTAGTTTTTATTTGATTCTGCTTGCTTCAACTTCATTTATCTTAATGAAACATCTAACGAAGAATACCTTAGTCAGCATGTTCACAGCAATAGCTGCTTCTTTCAGCACAGGAATAATTGTTTTTCTTTACATCGGGCATGTTACAAAATTAACAGCGCTGTGTATGGTTCCGCTTATCTTCCTTTTTCTTTTTCGGTTCAATGAAAAAATAAAACTGCTTGATTTTTTTATTCTGATAGTTGCTTTCCAACTTTTCATCCAGGGTTTCCATGTTCAAATTATCTACTATACTTTACTTACTATCGCAATTTATTACGTTCTGTTTTTTGTTCATTCGTTCTCGACGAAAGATATTGAATTAAGAAAGAAATTAGTTAGATCTGCTTTGGTGGTTGGTACTGCCGGTCTTATCGCTGTGGCGATACAGAGTGATAGTTTTACACAAATTTACGAATACACTCCATACTCCACCCGCGGGACGAAGAGTCTGGTTGAAGAATC
>JAVHOS010000003.1:0-1344 GCA_036170205.1 Ignavibacteriaceae bacterium | reverse complement strand
AACTACAAAACCATGATAGCAAAAAGCATTCTTCTAATTCTTCCCCAAAAGAATTTTAACGAGATAGAATTTCTTACAACAAAACGCGTTCTTGAAAAAGGAGGCTGTACCATATTTATTGCATCGGATGCAAACGCCTTTTGTGAAGGGAAGAATGGATTAAAAATTAAAAGCGATGTATCACTCTTAAATATCAACGAAAATAGTTTTGGCGGAATAGTATTTATCGGCGGAAGCGGCGTAAAAGATTATTGGAATAATCAACTACTTCACAAAATTGCACGCAAATTTTTTGAGAAGAAAAAGATTACCTCTGCTATCTGTTCAGCGCCGGTAATATTAGCTAATGCGGGACTCTTAAAAAACATTGCGGCAACATGCTTTCCCGTCGATAAAGGAGAACTCATCAAAGCCGGAGCGGAATATAAAGAGGTAAGTGTTATAGTTAGAAAAAACATTATAACCGCAAACGGCGCAAATGCAAGCGAAGAATTTGCCGAAGCAATTTTAGCTAAATTAAATTCCTAATTCCTAATTCGTAATTCCTAATTAAATGAACTATTGTAACAGCTTAACAAAATTCTCGCGGTACAAAACGAGAGAAGTATTTATCGGAGATATTCCTCTCGGCGGAAACAATCCGATCCGCATTCAATCAATGACCACCACCGACACGATGGATACCATTGCAACGGTTGAACAAACCATTAGAATGATAAACTCCGGTTGTGAGTACGTTCGCATTACGGCACCAAGTTTAAAGGAAGCGCAAAATCTTTCCGAAATAAAAAAAGAATTAAAGAAACGCGGATACACTGTTCCGCTGATAGCAGATATTCACTTTACACCAAACGCCGCGGAACTTGCAGCAAGAATTGTGGAGAAAGTCCGCGTTAATCCAGGTAATTATGTTGATAAGAAAAAATTTGAAACGATCGAATACACACAAAAAGAATACGATGAAGAAATTGAAAGATTACAAAACCGCTTCACTCCGCTTGTAAAAATTTGTAAAGAATACGGCACCGCAATGCGCATCGGAACAAACCACGGTTCGCTTTCAGACAGAATATTAAGTCGCTACGGCGATACTCCGCTCGGCATGGTTGAATCCGCGTTGGAATTTTTGCGCATCTGCGAAGAGAATAATTATCATCAAATTGTTCTTTCGATGAAAGCAAGCAACACCCAAGTTATGGTTGAAGCCTATCGCTTGCTGATACACAAAATGGAAGCGGAAGGAATGAATTATCCGCTCCATCTTGGAGTAACGGAAGCCGGAGACGGGGAAGACGGAAGAATAAAATCAGCAGTTGGAATTGGCGCGTTGCTTGAAGATGGAAT
>JAVHOS010000002.1:0-6561 GCA_036170205.1 Ignavibacteriaceae bacterium | reverse complement strand
GCTGTACGTTGCATTAAAAATTATTTGTAAATCTTCTACCGGTTTTATTGAAGAAGAAAATTCAATGCCCGAATGAACGGTTCGTTTTGCATTTCCCATCATTGGCGCGCCGAAAATATCTAAACGTCCGTTTTTAACAAGTTCATTTTCAAATGACATGTAAAAGAAATTAAGATTCAGTTGATACTGTTTTTCATTTATGGAATAGCCAACATCAAAACTGTTCATCGTTTCAGGTTTAACCAGAGGTTTTTGGTAGTCATAAGTTCCATCACTCTTAACTTCAAATTGGGGAACGGCGCCTCCGCTTGATTCTACAGCATCGTAGTAATCATTCAAGCGTGGTTCACGAGATACTCTGGCAAAAGTTACGTATGCACTTTTTGTTTCATCAAACTTGTAATTAATTCCAACTCGTGGATTAAAAAATGTATGTTGAATTGAAAAATCAGTCCCAAGAAATTTTTCATTGTAAAGACGATATTTATGGTAAGCAATCTGTAGTTCTCCCAATAAACTGACTTGCTCATTCACTTTGTACTGTTCATTCAGAAAACCGTTGATGATATTTTTCGCTCCGTTAAACTGATAATAACGGTAATTGATAATATTATTATCCGTAATACTTTCAGTAGAAACTATTGATCCGTAGTGGAGAGAACGATGACTGCGTAATTCCAATCCCGAAGTTAACACACCATTCATATGATTGATTTGGATTCTTGGAATCCAACCGAATTGTTTATTCTCCACCATTCCGCGTAATAAAGTGTTTGACGGTGTTCCCGAATTATTAAAACCATTTTGTTCGGTTAATCTTAAATAAGAAGTGTCCGCCCACGAACCGTCGAAATCGAAGAACCCTTTTCCGATTACCAAAAAGAGCGCTGAATTGAGAGTAATGTTATCATTAATTTTATATTCATTTAACATTTCATAATGAGGTTGATAAAAGTTTTCAATTTCTTTATTCCGCCGTTGATCAAAATAAGTTAACTCTCTGCTCGAAGCCTCCCAATAGGAGAGATTATATCTTCTTAGATTTTTATCTTTAACCGCAAATTTTGGTAAGCCGTTATAAACTAAACCATCTTTAATTGGTCCACCGTAAAAATTTATTTGTGTGGTAAACGAGTCATCAATTCTTGAAAAAGAAAAGTAATAAGATTTCAGATCAACCCAAGAACGATCACGGTAACCGCTGCTTAAAGTTTGAGAAAGTTTTCCAGTGAATGAATATTTACTGTCGATTAATCCGCTTGATGCTGCTACGCTATATTTTCTTGTGTTGTAACTTCCGAGAGTTGATGATGCGGTGACATATTTATTCAACGAGAAGTTGGATGTAATAATATTAATTGAACCACCAATTGCAGGATAACCAAATATCCCGCCGGAGCCGCGTTGCACTTGAATAAATTCAGTTGACGCGAGTATATCGGAAAAATCTACCCAATAGACATTATGATCTTCCGGATCATTTTGGGGAACACCATTAATCGAAATCGAAATCCTCCGTTGATCAAAACCCCGGATACTTAAATAATTATAACCGATTCCATTTCCACCTTCCGAATAAAATGTGGTTGAAGGAATAGAACTTAAAAATTCCGGAATATCCTGCACCGAATATTTCTTCTCAATTTCTTTACCGGATATTTCAGAAAAAGTTGCAGGTGTTTCTCCTTTTTTATTCACCGAAGCTGTCACCAATACTGTTTGCGCCGGAAAAATTTTTCTCTCTAATTTGATCACCAAATTTCCCGGTGCATCATTTATAGAAACACTTTCATATCTTGATTCATAACCGATATGGGTAACGGTTATTTCAAGCCCCGGAACATTTTCATCCAACTGAAGGCGGAAGTATCCTTGGTTATCAGCAGCGATAATCTTATCGGTGTTGTTGATTCTAATGTTAGCGGAAGGTAATGATTCCAGTGTTTCCGCATCAATAACTTTTCCGGAAACAATTTTTTGCTGCCCAAAAGTTATTACAGAAATTAAAAGAAAATAAATAATGTATTTCATGTTTAGTTTACTCCAAAAAAAAAGCCGTCTGGTTAGGGACGGCTTAAAATAAAATATAAAAATTCCATTTCCCTACGCCGGTATTACCCGGATCAGGTTAAAGGGTATGTTCTCAGTCATCACGCACGAAAAAGTGGGACAACACCCCTAACGGTTTTCAGTAAAGTAAGAACGTTTAGTTGAGGACTAACTTTTGCCCAACAACAATTTTATTTGAACTCAATTTATTCAATTGTTTAATGTCTTGAATTTCCAGATTAAATCGCTTAGCTATGGAATCTAATGAATCCCCTTTTCTAACTTTGTATGCAGTACTTTTAGAAGATTTCTTAGTTATAGAATCTTGCGATCTTTTACTTGATTTGCTAACAGGTTCATTATCGCTATAAATTTTTAATTTCTGTCCGGCAAGAATATTGTTTTTCTTAATTCCGTTCCACTTTCTTATTAAAGAAGATGATACATGAAATTGCTCCGCGATCTGTCCGATGGTTTCCCCTTTTTTTACCGTGTAGTTTGTAAGAATACCGGGAGTTTTGGAAATAGCATCACCCATAGATGAGGAAGATTCGCTGTTATAAATCTTTAACACTTGTCCTACTGTAATATCATTCGTGGTGAGTTTATTCCAGTTGCGAATTTGATTTATTCTTACACCAAATTTATCTGCAATCTTACCAAGAGATTCGCCTCGGTGTACTTTATACTTAAACGTTCTTTGAGTTGCACCCATCTTTTCACTCTTCTCTTCAAGTGAAGCAAAATTGGTATTTTTAGGATCGCGGCTGATTTTAAGTTTCTGCCCTTTAACAACTCTATTAGATTTTAAGTTGTTCCAATCTCTAAGAACTGCAAGACTAACCTTGTACTTAGCAGCGATTGAAGAAAGATTATCTCCTCTTCTAACTTTGTAGTAAGTCCAAGTATGTTTGGTTACATCCACATTGGAACTTGTTGTTTTTTCTTGTGAAGTCTGGTTATCTAAACTGGCGTAGTACTCTACTTTTTCTTCCGGGACGTAAATATTTAAAGTTTGACTTACTTTAATTGTTTCAGTGTACGGGATGTTATTCCAGTTTCTAATATCACTTACGCGAACATTGAAAAGATCTGCGATGCCTAAAAGACTCTCATTCTGTTTAACCTTGTAAGTAACTACGGCTTTACCCGCAGGTTTTAATTGAACGGATTGATCTTGTTCAACTGTCTCATCATTTTCATCAGCTACAGATTCGTCTGCACCTGCATCTTTGGGATCGTTCATCAGTGACGGAAGCTGAGCGAGTTTTTCATTATTCAAATTTTTATACGGAGAAACATATTCTTCAGAATTTGTTTCATCAGCGTTTTCAGTCGAAGTTTCAACAGCTGAAGTTTCATTTGAGTTATAAGCAAAATCTGTTGCAGTAAAGGTAGATTTATAAGGAATCTTTAATCTAATTCCTTTTTTTAATCTTGTTTTAAAAGAGACGTTGTTGGCATCGGCTAAATCTGTTTTTGAAATTCCATACAGAGAAGCAACTTTGGCTAAAGTTTCGCCCCGCTTAACCGTATGAAAGGCAAATTGTCTCTTCGCGCTTTGAGGAACATTCTCTAATGCTGCGGCAAATAAATGCTGGGTACCTAAAGGAATTTTCAAATCATATCCGCCTAAATAATTGGCGGGAGTTGAATTCATCGTTAATTCAGGATTCAACTCAGCTAATGCTTCCCCAGACAAGCTACAAGCGCTAGCAAAATATTCAAGATCGATGGCTTCCGAAACTTTGATGGTTTCAAATTCAAGTTTTTTCTGAAACTCTATATCAGTAAACCCGTACTTTTCCGGTTCCATTGCTATTAAAGTTGCAGCAATATAGGTTGGAACATAACTTCTTGTTTCTCTCGGTAAATATTGTTGAAGCTCCCAAAAATCTTTCGTTCCCGAGCGTCTAATTGCTCTTTGAATTCTTCCTTCACCGGCGTTATAAGAAGCTAAAGCAAGATACCAATCTCCAAGAGAATTATATAAATCCTTTAAATGTTTGGCTGCAGCTTTAGAGGATTTAAAAACGTCTCTTCTTTCGTCGAAATGAAAATCAGAAGTTAAACCATAGATCCTACCCGTAGAACGTATAAACTGCCATAACCCAACAGCGCCTGCAAAAGAACGCGCAGTAGGGTTAACGCCGCTCTCAATCATACAAAGAAACATTAATTGCTGCGGGGTACCTTCCTTGGCAAAAATCTCTTTCATAATTGGGAAATATTTCCCTGACCTTGCTAACCACAGCGACATGTGGTGTTTTCCTTTGCCCTGAAAATAGTCAACCCACTGCTGTACTTGATCGTTCATAACCAAAGGAATTTCAGAGTTGATTACTATTTTATCTTGAGGTTCAGAAGAAATCTTATTTTTTGCAACACTTAGTTCAGGAATAGATTTCCCGATCCACTCTTCCAGAGCTGCAAAGGAAGCATTTTCGGGAAGCTCCGGCAACCCATCAATATATGATTTATAGTCATCAATTATTGAGGCGGAAAGTTCCGTGTAGGCATCATTCTCTTCTATGCCGGGATAATAACTTAAATTGTTTATAATGCGTAAAGCATTTTCGTAATTAGTTATAGCTTCTGAAACACTATTGATCTCTTGTTTTGCTAAAGCTAAGACATATGATTGACGGGCTTGTTCTAATAATTCGGAAACTATTTCACTTTTTTGAATTTCCGGTTGCGTTATAGCGGCTTGTTCGTTCTTAACTGCTTCTTTATTAGTTCCGCATGATGTTAACACGAAAGCTAATAAACAAACAGCAAGAAGCCGTATTGGTTTTTTTCTCATTCTCGCTCCGATTAATAAATGAATTACTATGGGTTACAAAATAAAACAAAACACCTTGTAAGTCAAGTAATATTTTAACTGAATGTTCTAAGATTATAAAAAAACAAGAGGTTACAATATGAAAAATTAGAGAGGGATGTTTGAGTGTTTCTTCTTCGGATTCTTATCAACCTTTGTTTTTAATAATGAGAACGATTGGATTATCCGTGCTCTTGTTTCTGAAGGAGTTAATACATCATCAATAAAACCGCGCTCGGCGGCTATGTAGGGATTTGCAAATTTCTCCACATAGTCGTTTAGCTTTTTAGTTAGTTCTGCTTCGGGATTTTCTGATGCAGCAATTTCTTTTTTGAAAATGATTTCCACGGCGCCCTTCGGACCCATAACGGCAATTTCAGCGGAAGGCCAGGCAAAGTTAAAATCCCCGCGAATATGTTTCGAATTCATAACATCGTACGCCCCACCATAAGCTTTCC
The DNA here is from genome assembly GCA_036170205.1 of Ignavibacteriaceae bacterium. GTDB lineage: Bacteria > Bacteroidota > Ignavibacteria > Ignavibacteriales > Ignavibacteriaceae > UBA1563. The sequence goes on along the minus strand of JAVHOS010000002.1, from coordinate 1,230 downwards.
GGGTTATTACCGTAATTTTTGGAACTGTAGCTTCAGCAAAAGCAAACAATAATTTTGCACCATGCTTAATTATTCCATTCCATTCTTGATCTGTTCCCGGCAAAAATCCCGGTACATCTTCCAAAACCAACAGCGGAATATTAAATGCATCGCAAAAACGGACGAAGCGCGCTCCCTTAACTGAAGCATTAATATCAAGAACTCCAGCCAAACAAGAAGGTTGATTTGCAATAATGCCTACTGACATTCCGCCGATTCTGCTGAAACCAACAATGATATTTTCAGCATAATTTTTGTGAACTTCAAAAAAAGAATCTTCATCGACCAGCAGATGCACGATCTCTTTCATATCATAAGGCTTGTTTGGTGTATCGGGGATAATGGTTTCCAGCTTTTTCTGAGGAATTAATGAGGAATGATCAAATTCGTTGTCAGCAGTTTTGTCCATAAAATTTTGCGGAAGATATTCCATCAACTTTCTAACTTGAGTTAATGTTTCAATTTCATTTTCGAAAATAAAGTGAGCAACTCCGCTCTTCGACGCATGCGTTTCTGCGCCTCCCAGGTCTTCAAAAGTTACATCTTCATGGGTTACAGTTTTTACTACATTCGGACCCGTTACAAACATATAACTCGAATTTTTCACCATGAAAATAAAATCAGTTATTGCGGGAGAATAAACCGCGCCACCGGCACACGGACCAAGAATAACGGATATTTGCGGAACCACACCGGACGCTAAGGTATTTAATAAAAATAAATCTGCGTAACCGCCAAGACTTATAACTCCTTCCTGAATTCGCGCTCCTCCTGAATCATTTAATCCAATTACGGGAATCCCTAACTTCATCGCAGTGTTCATAATTTTACAAATTTTTTCGGAGTTCGTCTCGGAAAGCGAACCTCCGAGTACTGTAAAATCTTGACTGTAGATAGCGACTTCTTTTCCGTGAATTTTACCGAATCCGGACACAACACCATCTCCAAGAAAATCAACTTTATCCAATCCAAAATCTTTGCATCTTTGTTTAACAAAAACATCAATCTCCTGGAAAGAGCCCTCATCCACAAGAATTTCGATTCTTTCTCGAGCAGTTAATTTTCCTTTTTGGTGAAGCGCATCAATCTTCTCAATTCCACCGCCAAGTTTTGAGATTTCTTTTAAACGGATAAGTTCGGATATTTTATTTTGCATGAATTTTTCTTTTTGTTTAAAATAAGAAAAGGCAG
>JAVHOS010000001.1:2391-6579 GCA_036170205.1 Ignavibacteriaceae bacterium | reverse complement strand
TATCAACTCCGGGCTGGAGAATTTGTGCAAACGAAGAAAATGATTTTGTTAAGGTAAAAATTGGCGATGTTTTTAGAAAGTTATAATAATGAACATCGAACAAGAAAATCGAATTATGAAGTCACTCGATCATAATTCAGTGTTCATTGTTCGTTATTCGATATTCTCTTTTTTACGCGACATTTAGATTTGGAATTCAGAATTAATAACCCGCCTTGTGCATGAAATTCTTATTCTTGCTCATGATCGTAATCTTGCTCGGTTTTAAATACGATTAAGAGCACGATTACGGGCAAGTTCAAGACACTTTGCGTAGGTGACTTAATAAATCGGATCCATCCCATATTTACCGCAAGCGTACATCATCAGTACTGCAGAAAGATCAACAAGCGCTTTCTTCTGATCATCGATATAGATCACCAGGTCATAAACTTCAGCTACAAAGCTGAAGTTTTTCAATATTTTTCTCAACTCCTGGTAAGAGGGAGTCCCGTGCCAGTTGGCTACTTCTTTTACAAGAATATTTTCATATCGGCGGAGAAATTCGTTAAACGAAATTGTTTTGTAACTGTTCGGAAATTGCGGGCGGCAGATGGAGATCAAATCATTAAAATACGTATCCCATTTTTCAGCAAGATTTTTATTCCGCTCACGCATAACATAGCGGGCTTTTTCTAATGAGAAGTGAGCTTTGGTTGTAACTTTTAATTTTGGGATAACAGCATAAGCGTCATAGCTTGTATCGGCTGATTCTTCATCTAAATATTTCCATCTTTTTAAAAGCTGTGTCGGGGAATAAATGACGATAACCTTATCCAACGCACTATCAACAACAATATATTTATTCTGCTGAAAATTGATTACCGTGAACCAGTGTTCCCAATTATCAACACTCAGCACGCATGGAAAACCATCTTTTAAATGATCGTTCAATACTTTTAAAGCTTCGTTTGGAATTTCGCGGCGAAAATATTTCATTTTGCAATTATAAGCTTTTGCGGCTTTTGCAAGTCCAATTTCATCGGTGCCGTACCACCAATTGCTGCCGGCTTTTTTGCCAATTTCATTTTCGTTTTGAAATTGTCCAAGCATAACTAACGCATATTTTAAAGCAAAAGGTCCGCACTGATATTTGTAAGGTTGAGGATAGAAACTCATAAACGCTATTCTAAGTTTTTAATTATAAATTGATTATCGTAAATTTAATTCAACGAAATGAATTTATCGAGGTATTTTTTAAAAAGATGAAGAAAAATGAATTGAGAATCCCCAACTTTGACCCGACAAAAAAGACGGTTGCCGTAATTTATAACGAACCCGCGCCCGAATTGTACGTAAAACGGGAAGTTCCGAATTTAGAGAAACTTAATTTTATCCCCTATTTTGAGATAGAAGATAAAACTCCGATGGAGGAATATGATGTTTTTGCTCAAAAAATTGAGGCGCGCGGGTTTAACTGCTATGCATTAAACGTGATGGACGATTTTCACCTTTTGATCAAAAATTTAACCGAACTGCGCCCGGATGTTATTTTTAACTTTGTGGAATTGTTCTATAATAATCCCAAACTTGAGATGAATGTAACCGGAATTTTTGAACTTTTGGAAATTCCCTATACCGGAGCGCCTCCGTTAGCATTGGCAAATTGCCAAAGTAAAGTTTTTACAAAAAGGTTACTTGGTTCGTACGGAATTAAAACCGCCAATTTTGAGCTTAAAAAAACTTTTGCAGAAAGATATAAACACTCACTCCGGTTTCCCATAATTGTAAAACCCGCTTACGAAGATGCGAGTGTTGGAATTGATTTTAACGCCGTAGTTCACAACAACTCAGAGTTGAATGCGAAGATCAATTATATTCTTAGCGAATTTAAACAAGCCGCGTTGATCGAAGAGTTTATTGAGGGACGTGAATTAAACGTTGCCGTAATGGGAGACGAAAATCCTGTAGTGCTTCCTATTAGTGAAATTGATTTTTCTCAAATGCCAGACCATCTTGCCAATATTGTAAGTTACCAGGCTAAATGGGATCCGATGCACGAAGCGTATCATAAAACAATTCCAATTTGTCCCGCGATACTGTCGAAGAAAATTCAAGCGAAAGCGGAAAAGATTGCTATAACCGCTTTTAAAGCTATGGGCGTTCGGGATTATGCAAGAATTGATATGAGACTTTCTACAGATAATGAATTATTTGTTCTGGAAGTTAATCCGAATCCCGATCTAACTGAAGGAGCCGGATTTATGCGTTCAACTGAGGCTGCTGGTTTTACGTATGATGAAGTGCTTGAGAAATTAATTCAGTTTGCTTTGCTGCGAGGAGAGAAATACAAGAATCGATTAAAATAAAAAACCTTCCCGGAATAATTAATTTCTGAGAAGGTTTCTGAAATAATTCAAAGAAAATCTAACGAATTTTTACAGTCTGGGGTAATTTTACCTTTACAACTTCATAAACACCAAAGAGTAAACCGGTATAAAATAAATCACCAAGTAAGGTGTTCTGGAAAAAAGGAATTGCTGCCGTGAAGCAAATGAGCAATCCAGCTAAATCTTTTGAGTATAAAGTTCCTAATGCCCACATTCCAAAGTTTGTGATAACAAAAAAGAGAATTGAAGAACTTACGGAAGCAAGTGCAACCGTTCCAACCGATTTTTTATTCTTAATGAGGAATCCGATTCCAACAATAAAAACAAAACTAAGATAGACAGTTGCCATTTGTGAATGAAGCCCGATAATTAAATCAGATAGAAACATCGCAAAAACCGGAACGGCAAACGCGAATTTCTTTTCATCAAAATAAACAGCGGCAAAAAGCGCCATACCGGTTATAGGTGCAAAGTTTAACGGATGTGGAATCAAACGGCTTATAGCGGCGAGTAAAATCATTCCTGTAATTACAAGAAATTTATTTGATAATATTTTTTCTTTCATGGGAGTTCCTTTTTCTATTTGTTCAAAATTACAATGTTTATTCAAAATTTGCTAATGGAATTAAGGCACAAAAATAAATCTTTGAAATTGTGCTAAAAGCAATATTAGTGTCACACTGAGCGAAGTCGAAGTGTGACTGTTGTGTAACCTTCATTTCTCGACTTCGCTCGAAATGACGTATCTATTTAATGCATCGCCAGACTATCTTAAAGCGAAAAATTAATTCCGGCGTAAACAGATTGTCTCTCTGTTCCGTAACCTAAAATCTCTTCATACTTTTTATCAAAAACATTGTGCAGTTTTGCAAAAATTTCAAACATACTTGTGATTTTATATGAAGCCGACATATTTACCAGCGTATAACTTTTTAGTTGAACACGCTGTACGGGATAGGTTGAAAAATCTTTATCATATCGAACTCCGATGTATTGAACCTCGAACCCGAGATTAAGATTTTCATTTAAGAAAAAGAAGCTTGAAAAAGAAGCTTTCTCTTTCGGTCTGCGGAGTAACGGCAACTCTTTGTCCAGACTGTTTTCACTTTTGTCAGCTGTACTTGTAAGTGTGTATGACAAGTTGAAAACACCAAATCCATTTGATTTATATTTTATGCCAAACTCAAATCCTTGTGTTTCCGCTTTAGCGAGATTAATTGTTTTAAAGGTTGTATCAGATCCGAATAAATCGGTGAACTGATTTTGAAAGTAAGAAACTTCAAAAGTTAGTTTATCGTTTAATAAAAATTGTTCGACACCAACATCCCATCCTTTACTTTCTTCAGGTCTTAGATCGGCGTTGCCGTAGGCAGGATCAAAAAGATTGAAAAGTGACGGAGCTTTAAATCCGGTTCCGTATGTTGCGCGCAATTTTGTTCCGGTTTCTTCAAGAAAATAAACCGGCGCGATTCGGTAAGTTGTAACCGAGCCGAACTTTTTATGTTTATCATAACGAACGCCAAGTGTTGTGTTAAAATTTTTAATTAGCGTAACTTGATCCTGTGCAAAAAGTCCGAAAGTTGTTGTGCTTGCTTTAGGGAAAAAACTATTATAAGAACCCCATTCGCTATTGGAATAATAATCTGCGACAGCAATCTCTTCTTCAGCATCAACTCCAAAAGAAATGCGGTGAGAATCTAATTCATTCATAGTGTTCAGCCACTCAATTTTCTTTTTTGTCCCGTCATAACGCGCATCAGAAGAAGCTGTCGGATGGTTTGCATCCACCCCATCAGCATATTTTCTAAAATTACGTACA
>JAVHOS010000001.1:0-2291 GCA_036170205.1 Ignavibacteriaceae bacterium | reverse complement strand
GAAAAACCTTTTGTTTTGAAATCGTTTGCCGAAACTAAATAACTTAACTTGTTTATCCTGCCGGAAACCGAAACGCTTGAACGTAAACTATTGTACGAACCGCCTTCAAGGTGAGCAGACGCGTTTAATCCTTGAGATACTTTTCTTGTAAAGATTGAGATCACTCCCGCCAGCGCATCGGAGCCATATAACGTGCTCTGTGGTCCGCGGAGAATTTCGATCCGTTCAATATCCGAAGCTTGAAGATTGGAAAAATCAAATGCGTTTGAAACATCGCCGGGATTATTCATCTCAACACCGTCAAGCAGTACAAGAGTTTGTCCCGGATTAGCGCCGCGCAAAAAAACGGTAGCAAGTTTTCCCGCACCACCTTGTTGTGCAAGAGAAACTCCCGGAACTTCAGAAAGTAATTCGAGAACCGTTCCTTTTTGTGAAAGGGCAATTTGCTCTCTATCAATCAGAGTGATTGCAGAACCAACCTGAGTTGAAAGTGTAGCTGTTTTAGTAGCTGAAACAACAACCTCGGAAAGATGATATGTATGCAGTGAATCGCTGCCTGATTTATTCCCTTCCGCGTTTACTAACGAACCAAAAAGAAATAGAAAAAGCAAAACCATTGAAAAAAAAGTTTGAGCCATAGAAGTTACTCCTATAAAAATAAGTTAATTGAAATTAGGTTGTAACTTCGTGGGATAAAAAGAAATGAATTACGAAACGGTACGCATGGGCGAAACATGTTTCATTAATCCAACCTTACCCGCGAAGGTTGATTAAAATTTGTACGGCAGGTCTCCTGACTTTTAACCGCTCACATTGGAAGCAGTTATTTCACAGTTGCGCGACAGCTCCGGATTCTCACCGGATTCCCTATCATTCCCGTTCTTACCGGGACACCGTAACAATCTTAAAAGAACGGGACAAATCTAAGGGAATTGATTTTGAAAACAAAATGGCATAAGAAGCCAGTAGTGAAAATGTTTAAACAAACCAAATCGTGAGAAGAGATATTACAATATGCTGATTATTGATGGGAACAGTTAAATCAAAGTCTTATTGAAAGGTCTAAGTGTCCACCCAATCCGAGTTCCACAATTTTTTGAAGTGTCGAAATTCGAACTTCTTTAATGTTGTTCTCGATTTTGGAAATGTAACCCTTGTTAGTTCCGCATTTCTCAGCAAGTTCTTCTTGTGTCAATCCTTTTTCTAGTCGAGCTTGTTGAAGAAGAAAACCAAGTTTAAATTCTTTGTAGCTTTTCTCAAACTTGTCACGTTTGGAAGTTCCTTTTTTACCGTATTGTTCGTCCACAAACTGGTCGAGGGATTTTAAATTACTTTTCTGCTTCATATTCTTCCTTTATTTTAAGTGCTTTTTCAATTTCGGATTTTGGTGTCTTCCGGGTCTTTTTTTGAAATCCATTTGCCAAAACGACAAGTTTTTCTTTGTCAAAGAAACAAAATATGCGAAAAATATCGCTTCCAAGTTGAACCCTTATTTCATAAAGTCCTTCTGTGCCTTCAATATGTTTTAAATAATCTTCTGGCACTTGCTGTATTGTTTCAATTAGTTTAAGAGTCCAAATGATTTTGTCTTTTACTTTCTGCTTTTGCTTATCGTAAAAGTCAGTAAAGTAGTCTTTATACAAAAACACTGTTCTTATTTTTTCATTACTCATACGATGCAAAGATAAGCATAGTTGTCCGGATGTGCAACTATTAAACCTGATTATAATAAGATCATTTTATGGGCAGTGATCTTCAAAATAGAGGTTGGGAAAAATTGAGAGGATGAATGAATTTCCCTTCTGTTTGACACTTGTTTACTGAAACAGTAAGTTGCAAACACAAAATGGAGTTCTTTGTCTCGTTAATTAAAAAATAAACAGCAAAGGTGAAATGATGAAAACTTGTATCAACCATCCCAAAAGAGAAGCATTATCAATATGTCATTGCTGCGGAAATGATTACTGTGAATTGTGTTTGGATGAAGGGAACGAATTCTATTATTGTAAAAAACCAGAATGTCAGGAGATGTTCAAAAAAGAAATGCCTGCAGGGAAGTTATCCGAACAAATTATTTGTCCCGGATGTGGAAGTGAGATTGAACTTTCCGAAAATGAAAGGTACAATGGAAAAGTCCACTGCCCCAACTGTGAAGCTCTGATAGATTTTACAGTTGCTCCTCCTGTAATATTAGCAAAAGAAAATTATGTAGAATTATTTTCTTCACTCAATCAGGGAGATATTGCGTTAATTAAATCGCTCCTCGAAGATGCTGAAGTTGATTATTACAC